>MEQZ01000187.1:0-16736 GCA_001770425.1 Betaproteobacteria bacterium RIFCSPLOWO2_02_FULL_65_20 | reverse complement strand
GCATGCGGCTTGCGCAGCGGATCGCTGACATCGGCAAGCTGCTCGATTCGCTGCCGCCGGAGGAGCGGCGCAAGATCGTAGCCGTATTCGACGCCCCGCCGCTCGCCATATCGCTCAACCGGGCGCCGATCGCGGCAGACCGCGAGGCCCCGGAAGCCGACATCACGCACGCGATGTTCGCCAGCGTCCTGCGCTACGCGCTGGGCGACGGGATGAAGGTCAACGTGATCCGGCGCGCGGGCGCACCGGAGAGCTTCCGGCCGCGGGGCCGGTTCGGCCCGCCCGACATGTCCGAGATGCCGATGATGCAGCATCGCATGGGCCCCTACGGGATGCAGGGCTTCTCGCCGGAAGGCGCGTTCTTCACCGTTCAGATCGCGCTGCGCGACGGCACCTGGGTAACCTTCGACACCCTGCTTTCGCCCCAGGCCACGGGCATACCGGTGCGGGTCGCGCTGACGCTGCTGGTTCTGCTCGGCACCGTGATCTTGCTGTCGCTGGTCGCGGTGCGCTGGGCGACCGGCCCGCTGTCGGCGCTGGCGACCGCAGCGGAAGAGCTTGGCCAGGACATCAACCGTCCGCCACTGCCTGAGACAGGGCCAGTCGAGGTGCAGCGTGCCGCGCGCGCATTCAACACCATGCAGCAGCGGCTGTCGCGCTTCATCTCGGACCGCACCCGGGTCTTCGCGGCGATGTCGCACGACTTGAAGACGCCGATCACGCGCATGCGCCTGCGCACCGAAATGCTCGAGGACGATGCGGTCCGGATCAAGTTCGCCCGGGACCTCGAGGAAATGGAGTCCATGGTCACCCAGACGCTCGAGTTCATGCACGACACCAGCGCCGGCGAACCCGTGCAGCGCGTCGACATCATGGCGCTGATCGAAAGTCTGCAGGATGACTACCGCGACACCGGACGGCCGGTCGACGTCGAGGGCGGCGTCGTATCTGCCTATTCCGGCAGGCCGCTTGCGCTGCGGCGCTGCCTCACCAATCTGATTGAGAACGCAATCCGTTACGGTGAGCGCGCCACGATCAAGGTCGAGGACGGCGCTCGCGAAATCACCATCCGCATACTCGACGAGGGCCCGGGCATACCCGAGGCGGAGCTGGATCAGGCGTTCGAACCGTTTTTCCGGGGCGAGGCTTCACGCAGCCGCGACACCGGCGGCACGGGTCTGGGCCTGGGCATCGCGCGCAACGTCGCGCGCGCGCACGGCGGTGAGCTGGTGCTCAGAAACCGCGCGGGCCGGGGATTGGAGGCAATACTCACGCTGCCGCGTCACTAGCGTCCTGACTAGCGCGGCGCGTTCCGCTTCTCGATTGCCGCCCATTCGTCGAAACCGACGACCGACAGATATTCCTGAAAACTCGCGCCGCTGCCGGTCAGCTCGAAACTGCCGCTGCGGATGTCCTCGAGAGCCAGCTTCATTCTCTTGGTGGCCTGCATCAGCAGGTTGATGCCGTAGACAATCACCTTGAAGCCGAGCGCGTGATACTCCTCGGGGCGCAGTATGGGCGAGACGCCGCCTTCGAGCGGATTGGCCTGCAGCGGCACGTCGAAAGCGCGGCCCACTGTCTCCATTTCCTCCACGGAACGCAGCGCTTCGATGAACACGCTGTCGGCGCCGGCCCGCAGATAGCGTTCGGCGCGCCGCATCGCCTCGTCCAGCCCGAGCGGCCCGCGCGCGTCGGTGCGCGCCCAGATGAAAGTCTCGGGCCGCATGCGCTCGGACACCGCCGCCCGGACCTTGGCTTCCATCTCCTCGGCAGGCACCACCACTTTCCCGGCCATGTGCCCGCAGCGCTTGGGCCAGCGCTGGTCCTCGATCTGCAGCGCCGACACGCCGAGCCTTTCGTAGGCGTGCACCGTGTGCACCACGTTCTTCACGTCGCCGTAGCCGTCGTCGGCGTCGACGAATACCGGCAGCGACGAGGCCGCCATGATGTCGCGGATTCCGGAGGAGATCTCTCCCAGCCCCTTCAGGCCTATGTCGGGCACGCCGTAGCGCGCGCCCACGAGCGGGAAACCGCCGATGAAATAGCCGTCGAAGCCCGCCTGCTGGATCAGGCGCGCGGAAAGCGCGTCGTGCGCGCCCGGAAGTATCAGCGGGCCGTCCTTGGCGAGCAGTTCGCGAAACGTACTGGCAGGCATGATCTGGCTCCCCGTTCTAGCAAGTTGCGGCAGGTCGAATCGCGGCCTCGATTTCGCCCAGCAGCGAGGCCGGCGTGGCATTTTCCCCGAATACCGCAAGACTGGCGCGCCACAGGCGATCGCTGCCGGCCCGGCCCAGCAGCGGCGCGAGGACGCCTTCGAATTTTCCGCGCGCCTCGGACTCGTCGAACGGCTGCTCGGGGTCTCCCGGGACGTGCAGGACCAGCAGCTCCTTGCTTCCGCCCGCAGCCTCCACCGCGATTCTCGCCGGCCAGGCCCGCGGAAAATACTGCAGCAACGAATCGTCGGCCAGCACTTTCACCTTCGCCATGAACGTCTGGATCCCGCCGGGCGTGGCTGCAGGCGCCTGGGCGACATCGAGCATCGACTCGCGCGCCAGCGCCATGCACGCGAGCTGATACGGCAGGCTGGTGAGATGGGAACTGCGCTCGCCCGGGGCGACGCCGTGATTCACCATCTTGAGCGTCGGCGGGGGAATCCTCGCCTCGATCGCGGTGATGTCGGCCGCAACCACGCCGCCGTCCATGATTTCCTTCAAACCTTGGGCGGCCGCCATCGTCTGTCTTGCGGCGCACCAGGATTTGTGCGAGACGCCGGCTATTGCATCGCGTTTGCCCAGGCCCCCGGTGAACACCTCGATCTGCGGCGTCACGCCATACACCGACGGGAAAAACTCCCCTTCCAGCATCTTCAGGTCGGCGGTGAACCCTCGCGCCGCCGCACGCGCCGAGACGACGCCGCTTCGCGCTGCGTGACCCATCGCGAGCCAGCGCGACATGGCGCCGCCGCTCTGCTGGCCGACACCGGGCGCGGCGAGCGCCAGCGCCAGCGCCAGCGCGTGCGCCGTCTGGCGCTCGTCGAGGCCGAGCAGGCGCGCGCTGGCGGCGGCGACGCCGAAAGGCGCGGCGACATAGGTCGGCCAGATCCCCCGGTAGAGGATGCCCGGCCCGTCGAGCGCCCGGCCCAGACGCACCATGGCTTCATAGCCGGCCAGGATGGCGCCGGCGAGCGTCTCGGTCGCGCAATATTCGATCGACGCGCCCAGGGTGAGCGCAGCGGGAATGACCACCGAACCGGGTGTGATGCACGAACCCAGATCGATGTCGTCGATCTCGCTCAGGCGCGCGAGCGCGCAATTGCGCATGACGCGCTCCGCGACGTCACCGGACACGAGCGCATCGGGCGCGGCGAATCGCAGCAGCGCTCCTCCCTCGGGCGTGCGGCTGCCGGCGACCCAGGCGCCGACCGTATCGGCCAGGTGTAACGCCACGCAGTCGCGCAGCGCAGCGGAAATCACCGTCCGATCGGCGACGCAGGCGGCGAGCTGCTCGATCGCCGTCATTTCAGATGCCTTCTTCCGAACCGCCGGCATTGCCCAGCTCGATGCCGTCGGCCGTCACCGTGCCGTCCTTCAACGCGCGCACGATATCGTAGTCGCCGCAGGCGACCGTCAGTCTTATTTTTCCCGCCATGTCGTTCCCTTTATAACCCAAGCCGGACGAGCCGCAACCAACCAGGCCTGCTCGATCTTGCTTTTCATCATCTCCCGATTTTGGGAAGTTAGTACTTCCAACTTCCCAAAATCGGGAGACCAATAAGACCAAATTCTTCGCCGGAACTGGAGTCGTGGGCAACTACGTCGATTGCCAATGCCCGAAGCGGACTTCGGCACGGCGCACGGTTTCGTTCAGCACGATCGCCATCAGCGCCAGCACCGTGATCAGGCCGAACAGCTTCGCCGGTTCGAAGCTGTCGGCGAACAAATGGGTGAAGTAGCCGACCCCGGTGCTCGAGACGTACAGTTCCGCGAGCAGCACGCCCAGCAGCGCCGCGGTCATGGCGAGCCGCATGCCGGTGAAAAAGCTCGGGATCATGTGCGGGAAAATCACCCAGCGCAGCACCTGCCGCGGGCTCGCTCCCATGGACCGCGCCGAGAGCAGCAGGATGGGCTTGATGTTCTGCACCCCTGCGGCCACCGTCACGATGATCGGAAACATGCCGTGGCTCATGCCGAAAGCGATCTTGGACGCCGGGCCGATGCCGAAGTAGAGAATGAACAGCGGCAGGATCGTCACCTGGGGCGTGGCGTAGAGCAGCAGCACGATGGGCAGCAGGCTGCGCCGCGAGAAGTCGTGCAGACCCACCAGCAGACCCACAGCCAGGCCCACCGCCACCGACAGCGCGAACGCGGCCGCGAGTTCCAGGAAGGTGGTGAACAGCGCCTGGGGCACCCCGGGGGTGGCGAAAAGCTCATCCATGAAGGCGACCACGCGCGACGGCGGACTCATGAAGCTCGGGTCCACGAACCAGCGCGCCGCGACTTCCCAGATGCCGAACAGCGCGAGTATCACCAGCGCTCTGGCTCCCGCCGGATGGCGCAGCGCTGCCGGCATGCGCGCCATCTACCGCCTCCTTCCCAGCGCCTCGAGTGCTGACACGGCGACGTTGAGCAGCGCGGCGATGGCCACGGCGAACACGATGTACGCGAACATGCGCTCGGTCTTCATCAGTTCCGCAAGCGACACGATGCGGTGCCCCAGACCCTCGAGCGAAGCGATCGTTTCGCTGCCCAATATCGAGAGCAGCGCCAGGATGAAGCCCATGCGCAGCCCTGTGAGGATGACCGGAAACGCCGCCGGCAGCAGCACGTAGCGGAACATCTGGTAGCCGGAGGAGCCCATCGAGCGCGCCGCCACCACGAGAATCCGGTCCACATGGGCGAACCCGGCGATGGTCGAGAGCACCACGGGGAAGAAGCTGATGGTGGTTCCAATGGCGATCTTGGAAGCGGGTCCCAGGCCGAAGATCAGCACATACACCGGAAAGAACAGTATCGCCGGTATGGCATAGATCCCCGAGAACAGCGGTTCGAACACGCGCACCAGATAAGCGGAGCGGCTGATCAGGTAGCCGAGCACGGTTCCAGACAGCGCCGCGGCAGCGAAGGCCACCACGACTTCGTGCAGCGTGATCTTGAGATCCTGCACGAATTCCCCGGAACGCAGCACATCGGCGAGTTCCCGCAACACCGCCGCCGGTTGCGGCAACAGGAAATGGCTTACGCCCCATTGCGTCGTCGCGAGGTGCCAGAGCGTGACCAGCGCGATCACGAAACCGGCCTGTACCGCCCGGGTGGCGATCGCATCCCCGGTCCTGCGGCGCACCGCGCTCATCATGGCGGACCCGGCCCGAAGGAATCCCGGTCCAGGGGATCGGCACGCGCCACCCGCGCCGATTCCGACACCGACTTGCGGATCTCATCGTGCAGCAGGGAGTAGAGTTCGTTGCGCAGCCGCGTGAATTTCTCCGAGGTGACGAACTCGGGCTTGCGCGGGTGCGGCTCGTCGATCCTGATGATCTTCTTGATGGTGCCGGGCCGGGCGGTGAACACCGCGACCCGGTCGGCGAGGAATACCGCTTCTCCCAGGCTGTGGGTGACAAAGGCGATCGTCTTGGCGGTGCGCGCGAGCAGCACCGACAGATCCTCGCCCAGGATCATGCGCGTCTGCTCGTCGAGCGCGCCGAAGGGTTCGTCCATGAGCAGAATTGCGGTCTCGAGGCTGAGCGCGCGCGCCAGTGCCGCGCGCTGGCGCATGCCGCCGGAGAGCTGTCCGGGGTAGTGATGCGCGAATTCGGACAGGCCCACCGCCTCGATCGCCCGCTGCGCGCGCACCTCCCGTTCCGCTGCCGGCACGCCCTGGAAAAGCATGCCCAGCTTGACGTTCTCCAGGACCGTGCTCCAGGGAAACAGCGCGTTTTCCTGAAACACGTAGGCGATTTCCCGGGGCAGCGGCCCGCGCACCGGTTTGCCGCCCACTTGCGCGGTCCCGGCACTGGGTGCGAGCAGTCCGCCTATGACATTGAGCAGGGTGCTCTTGCCGCAGCCGCTCGGCCCGATGAAGCACAAGAGTTCCCCGCGCAGGATGTCGACCGAAGTATCGAGGAGGGCACGCACGTTGCGAGCCTCGCCCTCCTCGCCAAATCGATGCGATACGTTGCGGACCCGGATCGCGACGTCGTCGGTTTGCATCCCGGCGCCGGGACTATTTCAGATAAGCCTCGGTGTAGAGTTTGCTCATATCCGGTGCCGCGTCCAGCAGCTTGAGTTCGACGTAGGAGCGTTTCAGCACCGCGAGCGCCTTGGGATCGAACTTGCCGTTAGCCTGAAACATCGGCATCAGGGCGTCATAGACCCTTCCCGCGATATCCTCGTCGGCTTCCATCACTCCCATGGCCACCTGCACCGTGTCCGTCTTGTGCGCCCGCATATAACCGATGGACTCGAAAAAAGCCTTCAGGAAAGTGCGCACCGCATCCGGACGGCTCGCGATCAGCTTGTTGGTCGCAAACACGACGTGGATGTGAAAATCCTTCACCAGATCGCCGAACCGGTAGATGATTTTTCCTTCGCCCCGCTTCTCCAGGGTAAAGGCGGTGGACAGTTCGGTCACCATGCCGTCGATGTCCTTCCTCTTCAGCGCCGCGATCTGCCCCTTCATTCCTCCGAGCGGCGTCGCGATGATGCCGCTCGGCCCCCAGCCCTGCTGCCTGGACAATTCATTGACCAGCCAGTAGGTGAGCGATCCCACGGTCGAGACGCTCACGCGTTTGCCCTTGAGGTCGGCCACGGTCTTGATCGAACCGTCCGAGCGCACCGCCACCACCAGCAGCAGCGGCCGGTCGGCGAACGCAGCTACGGCCTTGATGGGCGCCCCTTTGGCGATGAAAGCCATCGCCGGCCCGGAACCCAGCGCAATGTCGATGCTGTCGGCGGCCAGGGCCTGCTGCATCTTGGCGTCTCCGGCGAAAGCCGAGGACTCGATTTCCAGCCCGTGCTTCTTGAAGATGCCGTATTTGATCCCGACGTCGATCGGCACGAAAGAAAATGCCTGCGGCACGGCGCGTCCGACTCGCAGCGTTTCGGCAGCGGATGCCGGCGAAGCGACCAGAAGCAGGGCCGCCAGCGCGGCGCCGGCCAGCAGAGCGAATCTCCCGCGGCTCATGGCCTTCATGGCCTTGGGCCCGATGTGATGCCTGTTCGCGTGCATGATATTCTCCTCCTCAAAAAATCCTGCGCTCGGATGCCGCGGAACGATGCCGCCCCGCCGCTAGATTTCTTCGGGCTGGGCGGCGTGCCCGCGCCGTTTTCGCGACTGCCTCAGTGCAATGGTGGCCGCCAGGTCGAGTGCCAGATCGTCGCCCAGCACCACGCCGTAGTGCTCGCGTGCAGCTTCCATCGATATCATTTCTTCCAGGACATCCCAGCGTACCCGCTCGGGGTCGCGCTCCAGCGGATCGCCCCATCCGCCGCCGCCCCCGGTGCGCACGATGACCTCGGAATCGGCCTCGACGGGTTTGCGTGAGCCGTCCACCGACCGAAACCCGTCTTCGCCGGCCCGGCGCAGATAGTATCCGCCAGTCTCGCCCGGCTTGCCACCCCACAGGCCCCATGCCGGGCAGCCGCGGCGCCTGGCGCGCTCGAAGTTCCATCGGCCCTCGACGAAATTTCGCACCCGCATGTCGATCGCCAGCCCGCCGCGGTATTTCCCAGGTCCGCCGGAGTCGCGGCGCAGCGAGCGTTCCTCCACCAGCACCGGGCACTTCATTTCGATGCCCTCGATCGATCCGTTGCGCACGTCTCCCTGGCACACCGATACGGTGCCGGACTCGCCGTCCTCGTACGGTCTGCCGCCCCATCCGCCGCCCTCCAGGCTCTGCACGACGAAGCGGCGTTGCGTGACCGGGTTGACGCCGAAGAACACCACCGCGCCGCCGAGCAGGCCGTGGTGTGCCGCCGGGATCTTGTCCGGCATCGCGGAAGCGAGGGAGGTGATGATGGTCTCGACCACGGTCGGGACGATGATGCTCCATCCTGCCATCGGCGCGGGATAGCGCGCCATCATGATGTTGCCCTCCGGAATCACCACCTGCAGCGCGCGAAACGACCCCTCGTTGACCGGGTCCAGAGGCCCTGTCAGCGCCTTGTACGCGACCCGGGCGCCGGCCAGCGTGCGGGAATTGATGCCCGCCTTGCGCTCGCCCGAGCAGCCCGACAGGTCGATGGTCATCCCGCCCGCGGCGACGCTCACCCGGGCGTGGATGCGCACCGGCTCGTCAGGCGTGACCCCGTCGTCGTCGAAGAACGATTCGGCCTCGTAGACACCGTCGGCCAGCCGCGAAACCACGTTGCGGCATTTGATCTCGGTTTCATCGAATATCTTGCCGATGGCGGCGAGGATCGTTCCCTTGCCGTATTTCGCGAACAGCTCGTCCATCCTGCGCACGCCCAGACGGCAGGCCGCGATCTGCGAATTCATGTCGCCCAGGGACGATTCGGGAAAGCGGATGTTGTCCTTGATCACCCGGTAGAGCGTTTCGTTCACCGTTCCCGCTTCGTGGATCTTCATCTGGTCGAGCTGCAGGCCTTCCAGCCAGGGATCGGCGACGTCGGGGCCCGCGCCGAACCCGGTGCTGGTGCCGCCGATGTCGATCCAGTGCGCGCGCACCATGGAGAACAGCAACAGCTCGCCTTCGAAGAAATACGGGACGTAGATGACGACGTTGTTGAGATGCTGTCCGGCGACGGCCTGATGATTGGTGATGATGACGTCGCCGGGTTTGAACCCGTCCCGGCCGTAGCGTTTCACGCCGTCGGTGATGATGACCCCGAGATCGGCGACGAAGTGCGACACGCCGCCCACGTTCTGGCTGATCAGCTCGCCTTCGACGTTGACCATGGCGGTGCAGAAATCGCGCACCTCGTAGATCATCATGTTGTAGGAAGTGCGCTGCAGGTCGGCGGCCATCTCGTTCGCGACCGCTGGAAGCGCGTTGCGGATCACCTCCAGCGTCACCGGGTCCGCCGTCATCGTGCGCCTCGCACCGCAATGATCAACTCGCCGCTCGGGGCCACGCTGCAGCCATCGCCTTCGAACAGCACCGTGGTCGTGCCGTGCTCGCGCACCAGTGCCGGCCCGGCAAAGCGCGCGCCCGCGCCGAGATTCTCGCGGCGATAGACCGGGCAGGAGACCGGCCGCTCCGGGTCGCCGAGATAGACCTCGGCCATATGCGCGGCCGTGACGCGCCCCGCCGCGGGGAGCAGCGGAAACTGCATTTCGGCGCGCTTGCCGATCACGGCGACGCGGACATTGACCAGTTCCACCGGCTCTGCGGGGGAATGATGGGCGTAGCGCTGTTCGTAGAGCCGGTCGAATGCCGCACGGATGCCGGGGCGGTCCGCGCCCTGGAGTTGTTCCCTGGTTACAGGCACCGACAGCGTGAATTCCTGGCCGACATAGCGCAGATCGAGATGGATGCGCTGTTCGGCGTCGCGTTTGTGGCGCAGGCCGGCATTACCCTCGTCGGCCATCTCCTGGCAGATCGAGAGTATCTGCCGGAAATCCGCGGCGGCGAGATCGGCGTAACAAGTGCGGATGAAGTCGTGACGCTCATCGGCGGCGAGCATCCCCAGCGCCGAGAAATGGGCCGGGAACAGCGGCACGATCACCGTGGGGATGTGCAGTTCCCGGGCGATCGCCAGCGTGTGCAGCGGACCGGCCCCGCCCGAGGCGACCAGCACGAAATCGCGCGGATCGTAGCCCTTGGCCACCGACACCTCGCGCACCGCCAGCGACATCTTCGCGCTCGCGATGTCGATGATGGCCTGCGCCGCCGCCGTCACGCTCATGCGCAGCGGCGCGGCGATCTTTTCGCGGATGCCGCGCGCGGCGCTCGCCGCATCGAGCTCCATTTCGCCGCCGAGGAAATCGCCCGGATCCAGGCGCCCCAGCGCGAGATTCGCGTCGGTGATGGTGGGCTCGGTGCCTCCGCTTCGGTAACAGATGGGTCCGGGATCGGCGCCGGCGCTGCGCGGCCCGACCTTGAGCGCGCCGACCTCGTCGATCCAGGCGATGCTGCCGCCGCCGGCGCCGACTTCCACCACGTCGATGACAGGCTCCATCACCGGGTGGCCGCTCGCGTAGCCGCCGACGTAATAGCCGCTTGCCATGGTCGGCGCGCCGTCGCGTATCAGGCTCGCCTTGGCGGTGGTGCCGCCCATGTCGAAGGAGATGACGTTGCGAAATGCGAGTGCGCTTCCTATCCGCGCCGAAGCGATGATGCCGCCGACCGGGCCGGATTCCATCATCGCCACCGGCCGTTCGGTGGCGACTTCCGGAGTCATGACGCCGCCGCTCGAGCGCATCATGGTGAGTTCGCCTTCAAACCCGATGTCGGCAAGGCTCGCCTTCAGCCCGCGCACATAGCCGCCTACTTTGGGGCCGATGTAGGCGTTCACCACCGTGGTGGACATCCTTTCGAATTCCCGGTACTCGCGCAGGATCTGATGCGACAGGGACAGGTAGGCGCCTGGCATGAGCTTGCGCACGATTTCGCCCGCCTCCCGCTCGTGCCTCGGATTGACGTAGGAATGCAGAAAGCAGATCGCGACCGCCTGCACGCCTTCGGCGGCGAACTTCTCGCACGCGGCCTGCACGTCGGCCGCCTGCATCGGTTCGTGTATCTCCCCCGAGGCGCGCGCTCGCTCGCGTACTTCGCAGGTGAGGTGCCGCGGCACCAGCGGCCGGTGGCGGTGGAAGAACAGGTTGTAGGATTCGGGCCGGTTGCCGCGGCCGATGCCGTATACGTCGCGCGTTCCGCGGGTGACGATGAGGCCGGTCGCCGCGCCTTTTCTCTCGATCAGCGTGTTGATGGCGATGGTCGAGCCGTGGATCAGCTCGGCGATGTCGGAGGATTCGAGGCCGCTCTTGCGCACGCAATCGATGATGCCCTGCACCAACTGTGCCGGGGTGGTGAGGCTTTTCGCCTGGACGAAGCGGCCGCTGCGCTCGTCGAACGCCATCAGGTCGGTGAAGGTGCCGCCGATATCGATTGCCGCGACGATCATGAGTCGACGATGCAGGCGGGCCGGCGCATACGGCGTAGATGTGTCTTGGCTCCCGGACTGCGCATTGATATTCTTCCGTCCATTCTGGGCCCCTCCTCCCCAGGAGATGCCCGGGACGTAGAACGCGATTATCGGTTAGCTGCCGGGCAATCTACAACAATCGCCTGCGCGTCGCAACGGCCTTGCTCTCGGCCCGGCGCCCGTCTCTCAGCGCGCGCGCATCGAAAACGACAGCAGCGCGATGGCGGCCATCAACAGCACCAGCGCGGAGAGGGCCAGCGACCAGTGAATGCCGATCAGGCTGCCGACGATCCCTACGGTGACGCCGCTGAAGGCGCGCAGGCCGTTGCTGGACATGTTGTACAGGCCGATCACCCGCCCGCGCAGATGCTCCGGGGCGTGAAGCTGCACCAGCGTCTGGGACATCGCGCTGAACGCTAGGTTCAGGAAGCCGGCCACGAGCATCAGGGCCACCGCAAGCGGATAGCTGGTGGCCGCCGCGAACGCGGTAATGGTCAAACACCACAGGATGGTGAGGACGATCGCGGTCCGCGCGCGCGCGACCAGCAAGCCTCTGGCCTCGAGGATCAGGCCGCCCAGCAGCGAGCCCGCCGCGCTGGCAGCAAGCAGCACAGTGTAGGAAAAATCGGCTTTCTCGGTGCCCAGGTCGTGCGCAAACTCCGGCATCTGCGCCTGGAATGCGTTCCCCACCAGCAGCGAGGAGACACCGGCCAGCGCGATCATCGAGATGATCGTGCGGTTGCCCGACACCTCCCGCAGCACCTTCCACGCGTCGGCGAAACTTCCCGAGCGTGCCGTCGCGCCTTTTTCCACCGGACTGCGACTGCCGTGGGGCGTCTTCCAAAGCCACCAGATGAGAGGAATATAGATCAGCGCGTTGACCAGCAGCCCGATCGCGGGTCCCGCGATCAGCAGGAGAGCGCCGCCCACCGCGGGGCCAAACAGGATGCCCAGGCTGCGGCTGGTGGCGTTGAGCCGGACCGCGCTCTGCAACTGTTCGCGCCCCACGATGTCGTGGATCAACAACTGGCTCGCGGGCCCCCACAGCACCCCCGCCAGGCCGTGGACGGTGAGCAGGACCACCGCATGCCAGACCTCGATCGTGTCGGCCAGAAACAGCAGTCCCCACCCGAGCGATACCGCGATGAACATGAGCATCGCGATCTGGATCACCCGCCGCGAGTCGAACCGGTCGGCCAGAGCCCCGAAATACACCGAGAAGAAAAGGAACGGCAGCCAGTGGGTGAGCACCGCGACGCCGCCCAGCGCAGGCGAGTGGAATTTCTCGAACATGACCCAGTAGCTGATCACGTGCTCGATGTTGTCCGCCATCATCGCCAGCGCCGAGGTGATGAAATAGGCGCGGAAGCCGCGATGGCGAAGCGCGGCGAACGACGGCTGTGCGCGTGCCTGCTCCGCGGGCCGCTCCCGTGCCGCGTCTTTCACCGGATCAGACCTGCCCGATGTAATCCTTCTTGCCCACCTCCACGCCGCCGTGGCGAAGGATGCCGTACGCCGTGGTGACGTGAAAGAAGAAGTTCGGCAATGCGAAATGCAATAGATAGGTCTGCCCCTTGAACGCGACGCTGTTGGGGCCCACCTTCAGTGTCACGTCGCGCCCTTCCGAGCCGTCGATCTGCTCGGGCTTCAGCGTGTTGAGGAAATCGATGACCTGGTCGATGCAGGCCTTGTACTGGGCGATGCTCTCGCCGGCGCTGTCGATGGCCGGCGGCTCCAGTCCGGCCAGACGCGCGGCGGCTCCCTTGGCGTGGACGGTCGCCTGCTGCACCTGGCGCGCCAGGCTGAACATGTCCGGCGCGAGCCGCAAACCGAGCAACACGGACTCGTCGACCTTCTTCGCTGCGGCAAAGCTCGCGGCCTTGTCCAGGATGGCCGAAAGATTGCCCAGGGTTTTCACGAATACGGGTACGGAAGCCTGGTACATGGAAAGCGCCATGAGAAATCCTCCAAGGGTTGAAATTCAAATCCCCCGACCTGCGGGAAAACGCGAAGCATACCGCCTCGGGGCAAAAGCGGCTTTGCCGCGATGCCGGCGCAGAATGCCGGAAGTTCCGGGCCGAACTTTGCTACTCTATGGCCCGCCGCAGACCGGCGCGGCGCACGAACCGATAACCAGGACCGCAATGACACCACGCCTGCTCGTCTACAATCAGCATGCGGATCGATTCCGGCGCGCGCTCGCCGCCGGGTTTCCCGGCGTGGCGATCCTCGCCGCGACGACCCGCGCAGAAGCCCTCGCGCACGCGCCCGGCGCGCAGGTGCTGGTCGCACTGGACAGCCGCTTCGAGGACGCTCTGGTGAGCGCCGCCCCGGACCTCGTGTGGATCCAGGCCCTGTCTACGGGCACCGACGTGATCGACAGACTGAAGACCCTGGACCGCCGCCGCGTCATGGTCACCACCACGCGCGGCATCCACGGGCCGCAGATGTCGGAGATCACGCTGATGCACATGCTGGCGCTCTCGCGCCGTCTGCCGAAGATGCTGCGCAACCAGCAGGATCGCCGCTGGGAGCGCTGGGAGCAGCCGCTGCTGTGGCGCAAGACCGTCGCCATCCTGGGCGTGGGCGCCATCGCCGGGGACATGGCGCGCTGCTTCAGCGCGTTCGGGATGACGGTGCTCGGCATCAGCCGCACCGAACGCGAGGTGGAACACTTCGAGCGCATCTACCCCCGCTCGCGAATGAAGGAAGCGGTGGCGCTGGCCGATTATCTCGTCGTACTGGCGCCCCATTCCAAGGAGAACGACCGCCTCGTCGGCGCCGGGGTGCTCGCCGCGATGAAGCCCGGCGCCTACCTGGTGAACGTGTCCCGCGGCGGGGTGGTCGACGAGCCGGCGCTCGTCGATGCGCTCAGGCGCGGCGCGATCGCCGGTGCGGGGCTCGACGTCTACGCGAGCGAGCCGCTCCCCGAGGACCACCCGCTGTGGTCGCTCGAGAACGTGATCCTCACCCCGAGGGTCGGTGGCATGAGCGACGTGTACGTGGAGCAGTGCCTGCCGCTGCTGTGCGCGAATCTGCGCGCATTTCTTGCCGGCGACACGGCCGGCATGGTCAATCGGGTCTAAGCCGTGGGTTGAGGGCTGCCAAACCGGCTCATGCATTTATCTTTGATGCCGACTCGTCGTCTTCGGGCCCGCCCTGACTCGCCGAAACCCGTCGATGCGGGCCTAAAACGCTTCGTCCTCGCTACGCTCTTGCACAGGCGGGTTCACACAGGCGGCCAACGTACGCTAACGACCTTGTAGCCGACATTCAGGGGCATGGATGTTTCGCAACTCATGCGGGCAGCTGGTAGCGCTTCTCTCGGAAGAGCCGCAGGCACGCATCGACAACGTTCGTGTCATATGCGGTTCCTCGTCCCCGCTCGATCTCGGCGAGGGCCTTGTCGATCCCGAGTCCCGGACGGTACGGCCGGTGCGAGGACATCGCCTCGATCACGTCGGCCACCGCCATGATTCGCGCCTCGAGCAGGATCGTCTCGCCTTCCAGGCCTTGGGGATAGCCGCCGCCGTCCATCCGCTCGTGATGTTGCAGGGCGACGTCCGCCACCGGCCACGGAAATTCGACATGCTTCAGAATGTCGTAACTCGCCTGCGCATGTCCCTTGATCAGCATGAACTCGGCTGCGCTGAGCTTGCCGGGTTTGGAGAGTATCTCGGTAGGGATGCTGATCTTGCCGATGTCGTGCAGATGGCCGGCCACCCGCAGGCCCTCCACGCGGCGCGCGTCGAACCCGAGCTCGGCGCCGATCGCGGCGGCGATTGCGCCGACGCGCCGCTCGTGACCAACGGTGTACGGGTCGCGCATCTCGCTCAGCGTCGTGGCGATCTCCACGGTGCGCATGAATGAATTTTCGAGTTGAACGATATAGTGTTGGATCTTTTCCTCGGCGCGCTTTTTCTCGGAGATGTCCTGCATCAGGCCGATGATCGCGGGCCGGCCGCGGTAGCTTGCGCGGGCACCGTGCACGCCGACGTCGATCGTCGTGCCGTCTTTGCGTTGTGCGGTGAAATTGTAGGCGAGGCTCGGCACTTCGCCTTCGATGCGCCGGCGAATGTTCTCCGCGACAACGCTGCGGTCCGTCTCGGCGACGATCGAAAGCGGGCTGCGGCCGATCAATTCCGCCGGAGATCCGTAGCCGAGGATCTCGGCGAAGCGCGGATTCACATAGGCGAACTTATTGTCCTGAACGATGTCGATGCCGGCGATCGATTGCTCGACGAGGCCGCGGAACAGGTCTTCCGCCGCGCGCAGCGCTTCTTCGGCCTGTTTGCGCGCGGCCTCGCGCACGTAGTTGTCGAGCCCGAAGGAGACATCATTCGCCATCTCGTCGAGCGTCGCGATCAAATCTTCCGTGAAGAACCCCGCTTCGCCGGCGTAAAGGTTGATGGCGCCGATTACGGCGCCTCCCTGGCGAATCGGAAACTTGGCCATGGCACGCACGCCAACGCGCCGCGCCGCCTCGTGCCACGGCGCCATTGCCCGATCGTTGAGGAAGTCATTGCTGATCACGTACTTGCCAGAGAGGAGTGCCCGCCCGGTAAGGCCTCGCCTCGAGGCACTCGCGCCGTTCGCGGAAAGATTTAGCTGATCGATATAGCCAGCGTCCTCACCGTACCTGGCAACCGGCTTCAACCGTGGATCGTTCTCGTGGACCAACCCGATCCAGGCGAATCGGAAGCGGCCCTGCTCGACCGCGATGCGGCAGACGGCCGCGAACAACTCGTCGCGGCCCACGCGGTGAATGATGGCCTTGTTCGTCTGCGACAGGACAGCGTAGAGGTTCCTCTGCCGCAATAGCGCCTGCTCGGCTGCGCCCGCTGCGCCACCGGCGGTCGCGTCAGGCACGGGATTGGACATCACTATCGGCTGCGGGTCCGGAGCACTCACGGATGCCTTCGTTCATGGTAACCGGGTGTTTTGTTCCGGTTCCGACTTGATCGGCCATGCCTTTCCGAAACGCCGCGAGATAGGCGGCGTTGCGCTGGAGGCTTGCCCCACCAAAATATCCAATCCGCCGGACGCGCTTTTCCTGCTGCGCCAGTGCCGGCATGGAGAGCGCCGCGAGGCCGGCGGCGGCAATCTGGAAATGTCTACGTCGGAATTGGCTCATTACCCTTCCCGCACGAACCAGCAGCGAAGTCTACGCTTGAAGGGCTGGTTACGGTCTAAGGTGTGAATTCCCGTTTTGCGGGACCGGACGCTCGCCCCGCCGGTCTCGAATATCCTGATCGGCGCAGTGCAAGCGGCCGCAGTGGCCGAACTGCGGTCCTGGTTTCAGCGGAGTTGAAGGTCTCCTTCGGCGGGAGATACCGGCCGTTCAACAATGTAATTCTTGAGTTTCCTAAGCGTCTCTTGTCGCCCGATTCGCGACCTTGCGCCCGTCACTCCCGATCTGCCCGGAAAGCCTATAGGGACGGGCATCTCCACGGGATTGCCCCCTGATCGCGCGCCTCACCGCGCGCCGGGAACGTTGCGCGTCTTGAGGAATTCCTCGAGCGTCTCGCCGCGCATGTGGGCGACCATCGCCGGGTTGGAGACGCCGCTCACGCGGCCCAGCTTCTCCAGCGTGAAAAAGCTCGCGCCGTAGCGGATCAGCGCGCGCCAGTCCAG
>MEQZ01000186.1:16736-19689 GCA_001770425.1 Betaproteobacteria bacterium RIFCSPLOWO2_02_FULL_65_20 | reverse complement strand
CCAGCCCGATGAACTCGGTCATGAGCGAGATGCCCGGCCCGGAGGTTGCGGTGAAGGCCCGCGCGCCGTTCCACCCCGCTCCGATGACGATGCCGATGGAGGCAAGCTCGTCCTCGGCCTGGACAATGGCATAGCGGTTCTTGCCGGTCTGCGGTTCCGTGCGCAGACGCTTGCAGTGCCTCGCGAAAGCCTCCGCCACCGACGAGGATGGCGTGATCGGATACCAGGCGCAAACGGTCGCACCCCCGTACACGGCGCCGAGCGCGGCCGCGCTGTTGCCGTCGATGAAAATGCGCTTGCCCACCCGGTCGGCACGCTGCACGCGCAGCCCGATCGGGCACTCCAGGTGCGCCAGCGCGTAATCGTGTCCCAGCTGCAGCGCATGCACATTGGGCCTGAGCAGCGCTTCCTTGCCCTTGTATTGCTCGCCGATCAGCTGCGCGATCTCCTTCGGGTCGACCTCCAGCAGCGCCGAGAGCGCGCCCAGGCAGATGATGTTCTTGAACAACTGGCGCTGCCGCGGGTCCGTGTAGGCCATGTTGCAGATCTCGGTAAGCGGCATGCCGATCACCGTGACGTCGTCGCGGAACTTGGACTTCGGCAATGGCTTCGTGGAATCGTGGAACAGATAGCCGCCGGGCTCGATCTCCTTCAGATCCTGATCCCAGGTCTGCGGGTTCATGGCCACCATCATGTCCACGCCGCCGCGCCGCCCGAGATATCCCCGCTCCGACACCCGGACCTCGTACCAGGTCGGCAAGCCCTGGATATTGGACGGGAAGATGTTGCGCGGGCTCACCGGCACGCCCATGCGCAGGATAGCCTTGGCGAACATCATGTTCGCCGAGGCCGACCCCGACCCGTTGACGTTGGCGAACTTGATTACGAAGTCGTTAGTTCTTTGGATCGGCTGCGACATGCGGGCCCCGCGTGAGTCATTTCCAGCAAGAATTTCTGCATGTCCCACGCGCCGGTGGGACAACGCTCGGCGCAAAGGCTGCAGTGCAGGCACACGTCCTCGTCCTTGACCATGATGCGGCCCGTCTTGAGCGGGCCGGAAACGTAGAGATCCTGGCTCGCGTTCTTCGCCGGTGCGTTCAGGCGAGTGCGCAGTTCCTGCTCTTCGCCGTTGTGCGTGAAGGTGATGCAGTCCATCGGGCAGATGTCGACGCAGGCATCGCATTCGATGCACAGCTTTGAGGCGAACACCGTCTGCACGTCGCAATTGAGGCAGCGCTCGGCTTCGGCGAACGCGAGCTTCGGATCATAGCCGTTCTCGACTTCGATCTTGATATCCTTGAGTGCGACCTTGTTGTCCTTGGTGGGAACGCGGTAGCGCTTGTCGAGCGAAACCTGGTTGTCGTAGCTCCACTCGTGTATGCCCATCTTCTGCGATATCAGGTTCGACATCGGCGCCGGCCGCGCGCGCACGTCCTCGCCGTGGCACAGCTTGTCGATGGATACCGCCGCGTCGTGGGCGTGCGCCACCGCCCAGATGATGTTCTTCGGGCCGAATGCGGCGTCGCCTCCGAAAAACACGTTCGGCACCGTCGACTGCAGCGTCGCCGGATCGAGCTTGGGCAGGCCCCCCTTGTCGAATTCGATGCCGGTGTCTCGCTCGATCCAGGGGAACGCGTTCTCCTGACCGACTGCGACCAGCACGTCGTCGCACTCCATGTGCACGTCGGGCTCGCCGGTGGGTATCAGGCTGCGCCGGCCCCGCTCGTCGTAGACCGCCTTCACCTTTTCGAACACCATCCCCGTGAGCCGCCCCTGGTCGTGGACGACCGACTTCGGCACCAGGAAGTTGAAGATGGGGATGCCCTCGTGCGCGGCATCCTCCTTCTCCCAGGGGGAGGCCTTCATCTCCCCGAATCCCGAGCGCACCACGACCCTGACTTCCTCGCCGCCCAGGCGGCGCGCGGAGCGGCAGCAGTCCATCGCGGTATTGCCCCCTCCCAGCACCAGCACACGCTTGCCGATGCTCGTGGTGTGCCCGAAGGAGACGCTCGCCAGCCAGTCGATGCCGAGGTGTATGTTGGCCGCCGCTTGCCTGCGCCCCGGCACCTCCAGATCGCGCCCGCGGGGCGCGCCGCAGCCGACGAAGACCGCGTCGTACCCCTCGGCGAGCAGCGCCTTCATGCTCTCGATGCGCCGGCCGAACCGCGTCTCGATGCCCAGACCCAGCACATAGCCCACCTCCTCCTCGAGCACGGACTCGGGCAGGCGGAATTTCGGAATCTGCGTGCGCATCATGCCCCCCGCCTGGGGGTCGCCGTCGTAGATCACGACCTGATAGCCGAGCGGTGCGAGATCGCGCGCGACCGTGAGCGAGGCGGGCCCGGCGCCGACGAGCGCGACCCGCTTGCCGTTCTTGCGCTCCGGGATTGCCGGCAGCCGGTCGCGGATGTCTTCCTTGTAATCGGCCGCGACGCGCTTCAGGCGGCAGATCGCGACCGGCTCCTTTTCCACGCGCACGCGCCGGCACGCCGGCTCGCACGGGCGATCGCAGGTCCGGCCGAGGATGCCGGGAAAGACATTCGACCACCAGTTGACCATGTAGGCATCGCCGTAGCGGCCCGCCGCGATCATGCGGATGTATTCGGGAACGGGAGTATGGGCCGGACAGGCCAACTGGCAATCAACGACCTTGTGAAAGTAGTCAGGCGAGAGAATGTCTGTAGGCTTCAATAGGAATCCCCTTCAGGGCGTCGGGTCCGGCCTCTCAAGCCCGCACGCCCGGCGCGGGCGGAATTCAGGGCACGGGCAGACCCCTGCCGAAAGAAGCCGAATTCTACAGTCTGGTTCCCACAGTGAAAAGGACTGCATGAGGATCGCGCCTGCGCTGGGCGTACGGGGACCAAAGACCCCACGAAATGAAGGACTATTGGCCGCTTTCGACCCGGGTATTGACAGTATCGGCGGAGAATTCGGGTCCACCGCACGTCTCCCG
>MEQZ01000186.1:0-16726 GCA_001770425.1 Betaproteobacteria bacterium RIFCSPLOWO2_02_FULL_65_20 | reverse complement strand
AACGGGAGAGTATGCACGGCAAAACAACCCAGGCGATTCCGGCCGTGCCGGCTCAGGACTACTTGATCCGTCGCAGCGTCGGTTTTCCGCCGGAAGGCCTGGGCGGCTCGTCGCCCGGCCGGCCCTCGCCCGCCTTTTCTATCGCCTCCCCGGACACAGCGCCCTTGTCGATCTCGAACGACATGCCATGCCCGTTCTCACGCGCATAGATCGCCGTGACCGCGGTCACCGGAATCAGCAACTCGCGCGCCACGCCGGAAAACCGGGCGGTGCACTCGATGAACTCGTTTCCGATCAGCAGGCGCGAGGTGGCCAGCGGCCCGATGTTCAGCACGATCTCCCCGTCGCGCGCGTACTCCATGGGCACCCGCGTCTGCGCGTCAACCACGACCGAGACGTAGGGCGTGAAACCGCTGTCCACGCACCACTCGTAGATCGCCCGAAGGAGATACGGCTTGCTGGAGGCCGGCTCGGACATGTCGCTCGTGGATCCCGCCACCGCGATGCGGCGGCTACTTCCGCATCACCTTTTCCGAAGGCGTCAGCGCTTCGATGAACGCCGGACGGGAAAACAGCCGCTCGGCGTACTTCATGAGCGGCGAAGCCGACTTCGGCAGCGAAATCCCGTAGTGCTCCAGGCGCCACAGCAGCGGCGAGATGGCCACATCGAGCATGGAGAACTCGTCGCCGAGCATGTGCTTCTGCTTGGCGAAGACAGGAACCATCTGCGTAAGACGATCGGACACATGCTGGCGCGCGCGGTCCTGCTGTTTCTGGTTGCCGTGCTCGAGCACCTCGATCTGGCTGAAGAGCTCCACCTCGAACTGGAACAGGAACAGACGCGCGCGCGCGCGCATCACGGGATCGGCCGGCATCAACTGCGGATGCGGGAAGCGCTCGTCGATGTACTCGTTGATGATGTTGGACTCGTACAGGACGAGATCCCGCTCGACCAGCACGGGCAGCCGGTTGTACGGGTTCATCACCGCGATGTCCTCCGGCAGGTTGTACACGTCCACATCGATGATCTGAAAGTCCATGCCCTTCTCGTACAGCACGATGCGGCAGCGTTGCGAAAACGGGCAGGTGGTTCCGGAATACAGATTCATCATGGCGTGTTACCTCTTGCCATCGGGGTTTAGCTTCAAACTTTCTGGACGACGCGCCGGAAGGAAAAAGGCGCGGCGCATCCCGCCGCCACGCTTTCCAGCGGCTGTGTAACTAGTGGACGTCCTTCCAGAATTCCTTGTAGAGCGCATAGCTGAGCGCAACCAGGACGGCCAGGAAAAAAAGCACCCAGATCCCGGCCTGCTTGCGCAGCACCTGGTTGGGCTCGGCCATCCAGGTCATGAAATTGACCAGGTCGCGTACCACGGTGTCGTACTCGACCGACGTGAGGGTCCCCCGCCTGACCGTCTCGAACCTGACGCTCTTGATTACGTTTCCGTGGCGGTCCTTGGCCGCCTGGCCCGCCACGTCCCTGCTTACGTCTTCGATAAGCACCCGGTCGCCCTGGAGCTGCCACAGCACGTGCGGCATGCCGACACCCGCGAACACGGTGTTGTTCCAGCCCGTCGCGCTGGCCGGATCGCGGTAGTAGCCCCGGAAATAGCTCCACAGCCAGTCGGCGCCGCGCGAGCGCGCGATCAGCGACAGGTCCGGCGCGGGCCCGAACCACTCGGCGGCATCCTTCTTGGTCATGGCGATGTTCATCATCTCGCCGATCTTGTCGGCGGTGAACATCAGGTTGTCCTTGATCTGCTGCTCGGTGAGCCCGATGTCGACCAGCCTGTTGTAGCGCAGCAACGACGCGCTGTGGCAGTTCAGACAGTAGTTCACGAACGTGCGCGCGCCGGCCTGCAGGCTCGCTGCGTCGCGCACGTCGATCGGGGCCGCCTCGAGCTTGATCTCGGCCTCCGTTGCCTGGGCCGAAGGCGGCACGGCAAACCCCGCCACGACACAGGCCAGAACCAGGAGCCGCTTCATCATTTGGTCACCCGCTCAGGTTCAGGCATGCATTTGTCGATCGTCGTGTACCAGGGCATGAGCAGGAAGAACAGGAAATAGAGGGCGGTGCAGATCTGCGCCACGATCGTCCTGCCTTCGTTCACCGACAGCGTGCCGAGATAGCCGAGGATCAAAAAGCACACCACGAAAACCGCAAGCGCGGTCTTGTAGATCGGCCCGCGGTAACGGATCGACTTCGCAGGACTGCGGTCCAACCAGGGCAGCAGGAAGAAAATCAGCGTCGAGACGCCCATCGCTGCCACACCCCAGATCTTGGCGTCGATCCAGAAGAAATTGACCGTGAAGGAACGCAGGATCGAGTAGTAGGGCGTGAAGTACCATACCGGCGCAATATGCTGCGGCGTCCGCAGGGGATCGGCTGCGATGAAGTTGTTGTACTCGAGCAAATAGCCCCCGAACTCCGGCGCGAAGAACACGATCACCGCGAACACGAACATGAACACTGCTGCACCGAAAATGTCCTTCACCGTGTAGTACGGATGGAATGGAATGCCGTCCAGCGGAATCCCGGTCTTGGGGTCCTTGAGATTCTTGATCTCGATGCCGTCGGGGTTGTTGGAGCCGACCTCGTGCAGCGCCAGCAGGTGCGCGGCCACCAGCCCCAGCAGGACCAGCGGGACCGCGATCACGTGGAAGGCGAAAAAGCGGTTGAGCGTCGCGTCCGACACCACGTAGTCGCCGCGGATCCAGATTGCGATATCCGGTCCGACGATCGGAATCGCGGCAAACAGGTTCACGATCACCTGGGCGCCCCAGTACGACATCTGGCCCCACGGCAGCAGATAGCCGAAGAATCCCTCGGCCATCAGGCACAGGAAGATGAGCATGCCGAAGATCCACAATAGCTCCCTCGGCTTTCGGTACGAACCGTACAGCATCGCCCGGAACATGTGCAGATAGACGCACACGAAGAGCGCCGAGGCGCCGGTCGAATGCATGTAGCGTATCAGCCAGCCCCAGGGCACATCACGCATGATGTACTCGACCGAAGCGAACGCCTGCGCCGCGTCCGGCTTGTAGTGCATCGTGAGAACAATACCGGTGACGATCTGGAGGACCAGAACCAGCATCGCGAGCGAACCGAAGTAGTACCAGAAATTGAAGTTCTTCGGCGCGTAGTACTCGGCGAGATGCGCCTTCCAGGTCGACATGAGCGGGTACCGCTCATCGACCCAGGTCAGGATGCCGTTGAACGGACCGGCGCCCGTGACGGGCTGTTTTTCGGTGGCGGCCATGGATTACGCCTTCTTGTCTTCGCCGATGAGCAGCTTGGTGTCCGACAGGAACGTGTACGGCGGCACTGCGAGATTGTCCGGCGCCGGCTTGTTCTTGTAGACGCGTCCTGCCAGATCGAACAGCGAGCCGTGGCAGGGGCAGTAGAAGCCGCCCTTCCAGTCCGGGTCAAACGGTTCCGGCTGCGCCTTGAGGCGGTCCGACGGCGAACAGCCCAGGTGCGAACAAATGCCCACGACGACCAGATATTCCGGTTTGATCGAGCGGAATTCGTTGCGCGCGTACTCCGGCGTGAGTTCATCGGGTTTGCGCTCGCTCTTCGGGTCGGCAACCTTGACATCGTCAGCCTTAACGCCGTCTAGCATTTCTTTGGTCCGATGTACGATCCATACCGGCTGCCCGCGCCATTCGACCCGCATCATCTCGCCGGCGGCCAGATAACTGATGTCGGCCTCGACCGGCGCCCCGATCGCCTTGGCGCGCTCCGAGGGCAGCATCGATGCAGCAAACGGAACCGCAGAGGCGACCGTCGCCACGCCGCCCGCACAGCCTGTGGCGATCAGAATGTTGCGCCGCGCCCGATTGACTTCCGGCTTATCGCTCATTGGAAACCTTTTGTGGAGGGGACACGCTCAAAAGCGGAGCATTATATCAAGAACACCTGCCTCGAACCAAATTTATCGACCCAACTCCATGATTTTTAGGCTCTTTTGTCTAATCGGATCAGACCGGGTTGGGAATATCGACGTAGCGGTGCGACAGGCCCAGATCAAGGGCCAGCCGCTCGCCGACCGCCTGGACGCCGTAGCGTTCTGTCGCATGATGCCCGGCGGCAAAGAACGCCACGCCCGATTCCCGTGCCGCGTGCACCTGCTGCTCGGAAATTTCGCCGCTCAGGAACGCATCCACGCCGAGCGCCAGCGCCTGCTCGAAATAGCCCTGCGCAGCGCCGGTGCACCAGGCAATGCGGCGTATGGTCCTGGCTGGTTCGCCGATCAGCAGCGGCGCTCGCGCGAGCCGCGACTCGATATGGCGCGAGAATTCCCCGGCGCTCGTCTCGGCCCCAACCTCTCCCCAGGAAAGCATTTCCTGCTCCGCGGCCCGGCCCAGTTCCCGAAGACCGAGCCGCCGGGCGAGTTGCGCATTGTTTCCAAGCTCGGGGTGCGCGTCGAGCGGCAGATGATAGGCGTACAGGTTGATGTCGTGTTCCAGCAGCAGCGAGAGCCTCGCGCGCCGAGCGCCCACCACTCGTGCATCCTCGCCGCGCCAGAAATAGCCGTGGTGCACCAGGATCGCGTCCGCCCCGGTGGCCACCGCCTGATCTATCAGCGCCACGCATGCAGTGACGCCCGTGACGATCCTGGCGACTTGCGCACGTCCTTCCACCTGCAGGCCGTTTGGGCAATAATCCCGGAAACGGGAGGGCTCGAGCAGCAACTCGAGATATCGAGACAATTCGTCACGATGCATGACGATAATCCTTGAGTTCGGCCGCGGTCGCCCCCATTCTACCGGCTGCCCTCGTCACCAACCACTCAATCTTATGCGCAGACTCTGGCTAACCTTCGCGCAGACCGCCACCGTGGCGCTCGCAGTGCTGTTCGTGCTCACTACGCTGAAGCCCGAGTGGCTGCCGCGGCGCGCGCAGGGACCGCAGGTCGTTGAACTCACGCAGTCCACCCAGACTTCTGTCGCCGCAACCCGGGTCGGGTCCTACAGCGAAGCGGTGCGCAGGGCCGCGCCCGCCGTGGTGAGCATATTCACCAGCAAGGAGGTCAAGGTCCCGCAGCATCCTTTCTTCAACGATCCTCTGTTCAGGCGATTCTTCGGCGACAGCGGGGGCGAGGAATCGCAGCGCGCCTCGGGCCTGGGTTCCGGCGTAATCGTCAGCGCGGCCGGCTACATTCTGACCAATCACCACGTGGTGGAGGCAGCCGATGAAATCGAAGTGGCGCTCGCCGACGGGAAGAAGCTGCGCGCCAAGGTAATCGGCACCGACCAGGAAACCGATCTTGCGGTGCTGAAGGTGGACAGAGCGGGCCTTCCGGCCATCACCTTCGGCCAGGTGGAGAACGCAAAGGTGGGCGACGTGGTGCTCGCGATCGGCAACCCGTTCGGCGTAGGACAGACCGTGACCATGGGCATCGTCTCGGCGCTGGGCCGCAGCGGGCTCCAGATCAACACCTATGAGAATTTCATCCAGACCGATGCGGCGATCAATCCGGGCAACTCCGGCGGCGCACTCACCGATGCGGCCGGCAACATGATAGGCATCAATACCGCGATCTACTCGCGAACCGGCGGGTCGCTGGGCATCGGCTTTGCCATTCCCGTATCCACGGCCAAACAGGTGATGGAGCAGATCATCGCCACGGGTAGCGTGACCCGCGGCTGGATCGGCGTGGAGGCGCAGGAGATCACTCCCGAACTCGCCGAATCATTCCGGCTGGCTTCCACCACCGGCGTGTTGATCGCCGGGGTGCTGAAGGGAAGCCCGGCCGACCGCGCGGGCGTGAAGCCGGGCGACATCCTGGTGTCCATCGACGCGAAGCCGGTGACCGACCCGGTAGCGATGCTCAATATCGTCGCCGGTCTCACCCCCGGCAAGGCCGCTGCGGTCAAAGTGCGCCGCGATCAGAAGGAGATCGATCTTCGGATCGAGGCTGGCAAGCGCCCGCCGGCGCAGCGGCGGCGCTGATCCTGCGCCGTTCTCCTGGAGGCGATAACGGAATTACCGTTATGGCCCCCGATATAGTCCCTTACGGCTCAAGTGTCGACAGTTCTGGCGGAGAATTTGGGCTTATTAGGCCTCCCGATTTTGGGACGTTAGAAGTACCAACTTCCCAAAATCGGGAGATTATGAAAAGCAAAACAGAGCCGACCCTTTTGGTTCCGGCTCGTCCGGCTTAGGGGAGCACCAGGGGAGTATCCCCTCGTATTGCCAGGCGCCTCTAGGTCTGCTTCGGCCCGGCGTCGGCCTTATCCAGGCCGGGCGCAGTGTCCGCTTCAGCGCACGCGCCATCGTCCGACGCTTCGGCGGCCTTCGAGATGAACCCCGCCAGGATGATCCCGAGTTCATAGAGTATCCACAGCGGCACCGCGAGCATCACCTGCGACAACACGTCAGGCGGCGTAAACACCGCGCCGACGACGAAGGCGCCGACGATCACGTATGGCCGCGCTTGCTTGAGCTTGTCGATCGAGACCATGCCGGTGCGCACCAACACGATGACCACCACCGGTACCTCGAAGGTGACACCGAAGGCGATGAAGCTGGTGAGCACGAAGCTGAAGTACTTGTCGATGTCGGTCATCCACGCCACGCCCTCCGGGGCGATCGAGGCCATGAATTTGAACACCATCGGAAACACGAGGAAATAGGAAAATGACATGCCGACCAGGAACAACAGGAAGCTGGCGACGACCAACGGCAGGACCAGGCGCTTCTCGTGTGCATACAGTCCGGGTGCGACGAACGCCCAGGCCTCGTAGAGCACATATGGCAGCACGGCCACGAATCCGACCAGCAGGGTGACCTTGAGCGGAACCAGGAAAGGGCCGATCACGTCGGTCGCAATCATCTGCCCGCCCACGGGAAGCGATGCGAGCAGCGGATGCGCGAGCAGCGCGTAGATGTCGCGCGCCCAGGGCAGCAGGCACAGGGTCACGGCCATGACGGCAACGATCACCCGCACCAGCCGCTGGCGCAACTCGACCAGATGAGAAATGAAAGTGTCCTGCGAACTCATCCGGACCTAGCCGCGGTCTTGCGCTCGGCGCCAACGGGCGGTGCCGCGTCGGGAGCAGCCGCTGGCGGGGAGGCAGAGTCGGGAACCGCGGCGTGGGCCGCGGCGCTCATGGCATCGGGCGCATCCAGCGCCGCCGCGGCCGCAGGCAAGTCCGCTGATGCCGAATCTCCCGAGTTCACTTCGGCTGCGATCGCATCCAGCGACGCCTCCGCGCCCGTCACCTCGGCGCGCACGCTGGACTCCACCGACTGTGCCGCTTCCTCAAACTGGTTCTTGAATTTCCTCAACTCGTCGAGTTCGATCTCGCGGCTGATGTCGGCTTTCACGTCATTGACGTAGCGCTGCAACCGCCCGAACAGGTGCCCGACGGTACGCGCCACCGCGGGCAGGCGCTCGGGGCCGATCACCACAAGCGCGACCACGGCGACCAGCATCAGCTCGGAAAAACCAATGTCGAACATGGGGTTGAGGTGCGACAGGCCGCGTGCGGCGCTCGCGGAAGGTGCCCCGCCTTTCCCCTCGCGCCTTCGGTCCTACGCCTTTTGCTTGTCCTTGACTTCCGCGTCGATGGTGCGGCCGCCCAGTTCCTTTGCGGACTGCTGCGCCGGCGAAGATTCCGCCGGCTTGTCGGCCGAGGACTCTTTCACGCCTTCCTTGAAGCCGCGCACTGCGCTGCCCAGATCGGTACCAATGTTGCGCAATTTCTTGGTGCCGAACACGAGCATCACGATGACCAGCACCACGATCCAATGCCAAATGCTCCAGGTTCCCATGCGAGCCTCCTACTTGCGAACGATCATTCCCGGCAGCACGTCAGGCCCGCCGATGATATGCACGTGCACATGATACACCTCCTGCCGCCCGACCCGCCCGGTGTTGACGATGGTGCGAAAGCCGTCGCGCGCGCCCTCTTCCCGCGCCAGCCGGCCCGAGAGCGCAATGATCTTGCCGAGCACAGGCCCATGGCTCGCGTCGCAGTCGTAAAGCGTTGCCAGGTGCAGCTTGGGAATGATCAGGAAATGCACCGGCGCGATCGGATGGATGTCGTGGAAGGCGAACACATCATCGTCTTCGTACACCTTGCGGCTCGGAATCTCGCCGCGGACGATCCTGCAGAACAGACAGTCATTCATGCTTTCGGCCTATTTTCTGTCGGCCTCGATGCGCAGATTGTCGCTGCGCGCCGCCTTCTCGTCGATGCCGGAAATGCCCTCGCGACGGCGCAGTTCCATCAGCACATCGGAGGGACGCAGCCCGTAGTGGGCGAGCATGATGAGGCAATGGAACCACAGGTCGGCCGTCTCTCCGACGATGCGCAGCTTGTCGCCGTCCTTGGCAGCCATCACCGCTTCGGTCGCCTCCTCCCCGATCTTCTTGAGTATCGCGTCTTCGCCGCGCGAAAATAACCGCGACACGTAGGAATCCTCGGGATCGCCGCCCTTGCGGCGCTCCAGCACATCTGCCAGACGATCCAGAATATCGCTCATTTGCGGTAGATTTCCTTGGGATCCTTTATCACCGGATCGATCTCGACCCAGCTGCCATTCTCATGCCTGCGGAAAAAACAGTGCTGCCTGCCCGTATGGCAGGCGATCCCGCCCAGCTGCTCCACGCGCAGCAGCAGCGCATCCTCGTCGCAGTCCAGGCGCACTTCGCGCACCTTCTGCACATGCCCGGATTCCTCGCCTTTTCTCCACAGCTTGCTGCGCGACCGCGACCAGTACACCGCCTCGCCCGAGTCCAGGGTCGCCCGCAGCGAGTCGCGATTCATCCAGGCGAGCATGAGCACCTGACCGCTCGCGGCATCCTGCGCAATCGCCGGCACCAGACCGTCCGCGTTCCACTTCACACTGTCGAGCCAGTCTGCGCCCATCTGTCGCCTGCCCTCACAATCTCACTTCTATCCCGCGGCTGGCCATGTACTCCTTGGCCTGCCGCACCGTGTACTCCCCAAAGTGGAAGATGCTGGCCGCCAGGACCGCGTCGGCGCCGCCCTCGATGATGCCTTGGGCGAGGTGCGCGAGGTTTCCGACACCGCCGCTCGCGATGACCGGCACATCCACGGCATCGGCCACGGCCCGCGTCAATGCAAGGTCGAACCCTTCGCGGGTTCCGTCCCGGTCCATGCTGGTGAGCAGAATCTCGCCCGCACCCAATTGCTGCATTCTACGCGCCCAGGCCACGGCGTCGAGGCCGGTGGGCCTGCGCCCGCCGTGCGTAAACACCTCCCAGCCCGACGCGGCGCCTTTCGCGTCCGCTCCACTATCGGCGCATTTCGCGTCGATGGCCACCACGATGCACTGCGCGCCGTAGCGTCCCGAGGCGTCGGCGATCAGCTGCGGGTTGTGCACCGCCGCAGTGTTGATGGACACCTTGTCGGCGCCGGCGTTCAGCAACCGGCGCACGTCTTCCACTCGCCTGACGCCGCCGCCGACGGTGAGCGGAATGAACACCTGCGCCGCGACCTCCTCGATCACGTGCAGGATCAGGTCGCGGTCGTCCGAACTGGCCGTGATGTCCAGAAAGGTGATCTCGTCCGCTCCCTGCTCGTCGTAACGGCGCGCAATCTCGACCGGATCGCCCGCGTCGCGCAGGTCGACGAAATTCACGCCCTTGACCACCCGGCCGCTGGCCACGTCGAGGCAGGGAATGATGCGTTTGGCGAGCATGATGAATGAGACGGTCGGGTGGGGGAGGACAGGAACGTGGCCCCGCCTTCAGGCCGCCCCGTCACTTCCTGCCGAGTTTGTCCGCGGTCGCCTGCGCCGTCTTGAAGTCGATCGTGCCCTGGTAGATCGCGCGGCCGGTGATCACCGCCGCGATGCCCTCGCCCTCCACTTCGCACAGCGCCTTGACGTCCTCTATGCTGGTAAGGCCGCCGCTGGCGATGACCGGTATGCGCAGCACTCTTGCGAGCTTGACCGTCGCGTCGATGTTGACCCCGGTGAGCATGCCGTCGCGCCCGATATCGGTGTAAATCACCGACTCGACGCCGTAGTCCTCGAACTTGCGCGCAAGGTCGATGACGTCGTGGCCGGTCATCTTCGACCAGCCCTCGACCGCCACCTTGCCTTCTTTCGCGTCCAGCCCGACGATGACATGACCGGGAAACGCCGTGCAGGCGTCCTTCAGGAAGCCCGGGTTCTTGACCGCGGCCGTGCCGATGATCACGTAGCTGACCCCGATATCGAGGTAGCGCTCGATCGTGTCCAGATCGCGTATGCCCCCGCCGAGTTGCACCGGAATCGCCTCCCCGACCGCCTGAACCATTTGACGGACTAGGGCCTCGTTCTTCGGTTTGCCCGCTGCCGCGCCGTTCAGGTCTACCAGGTGAAGCCGGCGCGCCCCTTCGGCGAACCAGTGCCTGGCCATGCCCACCGGATCCTCGGAGAACACCGTCGCATCGCTCATGTCGCCCTGCTTCAGGCGCACACAATGGCCGTCTTTGATATCAATTGCAGGGATGATCAGCATTGGATGCGGAAAACGCGAACGGCTGCCGGGAGCCGCCGCGCGTTGAGGGAAGAATCTATCAGGGATTCCAGTCGACGAAGTTGAGTAGCATCCGCAAGCCGGCAGTATGGCTTTTTTCAGGGTGAAACTGCACTGCGAAGATATTATCCCGTGCCACGGCGCAGGTAAAGGGCAATCCGTAGTCCGATACGCCGCTCTCGATCCGCTGGTCCTCGACTTCGGCGTAGTAACTGTGCACGAAATAGAACCGCGTATCGTCGTCGATGCCCGACCACAGCGGATGTGCAGTTCTCTGCCGCACCTGGTTCCACCCCATGTGCGGCACCTTGAGCCTGCGCCCTTCCTTATCGTGCATGGCCTCGCGCGCGAACCGCCGCACCCGGCCCGCAAGCACTCCCAGGCCCCGCACGCCGCCTTCGTCGCTTGATTCAAACAGCATCTGCAGGCCGATGCAGATGCCAAGGAACGGTTTCGCCTGCGCCGCCGCGAGCACCGCCGGCCGCAGTCCGCGCGCCTCCATCTCGCGCATGCAGTCGGGCATCGCCCCCTGCCCCGGAAACACGACGCGGTCCGCCGCGGCCACCGCAGCGGGGTCCGAGGTCACCTGCACCCGCGCCTGCGGCGCGACGTGCTCGAGGGCCTTGGACACCGAGCGCAGGTTGCCCATGCCGTAATCTATGACCGCGATGGTAGTCATGCGCAAATGGCCGGCCCGAAAAGGCTGCAGGAAACGGCCTAGAGCCTGCCCTTCGTGGAGGGGATCCTGCCGCCGGCGCGCGTATCGGGCTCGACCGCCATGCGCAACGCCCGCGCGAACGCCTTGAACACGGTCTCGCACTGGTGATGCGCATTGTCGCCGCGCAGGTTGTCGATGTGCATCGTCACCCCGGCGTGATTGACGAAACCCTGGAAGAACTCGTGCGTCAGGTCGACGTCGAATTCCCCGACCAGCGCGCGCGCGTATTCGACGTGGTACTCGAGCCCTGGCCTGCCGGAGAAGTCCACGACCACGCGCGACAAGGCCTCGTCCAGCGGCACGTAGGCATGCCCGTAACGGCGGATGCCCTTCTTGCCGCCGAGCGCCTTCGCCACCGCCTGGCCCAGCGTGATGCCGATGTCCTCGACCGTGTGATGCGCGTCGATGTGGAGGTCGCCGGTGGCTTGCACTTCCAGATCGACCAAACCGTGCCGGGCAACCTGGTCCAGCATGTGGTCGAGAAAGGGCACGCCGGTGGCGAGCTTCGAGCGCCCGCTACCGTCGAGGTTTATCGAAACCGCGATCTGCGTCTCGTTGGTATCGCGAGTGACTTGAGCCTTGCGCATGGTCATGCCGCCTGCCGCCGGAGGAACCGACACACGGGCATGATAGCATTTGCATTTGCCTGAAGCAGCAGCCATGAGCCGATACTGGAGCACCGTCGTTCAAGCCCTGACGCCCTACGTGCCGGGCGAGCAGCCCAAGCTGCCGAATCTGGTCAAGCTCAACACCAACGAGAACCCCTATGGCCCGTCTGCGTTCGCGATAGAGGCGCTGCGCGGCGAGATCGGCGACGCCCTGCGCCTGTATCCCGATCCGAATGCCGACCTGCTCAAGCAGGCGATCGCGGCGTCGTTCGGCGGCATCGTCCCGAGCCAGGTATTCGTCGGCAACGGTTCCGATGAAGTTCTCGCGCACGTGTTTCTCGCGCTGCTCAAGCACGACCGCCCGGTCCTGTTTCCCGATATCACCTACAGTTTCTACCCGGTCTACTGCGGGCTGTTCGGGATCGACTACACCGCGGTGCCGCTCGATGAAGCGTTCCAGATCAGGACCGACGACTACCTGGCGCGCCTCGCGCCCAACGGCGGCATCATTTTCCCGAATCCCAATGCGCCGACCGGCCGCTTTCTGCCCCTGTCCGAGGTCGAGCGGCTGGTCGCGGGCAATGCCGATTCCGTGGTCGTGATCGACGAGGCCTACGTGGATTTCGGCGGCGAGTCGGCGATTGCATTCGTTGCCCGCTACCCCAACCTGCTTATCGTGCGCACGCTGTCCAAGTCGCACTCGCTGGCCGGCCTGCGAGTCGGCTACGCGATCGGCCAGGCCGATCTGATCGAAGCCCTCGAGCGCGTGAAGAACAGCTTCAACTCGTATCCCCTCGGGCGCCCGGCGATCGCCGGAGCAGCGGCCGCGATCCGGGACCAGGCGCATTTCGAGCGCACGCGGCGCGCGGTCATCGCCAGCCGCGAGGCGCTGGAGAGGGATCTGGCCGGGCTCGGCTTCGACGTGCTGCCCTCGGCCGCCAACTTCGTGTTTGCGCGGCATCCGGATCGCGACGGGGCGCAACTGGCCGCCGCATTGCGCCAGCGCGGCATCGTCGTCCGCCATTTCCAGCAGGTGCGCATCAGGCAATTCCTGCGCATTTCGGTCGGCACCGACGCGCAGTGCCAGGTGCTCATGGGCGCGCTGAGGGAAATTCTGCGGTAGCGGGATTTCGAATCAGCCAAGCGTAGCCGGGTACGGCATTCCCATGCCGCCGACCATGCGCGCGTCGGCAAAGGATTGCCGGCCTACGCAACTGCCGACAGAGCTGGCAAGGAGTTTGTTTAGGTCTCCCGATTTCCGGAAGTTGCTTCGCAACTTCCGGAAATCGGGAGATTTGGAAGAACATCCCGAAGCGGCTGTCCGGTTATGCCGGCCTGAAACATCACTCGTCGAAGCGCAGTTGCGCCGACCGCGCGTGCGCGTCGAGGCCCTCTCCGCGCGCCAGCGTCGCGGCGATGCGACCGAGCGTTTTCGCACCGGCTCGCGACACCTGGATCAGCGAGGTTCGCTTCTGGAAGTCGTAGACGCCCAGCGGCGAAGAAAACCTCGCAGTGCGCGAGGTGGGCAGCACGTGGTTGGGTCCGGCGCAATAATCGCCAATCGCCTCCGAGCTATACCGCCCGACGAACAACGCCCCGGCATGGCGGATCTTCTCGATCCAGCGCTGGGGCTGTTCGACCGAAAGCTCGAGGTGCTCCGGGGCAACGCGGTTGGCGATGTCGCAGGCCTCGTCCAGGTCGCGCACCAGGATGAGCGCGCCGCGGCGCGCAAGCGAGGCGGCGATGACGGCCCTTCGCGGCATCGTGTCGAGCAGGCGCGCGATGCTCGATGCGACGCGGTCGATGAATGCCGCATCGGGGCAAACGAGCATCGCCTGGGCAGCCTCGTCGTGTTCGGCTTGGGAGAACAGGTCCATCGCAATCCAGTCCGGGTCGGTCGAGCCGTCGCAGATCACCAGGATCTCGGAAGGGCCGGCCACCATGTCGATGCCCACCGTACCGAACACCCTGCGCTTGGCTGCAGCAACGTAGGCATTGCCCGGCCCGACGATCTTGTCCACCTGCGGAACGGTCTGGGTTCCGTAAGCCAGCGCCGCGACCGCCTGGGCGCCGCCGATGGTGAATACGCGATCCACGCCGGCAATGGCCGCGGCGGCGAGGACCAGCGCATTGCGCTCGCCGCCCGGCGTGGGCACGACCATGATCAGCTCGGCGACGCCTGCGACCTTGGCCGGGATGGCATTCATCAGCACCGAAGAAGGATACGCGGCCTTGCCCCCGGGAACGTAGAGCCCGACCCGATCAAGCGGCGTCACCCGCTGGCCCAGAACCGTGCCGTCGGCTTCGGTGTACTGCCACGATATTGCCAGTTGCCGCTCGTGGTAGCCGCGCACGCGCGCGGCTGCCTGCTCGAGCGCGCCGCGCTCGTCGGCGCCCAGTGCGGCCAGAGCCCGGGTGAGCGCGGAGCCAGGCAGTTCGAGATCGGATACCCGTGCCGCCTTCAGCCGATCGAAGCGCTCGGTGTATTCGAGCAGCGCGGCATCGCCGCGTTGGCGCACGCCCGACAGGATCTCGCCGACCACGCGTTCGACCGACTCGTCCTGGGAGGATTCAATCGCCGTCAACTGCGCCAGCTGGGCGGAAAAATCCGTCTGCCCGGTCGACAGCCTGCGCATCGCCGGAACCGCGTCAGCCATTCTCGTCCACCGCCCTGACAAACGCGTCGAGCAGGGGCTGGATCGCACCGCGCTTCAGCTTCAGCGCCGCCTGATTGACAATGAGGCGCGCGCTCACCGGAAGGATCTCTTCCACCGCGACCAGATTGTTGGCGCGCAGCGTGCTCCCTGTGGAGACCAGGTCAACGATGGCATCGGCCAGTCCTACGAGCGGGGCCAGCTCCATCGAGCCGTAGAGCTTGATGAGATCGACGTGCACGCCCTTGGCGCCGAAGTGCTCGCGCGCCGTCTGCAGGTACTTGGTCGCCACCCGCAGCCGCGCCCCTTGCCGGACGGCGCGGGCGTAATCGAATCCCTGCGGCACCGCGACCATCATTCGGCAGGCGGCGATGCGCAGATCCAGCGGCTGGTACAGGCCCGCCCCGCCATGCTCGAGCAGCACGTCCTTGCCTGCGATGCCGAGGTCCGCGGCGCCGTACTGCACATAGGTCGGCGTGTCCGAGGCGCGCACGATGATCAGACGCACCTCGGCGCGGCTGGTGCCGATGATGAGCTTCCTGGAGGTCTCCGGATTCTCCAGCGGCCGCACGCCCGCCTGCTCGAGCAGCGGCAGCGTCTCGTCGAAAATCCGGCCCTTGGAAAGAGCGAGGGTGATCACTTGTTGTTCCCAGGCGCAATGCCTGCATTTTACCGCAGTGCGCTCCAGTGCCTCGGCGCACGCTTGAGCGCAGGCGCTTAGTGCACGCGCCTGATCCGCGCACCGAGTTGCGACAACTTCTCCTCGATGCTCTCGTAGCCGCGGTCCAGGTGGTAGATGCGCTCCACCGTCGTCTCGCCTTCGGCGACCAGGCCGGCGATCACCAGGCTCGCCGAGGCGCGCAGGTCGGTCGCCATCACGGTCGCGCCCTGAAGCCGCGGCGCACCGCGCACGATCGCCGTGTTCCCGGAAATTTCGATGTCGGCCCCGAGGCGCTGCAGTTCCAGCGCGTGCATGAAGCGATTCTCGAATATGGTTTCGGTGATCACTCCGGTGCCCTCGGCGATCGCGTCCAGGGCCATGAATTGCGCCTGCATGTCGGTCGGAAACGCCGGATAGGGCGCAGTGCGCAGGCTGACGCTCTTGGGCCGGCGGCGCATCGCGAGCGAAACCACACCGGGCTCGACCTGAACCTCGGCGCCGGCCTCGCGCAGCTTGTCCAGCACCGCATCCAGGATCTTGCCGTCGGTGCCGTGCAGCCGGATCGTGCCGCCGGTGGCCGCAGCGGCCGCCAGGAACGTCCCGGTCTCGATGCGGTCGGGCATGATCGCGTGCGCCGTGCCGTGCAGGTGATCGACCCCCTCGATGGTGATGACGTCGGTGCCCGCGCCGCGGATTCTCGCCCCCATCGCATTCAGGCAGTTGGCGAGATCGGCGACCTCGGGCTCGCGCGCCGCATTCTCCAGCACCGTGGTTCCGTGCGCCAGGGTCGCGGCCATCATCAGGTTCTCGGTTCCGGTCACGGTGACGATGTCGGCAACGATGCGCGCGCCGCGCAGGCGCCCGGCGCGGGCCGCGATATAACCCTGATCGACGCGGATCTCGGCACCCATCTGCTGCAGGCCCTTCACATGCTGATCCACCGGCCGCAGGCCGATGGCGCAACCGCCGGGCAGCGACACGCGCGCCTCGCCGCAGCGCGCCAGCAGCGGCCCGAGCACCAGAATCGACGCGCGCATGGTCTTGACAAGATCGTAAGGCGCAAGCGGCTCGGTCACGCGCTCGGCACGCAACTCGACGCCGAGACGATCATCGAGGGACACCTGCACACCCATGCGAGCGAGCAACCCGAGCATGGTGGTCACGTCCTTCAGGCGGGGCAGGTTCGAGAATCGCACGGGTTCCCCGGTCAGCAGCGAAGCGCACATCAGCGGCAGCGCCGCATTCTTCGCCCCCGACACACGGACCTCGCCGGACAGCGGCGAGCCGCCCTGGATAACCAGCTTATCCACGCCCGGTCTCGAATTCCTCCGGGGTGAGGGTCTTCATGGACAGCGCATGAATCTCCTCCCGCATCCGGTCGCCGAGCACCCCGTACACCAACTGGTGCCGCTGCACGCCGCTCTTGCCGCGAAACAGCGGGCTCACGACCAGGGCCTCGAAGTGCTGGCCGTCGCCCGCCACCTGGAGATGCACGCATTCCAGGTGCTGCTCGATGTAGATCTTCACCTGCTCCGGAGTCACCATTCCAATTCCTTGTTCTGTATTCAACACCCTAAGCCGGA
>MEQZ01000185.1:5265-7215 GCA_001770425.1 Betaproteobacteria bacterium RIFCSPLOWO2_02_FULL_65_20 | reverse complement strand
GTCAGTCGCATCACCGGGGCGGACGAACCCGAGTTGACCGATGGCGACGCGGCGCCGCGTTTCCGGATAGGGTTTCATTGGGCGGGGCGCGCGGACGAGCGGAGGCCGCAATGATGCGCGACTGGCGCAGACTGTATCGGCTGCGCGGCTTTACCCCGTTCGGCATCCTGCTCGTCGTGCTGCTGGCGGTGCTGCTGGCCGCCGACCGCGTGACCGAGCGCTGGTCGGCCGCCGCGCAGCGGCGCGATGCCGTCGAACGGCAGCTCGCGACCATGCACGCCACGCTGGAGCGCAGCCGGCAGATCGACTCGGCGCTGGCGGCGGCCCGCGCTCGCCTGGCGGCGGTGGCCGGCAGAGTCGTGACAGCGCCCGATGCCAGGGCGGCGGGCGAACTCCTCGCGCCGGCGGCCGAAAAATGGCTGGTCTCGATGGGCGCCAGCGGCAAGGGGGCCAAAGGGCTGGACGGCGGCGGGCGCGCCGCATCGGGCGCGGCGTCGGCCGAAGTCGCCATCCGCGTGATGCCGCAGCAACTGCTGCGCATACTGGGCGGATGGCAGCAGGCGCCGCTGGCGATGCGTCTGGTGCGATTGGAAGTGGCGGTGGATAATCCGCATGCGCCCACGGCCCTGGAGGCGACGTTGCAGGTGGAAGGCGTTTTTCAGCGGTCCGAACCGGGTTCCAAGGCGGGGACTCCATCCGGATCCAGTTCGGGTTCCAATTCGGGCTCGAGGTCGGGTTCGAGGCCGGCCACGACGGACCGTGCAGGCCCCACCGGGCCCAGATCGGCGAAGGCACACGATGCGCGATGACGCGATGACATTGAAACGCCCCGAGTCCGGCCGCGGCATTCCCCGCGGTATTCCCCTGTGGCTGATCAGCCTCGCGTTCGCCTCGGCCTGCCTGATGCTGCAGCCGGGCCGGGCCGCCGACGCGCAGCCCGGTGGCGCGCCTGCGCTCCCTTCGCGGATTCCTTTTCCCTTCCCCGCGCCGCGAACCGCAGCCACGCCGCCGACGGCCGCACCTGCGACGGCTGCAACGCCGTCCTCCGGGGTCAGGGTGAGCAGGCCCGCGCAGTTGAACGAGACCCCGCTCGCCGGCACCACGCTGCGCTTCGAGAACGCCGACATCTACGAGGTGGTCCAGGTCATATTGGGCGACATCCTGCATCTGAGTTATCTGATCGATCCGGCCATCCAGGGCAAGATCACCCTCAACACGCAGGAGACGGTGAGCACCGCCGACGTGTACGGCATACTCGAGAGCGTGCTGCGGCTGCACAACATTTCCATCGTGCGCGAAGGCAGACTCCACAAGGTGCTGCGCGACGCCAGCGCGACGCGCGACGCGATCGGCTTCGAAGCGGCAGGCGAGAATTCGCCGCTGATCCAGGTGGTGCCGCTGAAGTTCGTGCAGGCCTCGGCGCTGGTCAATGTGCTGCGCAACTTCGTCGGGCCGCAGGGCGCGATCACCAACGACGCCACCAACCGCTACCTGGTGCTGGCCGACCGCGCGAGCAATGTCGCGAAGCTCATCGCCATGGTCGCCTCGCTCGACGTGGATTACCTGCAGCACATCCGCGTGCGCATCGTGCAGATCACCAAGGGCGACGCGGCCGAACTGGCGCGCGAGATGGATGCACTGTTCCGCTCCTCGGGGCTGTTCAACTGGCCGGGCACGGACGGCAACAAGGTGTTCTTCATGCCGGTGGCGCGCATGAACGCGATCCTGGTGGCCGCGGCCAACGACGCGCTGCTCGCCGCCGCGGAGAAATGGATCAGGACGCTCGACGACGAACCCAAGGACGGCGTCGGCGCGAGCATCCACGTCTATTCGATCGCCAACAGCAACGCGCTGCACATCGCCAACATCCTGCGCCAGATCTACGGCGGCGCGCCCATCCCGGGCCCGAGCGCCGCAGGCGATCCCACCCGGGTCGTGATCAGGGGCAAC
>MEQZ01000185.1:3441-5240 GCA_001770425.1 Betaproteobacteria bacterium RIFCSPLOWO2_02_FULL_65_20 | reverse complement strand
CCACCGGCACCGGCCTGTCCGGATCGGTGCAGATCATCCCCGACGAGGCGACCAACAGCCTGGTGATCAAGGCCAGTCCGCAGGACTTTCTGCAGATCAAGAAGGTGATCGAACGCATCGACACCATCCCGCGCCAGGTGATGATCCAGGTGCTGGTGGCCGAGATCACGTTGACCGACAGCCTGCAGTACGGCGTCGAGTGGTGGCTCAGGAACCGGACTGCGTCGCCCGGGCTGGATACCGGCCTGGTCGCGCCCGCGGGCAATCCGGTGACGTCGGTGCCGGCCAACGGCGCCAGCGGCGGGCTGAATCTGCTGTTTTTCAACAAGGCCGGCGACATCACCGGGCTGTTCAACCTGCTGGCCACCAATACCGACGTCAACATCCTGTCGGCACCGCACGTGCTCGCGAGCGACGGCAAGTCGGCGAAGATCGAGGTGGGCAGCGAGGAGCCGGTGATCACGCAGACGGTGTCGGCGCCATCCACGCTGTCGGGCGGCGCCCTCTCGACCTCGAACTCGGTGCAGTACCGTCCGACCGGCATCCTGCTCGAAGTCAAGCCCAGCATCAATGCCTCCGGGATGGTGACCCTGAGCTTGACCCAGGAAGTCAGCGCGCGCGGCGCCGACGTCAATGCGGGCGGCTCGGTCTACCCGTCGTTCACGAAACGCAAGGTGACGACCGAGGTGACCCTGGAAGAGGGCCGCACGCTGATGATCGCCGGGCTGATCCAGGACAAGGGCAACCGGTCCGCGCAGGGTTTGCCCGGCCTGAAGGACATTCCGCTGATCGGCACGCTGTTCGGCACCAAGAATCGCGTCAGCGACAAGACCGAATTGATGATGACCATCACCCCCTATATCGTGAGCAACCGGGACGAGGGCGAACGGCTGACGAAAGCCTTCGAGGAAAGCGTCGCCAAGTTGAAGGGCCTCATACAGCAGAATCCGCGCCCGGCGCTCACCGGACCGCGCGCCGCACCCTGATGCGCACTTAGTCACGATTCCCGATCGACCGGCCGGAGCCCTGACCGGGACGGTTGATGTAGATCAAGACCTGTTTCCCCGAGAACAGCAGATTGCGTTGGGTGACTGGGGGGCCGCGTCGATCCGGTTTCGATCGCCGCGCCCTGTTCTCCGTTCGGTTCTCATAGGGAGGTCAAATGAAATCTCGTCTGCTTCGCGTTCTGGCCGGCATGTTGTCGGCAGGCACGTTGGCGCTGGCCGGCAGCGCCTGGGCGGTCAACACCGCCAGCGTTACCGCCACGGTATCCGGTTCGGCCCTGTCGGTGAGCGGATCGGCGTCGACCTCCGGTCTGCCCAGCGGCAGCTACACGGCCACGGTGACCGTGACCGATTCGAGCGGCCAGACGGTGATCAGCGGCAGTAATGCATTCACCATCGGCAGCAGCGGGACCATGACGCTGACGACGGTCGACGGCAGCACCTATAGCTCGGGAATGACCGTCACCACGACCGCCCCTCAGATCTGCGGCAGCTACGCCAATGCCTCCGACGTATCCGTCGGCTATATCGCGGTGATGAACGGCGATACGCCGGTTCGCTATCAGATCATCGCGCCGGGCACTGGCAACAACTGGTGCGCCAATATCGTGCTGGACCCGGGCTCGAATGTGGTCTATGCCGGGTATATCTCGGTGTCGGGGGCGCCGGTCTACGCGAGCGCCCGACTGACGCTCACCAATGGCGCGACCAACGTGGCCGCGGGTTCGGTGCGCATCCAGCTCACCTGGGACCAGGCGAACGATATGGACCTGTGGCTGTACGTGCCCTCCACCT
>MEQZ01000185.1:2366-3349 GCA_001770425.1 Betaproteobacteria bacterium RIFCSPLOWO2_02_FULL_65_20 | reverse complement strand
ATTTCAAATGGGGGGTACGGGCCGGAGAACATCACCGTGAACTCGTTCCCGACCAAGCCGGGCAAATACCTGATCGTGGTCAATGCTTTCAGCATGGACAGTGCGGCCACGACCAACTCCGTGCTCACCGTCTACACCGGGGCCGGCCAGACCCTGCGCAGCGCCAGCTTCGCACTGACGCGCACGGGGCAGAATTACCTGATGGGTTACCTGAACGTCGCGGCCGACGGCACTTATGCCTTCGAGGCGCTGGGCAGCTTCGCCGGCCAGGGCGGCGGCCAGATCGTCGATCCGCCTCCCGGTTACGTGGCGCCGCCGAAGAACTAGGCGGCTGCACGACACGGCACGCCTGCGAGGCGTGCCGTTCGACCGGCGCGCCGGTGCTAGAATCCGAAGCATTCGAGATCTTCGGAGTTGCCGCCCCGATGCGCCAGTCACGGCGAGTGAATGCCCGAGTGATCACCTGCGCGCGATTCCGCGCCCTGGCCCTGGCCGCCGCCGCGGGGCTGTGGTCGTGCGCCGCGCTCGCCGCGGACTATCGCGTGATCGCCGAGCAGAACCTGTTCGACCCGCAGCGCAAACCCTGGCCCGAACCGGCGGCCGCGGCCGCGGCATCACCGCTCGCGGCGGACGACATCCAAGTGCAGGGCGTGGGGGTGGTCGGCCGGGTCAAGCGCGCCATCGTCAAACTGGGCGGGCGCCTGAAGCCAGCCGGCGGCGCGGCCGGACGCTCCAACACTGTCCTGGGCGAAGGACAGGCGGTCGGCGGCTACACGCTGGAATCGATCGAGGCGCGGCAGCTGGTGTTTTCCTCCGGCGGCAACCGCTACACGGTCCCGTTCACCAGAAGCGTCCAGCGCGACATGGCCTCCGCCCCGCCGGCGCCGCTGCCGGTGATCCAATCGGCGACCCTGCCAGTGGCTGAAGCCGCCCCGGCCGCCCAGCCGGCCGCGATCGCGGGGTCGCCGCAGTTTGCACCGCCG
>MEQZ01000185.1:2004-2288 GCA_001770425.1 Betaproteobacteria bacterium RIFCSPLOWO2_02_FULL_65_20 | reverse complement strand
AGCAGGCCGCCAGTACGGCTGCCGCGCCCGCTACGCCCGCCGCCGCGCCCGCGCCACCGGCCACCGGCATGTCGCTGCTGCAGGCCATCCAGGCCGCCGAGGCGGCCCGCAGGGCCGGTCAGGCGCAGACTGCGCCCCCGTTCAATCCGTTTCAGCCCAGACCGCAGCCTTGACGCGCGAGCGCTCGCCTTTCGCGGCTGGCCGCTGCGCTGGGCCGCGGGCGGCGCGGTCAACGGCCATGGAAGCCCTGAGCGGCGCTCTACCCAGCTACGCGAGCCCTTTGA
>MEQZ01000185.1:961-1955 GCA_001770425.1 Betaproteobacteria bacterium RIFCSPLOWO2_02_FULL_65_20 | reverse complement strand
CTTCGCGAACGCCCGCGCACGGGCGCCCAGCCTGGCGCGCTCGTCGGGCTGATCCAGCAGGCCGCACACCTGCGCCGCCAGCGCCTCGTGATCGAAGAAATTCACCAGGCGCCCGGTGTCGCCGTCGCGGATCGCCTCGCGCAGCGGCTGGGTGTCGCTGGCGACGATCGCGCAGCCGACGCTCATCGCCTCCAGCAGGCTCCAGGAGAGCACGAACGGATAGGTCAGATAGACGTGCACCGTCGACAGTTGCAGCACCGCGATGAAATGCTCGTAGGCGATGTTGCCCAGGAAATGCACGCGCTGCAAGTCGCCCGGCGCGATCCGGTCCCTGACCTCGTTGTAGAACATGTCCTTCCACGTCTGGCCTTCGGGGGGCCGTGCGCCGTAACTCACATCGTTACCGCCGACGATCAGCACCCGGGCCCTGGGCCGGCGGCGCAGGATTTCCGGCAGCGCGCGCATGAAGATGTGATAGCCGCGATAGGGCTCCAGGTTGCGGTTGACGAAGGTGATCACCTCGTCCCGCCGGGTGAGCGTGAGTCTGCCGTTCAGCGTCACGCTCGCCGCCGGGTTCGGCCCCACGGCCTCGCAGTCGATGCCGTCGTGCACCACCGTGATCCGGTTGCGGAAGGGCTCCGGAAAGGTGCTCGCCTGCCAGTGCGTCGGAGAAATCGCCGCATCCGCGATCTCGAAATGCAGCAGGTTGTGCAAGTTCTTCAACCGCAGCCTGCACACCTCGCCGGGATCGTCGGCCGGGAACTCCGGGTCGAAGCCAACGTCAGCGCCCTGGGCGTGGTAGTAGAACTCGCAGTAGATGCCGAGCTTCGCATCGGGCCAGACATCCTTCAGGAACAGGCTCTCGCCCCAGCCGGGATGGGCGACGATGACGTCCGGGGCAAAACCCGATTCGCGCAGCGCCAGCGCGGACCGGAAGGCCGCCTCGCCACGGATGATCTTGGTCTCGAAGTCGCTCACCCACGGATGCACGTTC
>MEQZ01000185.1:0-918 GCA_001770425.1 Betaproteobacteria bacterium RIFCSPLOWO2_02_FULL_65_20 | reverse complement strand
CCTGCCATTCGGTGGACTTCGCCTTCTGCATGGTCATCGCGGTCACGTCGTGGCCCTGCGCGGCCAGCGCCGGAGCCAGGAACTTGAACTGGCCCGGGAAATTCTGATGGACAAAAAGCAGGCGCATTGTTGTCTCTATTGATGAGCGTAAGAGTGCCCGACACGCATGAATGACTGAGTTGGCGGATGCCTCGCCCCCATCCCATCCGTCCGGCTCAGGCGGAAGAGGTTCCCGTAGGGCGCAGCTTCAGCGCGCATCCCATCCGTCCGGCTCAGGCGGAAGAGGTTCCCGTAGGGCGCAGCTTCAGCGCGCCTATCCACGGACCCATCGGCATCCATGGCGCGGTGAACCCGCGCCCTACGCAGGGCAAGCGAAATACTGTAATTCACTTTCACGATTCTCAATAGGATCTCGTTCTACAGTCTATCAAGGGCCACCCCTGCACGATATCATCAGCGAGCAAACCAGTAGCCCCCGTCAGACCGCCAGGCTGACTGTGCAGCAGCGCCATGTAATGCTCTATCATTGGCCTGATGAAACCGTCCGAGATACTCCGTTCCTACCGTGAAGATATTCGGCGCGTGGCCGAACGCAATCGGACCTGCAACCCGCGTGTTTTTGACTCCGTGCTGCGTGGCGACGACGCGGACGGAAGCGACCTGGACCTTCTGGTGGACCCGCTCCCCGGAACGACGTTACTGGACCTGGGAGCCATTCAGATCGAGCTCGAGCAGGTCCTTGGCGTCGCCGTTGACGTGCTTACCCCCGGCGATCTGCCGGTCAAATTTCGTGACCGCGTTCTCCGGGAAGCCGTTCCGGTATGAATGCCAAGCAGCGTCAGTTGCGCGATGCCGACTATCTTGACTCGATGCGTGAGGCTCCTTGAGACAGGTGGGCGTTGAAGTTGCTGTTGAGCG
>MEQZ01000184.1 GCA_001770425.1 Betaproteobacteria bacterium RIFCSPLOWO2_02_FULL_65_20 | reverse complement strand
TGCGCGTGATCTCGGGCATCGTTCGGCTGCCGCCGAGCACCAGATTGGACATCGGACAGGAGACGAACTCGGTGCCGCGCTCGATCAGGAATACCTCGATCGTGCCCTGGCTCCACATGCGGATGTATTTTGCCGCGGTCGCGCCGCCGTAGCCGGCGCCGATCACGATGACGCGGCCCACCGGTTTCCTGACTTCGGGTACCGCGGCGCAGCCCGCGAGCGCGGCGCTCGATGCGCCGGCCGCCGTCAGTTTCAGGAAGTCGCGTCGGGTGAAGTTGCTCATGGCGGCCTCCTATTTCTGCGCCGCAAAGTACGCGGCGATCAGTTCGAGTTGTTGGTCGGTGTAGCCCTTGGCGAGCTGGTGCATGACCGTGGCCGACCGCTGTCCTCCCTTGAACTCCTTGAGTGTACTGGCGAGAGATTCCTTGGATCGCCCCGCGATCCCGGGCACGCCGGTCAGGCTCTTGCCGGTGATGTTGTGGCAGCCCGCGCAGGTCGCGGCGAGATTGCGGCCGAGGTTGGGATCGGCACCCTGGGCCGCCGCGGCGAACGGGACGGTAAGCAAGGCGGCCAGGGCAAGTCGGATTCTCATGGGGGTGTCTCCTCTCTGCGGTCCTATAAGGGGTGTTGTACTCGCGGCGGCAGTGCGACGGTTCTTGCAGGCTGACCGTTTACGGCGCTAGTTTCCAGTGCGTTGGGGCTGCTGTCAAGCTGCCGGCATGCTCGGGGTTCCGCAAATAACGAAGGCTGCCCTTGGGCAGCCTTCGTAGGGACAACGGCGCGGCAGTGCGATAGCAAGCCGCGGTCAGGTTTCGGAGGCGGTCTCGACGACCTTCTCCTCGTTGAAATTGAGGCTGACCTTGCCGTCCTTGTCGACATCGACCGTGACCTTGCCGCCGCCCGAGAGCTTCCCGAACAGCAATTCGTCGGCGAGCGCTTTTCGGATCGTGTCCTGGATCAGCCGGCTCATCGGTCTTGCGCCCATCAGCGGGTCGAAGCCGCGCCGGGCCAAGTGCTCGCGCAGCGCGTCGGTGAAGATCGCGTCGACTTTCTTCTCGTGGAGTTGCACCTCGAGCTGCATCAGGAACTTGTCCACCACGCGCAGGATGACATCGTGGTCCAGGGACCGGAACGAGATCGTCGCATCGAGACGGTTGCGGAATTCGGGCGAAAACAGGCGCTTGATCTCGACCATCTCGTCGCCGATCTCCTTCTTCGAGGTGAATCCCATGACCGGCTTGTTCAGCGATTCCGCGCCCGCGTTGGTCGTCATGACGATGATCACGTTGCGGAAATCGGCCTTGCGCCCGTTGTTGTCGGTGAGCGTGCCGTGGTCCATCACCTGCAACAGGATGTTGAAGATGTCCGGGTGAGCCTTCTCGATTTCGTCCAGGAGCAGCACCGAGTAGGGCTTCTTGCTGATCGCCTCGGTGAGCAGCCCGCCCTGGTCGAAGCCCACATAGCCGGGCGGCGCGCCGATCAGGCGCGATACCGCATGGCGTTCCATGTATTCCGACATGTCGAAGCGATGCAGTTCGATGCCCATGCAATAGGCGAGCTGCCTGGCGACCTCGGTCTTGCCGACGCCCGTGGGTCCCGAGAACAGAAAGCACCCGATCGGCTTCTGCGGGTTGCCCAGCCCGGAGCGCGCCGTGCGTATGGCCGAGACCAGCGCATCGATCGCGTTGTCCTGGCCGAACACGACTGCCTTCAGATCGCGGTCGATGTTTTTCAGGGCTACGCGGTCGTCCTGCGATACCGAAGCGGGCGGGATGCGCGCGATCTTGGCGATGATCTCCTCGATCTCGGTCTTGCCGATGACCTTCTTCTGCTTTGACTTCGGCAGGATCTTCTGCGCCGCACCCGCCTCGTCGATGACGTCGATCGCCTTGTCGGGCAGGTGGCGGTCATTGATGTAACGCGCCGAAAGTTCTGCGGCGCTCGAGAGCGCGGGGGCGCTGTACTTGACGCCGTGGTGCGCCTCGAACCGGGACTTGAGTCCACGCAGGATCTGCACCGTTTCCTCGATCGACGGTTCGGGTACGTCTATCTTCTGGAACCGCCGCGACAGGGCATGGTCCTTTTCGAACACGCCCCGGTACTCGTTATAGGTCGTGGCCCCGATGCACTTCAGCGCGCCGGAGGACAGCGCCGGCTTGAGCAGGTTGGAGGCGTCCAGCGTGCCGCCGGATGCCGCGCCCGCGCCTATCAGGGTGTGGATCTCATCGATGAACAGGATCGCATTCGGATTGTCGATGAGCTGCTTGAGCACCGCTTTCAGGCGCTGCTCGAAATCGCCGCGGTATTTGGTGCCGGCCAGCAGCGCTCCCATGTCGAGGGCGAACACCTGGCACTGCGCCAGAACCTCGGGAACCTGTCCTTCGACGATGTGGCGTGCAAGGCCCTCGGCGATCGCCGTCTTGCCGACACCGGCCTCCCCGACCAGCAGCGGGTTGTTCTTGCGGCGCCGGCACAGCGTCTGGATGACGCGTTCGAGCTCGCGCTCCCGGCCGATGAGCGGATCGATCTTGCCGACCAGCGCTTGGGCATTGAGGTTGGTCGTATAGGTGTCGAGCGCGCCCCCGGACTGCTCCTGATCGCCTTGAGATTCCTGCTGCTCCTGGTCTCCCTTGGGTTCCTTGCCCCCCTGTGGCGACTTGGTGATTCCGTGGGAGATGAAATTGACCACGTCGAGCCGGGTCACGCCCTGCTGATGCAGGAAGTACACGGCGTGGGAATCCTTTTCGCCGAATATCGCGACCAGCACGTGGGCCCCGGTGACTTCCTTCTTGCCCGACGACTGCACATGCAGGATGGCGCGCTGGATGACGCGCTGGAATCCCAAGGTCGGCTGGGTGTCGATCTCCTCGGAACCGGCGACCGTCGGCGTGTGCGCAGCGATGAAATCCATCAGCGCCTTTCGCAGTTCCTCGATGTTGGCAGCGCAGGCACGCAGCACGTCCGTGGCCGTCGGGTTGTCCAGCAGCGCGAGCAACAGGTGCTCGACGGTGATGAATTCATGCCGTTTCTGGCGCGCCTCCACGAACGCCATGTGCAGACTGACTTCGAGTTCCTGGGCGATCATTGTCTTAATCCTCTAACTTGGGGGGTGTACACAAGCGGCCGGGTTACTGGGTCGGGGCCCCGACCCCATCCCTGCGCCCCTTGTTCGACCCTCACGTTTCCTCCATCACGCACTGCAACGGATGTTGGTGCCTGCGGGCGTATGCAATAACCTGTTCGACCTTGGTCGTGGCGATGTCCTTGGGGTAGACCCCGCAGATGCCCATTCCCTCGCGATGGACCTTAAGCATGATCTGTGCGGCCTTTTCCCGGCTCAATGCGAAGAACTTCTGCAGGACGACGACCACGAACTCCATCGGAGTGTAATCGTCGTTGAGGAGAATGACTTTGAAAAGAGGAGGGGGCTTGAGCTTGCTTTTCTTGGTCTCAAGTAAGGTGCCTTCTCGTAACCGGGTTGCCATACCTTCCCATATTGAATCCTGAGCCCAGCGCCTGACAAACGGATTAGACCGCGAAACCCGGCATAATTCCCCGGCACAAGGCCAAAGTGTTTGTGCATTTACCTCCGCAGCGCGAATCGGATGCGTGTTCATAATGTAATGGTTGTCCCGGCGTACTGCAACCTTTGTCGGCGTTGTTCTCGGGCGCAATGTCCAGCCCGCTGTCCCCGGTCGGCGTTGTTACTTGACGCCGATCGGCAAACCGCGTAAAAGCCCTCCTGTGTTTGTCCTCAAGCGGCGTACGGGGCGCAAGTCCTTCTGCTGCCTCGGAGTGCAGGCATAGTTCGGGGTCAACCCCGTTTTTTTGCTTAGTCAGGAAGGTTCTATGCCAACAGGTACTGTGAAGTGGTTCAACGATGCCAAGGGGTTCGGTTTTATCACCCCGGATGACGGCGGCGAGGATTTGTTCGCGCATTTCTCCGCGATTCAGATGAGCGGCTTCAAGACGCTCAAAGAAGGTCAGAAGGTCCAGTTCGAGGTTACCCAAGGCCCGAAGGGCAAGCAGGCCTCGAACATCCAGGCCGCGGGCTGAACCGCAGTTCAGCCGGAGCCCGGCTCCGGCGCATGGTTTCCACCGCCTGGTCTCGCGGGCGGTTTTCCGACAAGCTTCGATAATAAGAAAGGCCGCTTGCGCGGCGGTTTGTCGTCCGCATTCCCGGCGTAGATCAACGACAGGCTGGCCGGCGTCGCTTCGGCCGCCGGCGTCCCCGGGTCAACCGGGACGGGTTGGACGCGTTAAGGCATCTGGCACGCCACATTGCGGTGTCGCCGTTATTTCAATTCGAAGGGACAAATCATGAAAAAAGCTCTATCGATCCTGGTGGCAGTCATGATTGCCGGCATGTCCGGCCTTGCGGCCGCTCAGGCTACTCCGGCTACTCCGGCTACTCCGGCGGCGCCGGCCGCCAAGGCGGAAGCAAAGAAGGAAATGTCCAAAGCCGAGCCCAAGGCCAAGAAAGCCAAGAAAGAGGCCAAGAAAGCCAAGAAAGAAGCCAAGAAAGCCAAGAAAGCCAGGAAAGCAAAAGCCAGCTAATTGATTTATCAGTAAAAAAGCCCATCAGGGGGTTTGCGTTCTGCGGGGTTTCTTGTTTAGAATGCCGCTGGCCCTGTCAACCGCATGGAATTAGGGCCGTTAGTGGGAGGGACTGGTTGATCCGACTGGTCGTGACCAAATCCATAATTGCAGAGAGAGGAACTCATGAATAAGCTTATTGCGATTCTGATGGCCGCCATGTTCGCCGCTGTGACCTTCAATGCCGTTGCCGCTGCTGAAGGGAAAGACGAGAAGAAGATGGAGAAGAAGGCCGACAAGAAGGCAGCAAAGACGACAGCAAAGAAGAAGAAGGGCGACAAGAAGGAGATGGAAAAGCCGGCGAAGTAAGTCTTCTTCGGACGAAGGAACAAAGGCAGGGCGAGTCCCTGCCTTTTTTTTGGTCTACGTTTGGACATGAGAAGGCTGTCTGCGGTCTTGCTGGCCTGGGTCGCGTTGCTGCTCGCGCTGCCGGCGCGAGCAGAACTGCCGGTGATCAACCTCAATGCCGGCATTCACGTGATCCGCGCAGAGGTGGCGAACACCTTCGAGACCCGCGCCCGCGGGCTGATGTACCGCGAAGCGCTAGGGCCCAATCAGGGCATGCTGTTCGTGTTCACGTCGCTGGAGCGGCACTGCATGTGGATGAAGAACACGCCGCTGCCGCTTT
>MEQZ01000183.1 GCA_001770425.1 Betaproteobacteria bacterium RIFCSPLOWO2_02_FULL_65_20 | reverse complement strand
GTCGTTCGGCGTACGCCTTGAGTTTCGCCTCCAGCTCGGCGTTACGTTTTTCCACGCGGTCCAAGCGATCGGCAAGGCGTCGCAGTTCCTGCTTCAGCAAGGCCTCGTCCTGCGTTGTGGCGCGAGCCAGGGGACAGGCGAAGCCGATCGCCAGGGTTGCCGCGGATACAATGAGGCAGGCTAGGCGCATCAGTAGCCTCCTTTCTTCCCAACACCTACAAAGGTGAACTCGTACTCGACCTCGAACGGCTTGAACCAAGGCCGCACCCCGGTGAGGCGATCGGTGTGTCGGCCGAAGTGGTTGCGAGGATCCGCCGAAGGTGGGTGGATACGGTACTTCAGCTTGTACTTGCCCGGCCCCTTGAGCTTGATGTTGTCGCCGTAGTGCGCGCCGTCGTTGGCTACCATGGGCGTCAGTTCTCCGCTCACGGTGTCAGCCGATCCCTCCTTCTTCAGCTCGAACTGCACCTTGAGGTAAGGAATCCAAGCGCCCTCGGCGAATCCGTTCGGATTGTTTGACAGGGCTTTTATATCTGCTTCCAGGTGAATATCGGACTCAGTGGGGGGTTTCATGATGCCCTCCGGTTCCATGGTGACGGGCTGGAGATACACCGCGGTGATCTCCATTCCGTAACGCTGCAGCGGGGCGCCGATGGGGTACTCGAGAGCGAGCGCGGAAGATGCGGCGAAGAAAGCAGCAAGGAAACTAGCAGTCAAACCGAAGCTGGGTGCAAATCGCATGGTCTGCTCCATTAAGAAATGGCAAAACGCGTGGCGGGCAAGCGGGGTAACGGGGACATGTCGGACATTGAAGATCTGGACGCGTAATAGATTGCGTCGTCCGGCGGAAGCGCGCTTTGCGCGCGCAGCATTTCTTTCGTTCTTACCACTCTCGGCGCCGCCAACTCGTGCAGGGCGCAGCCGTTCTTGCTCCGGTAGAGGTGACAAGCGGGGTCTAGCCTTGTGCACTCTTGCGCGGGGCGCTGACGTCCATCTGGGGCAAGCGCGATTCGGTCTGTGCGCGAGCGGGGGAACAACAAGCAATGTGGCGGCGAATGCCGCGGGGAATTTCGGAATTAACATCAGCCAGCTCTCCCTTCTTGGAAAGCGCTGACTGGCTGGCGCGATGCTAGCTGGCTTGCGCACGCGATTCGGCTCGGAGGCGGCGGCGCCGCCCGAGCGGTCACGCGGTCAATATCAACTTGCCATTTTGTGTCAGGCGCAACCGGTATTCCCGGCCGCCGTGTTCGATGATCAGTTCGCCCTCTGGCCCCAGCAGGGCTTGGCTGAAAATCCTGGACGGCCGGGGCGACGTTACCGCGCCAACACCATGATTTGGCGGTATTGGTTTAATCTTCGACCGGGAATGCATGCCTAAACGATAACGGTTCTCATTTGGGTTGTCAATGCCTAGTCGGAATAGGTGTGATCTGGATCACGCGCCACAGGCCAGCTCGGGCGCGACCGGGGCAGAGGGCGAGTTCACTCGCCCAAAGGCGCGGCTCAGCGCGAGTGCGCCAGGTCGGGGTGCAGGGCCAGCATTCGCTTGCGCAGATCCATCAGATATTCGTCGCGAACGCCGTGCGCGAGCAGGCCGCGGACGGTCTCGTGGAGATATTCCGCCGACGTTCCGAGGTAACCGCGCGTGCCCGCCATGGTCCTCAGCACGGTTTCCAGGGGCAGCCTGCCTGCATAGTTCGCGTGGTTGCGGTTGACGGTGAAGGCAATGGCGTTCAGGTCACGCTCGCCCGTGGACACTTTCAGCCAGCGGGGGCGGTAGGAGCCGAGCACCATTTCGCGCCTCCAGAGCAGGCGCAGTTCGCTTTGCGCCTGCTCGGCGCGGATGCGGAACACGACGCCGCGGCAGCAGCCCCCGGCATAGGAGCCGAGCACCATTTCGCGCCTCCAGAGCAGGCGCAGTTCGCTTTGCGCCTGCTCGGCGCGGATGCGGAACACGACGCCGCGGCAGCAGCCCCCGGCATCGAGCCCGAGCACCAGGCCGGGCTTGTGCAGCGATCCGCGGTTGACATGCGACCACAGACAGAAGCGGCGGTGATAGCCGTGCAGCCTGGCGACGTGCCGTTCCGCGAAATGGATGATCGGATTCCAGATGAGCGACCCGTAACCGAACAGCCACACGTCCTCGCCCTGCGGATGGGTCTGAAGGAGGGCCTGCAGCGAGGATTCGAGTTCGGCGTCGGTAAGCACGCGCACACCCGGATTCGCCTGGCAAAAAAGCTTTCTCAGCCGGTCGGATTCCAGGTCAGTGCGGGTGAGCATAGGGCATCCATTGTCTCAGAACAGCACGCGCGACGCAGCGTGCGGCTGCGTCGTGGGCCGACGCCGCCACGGTCAGGCCGCCTTGGCCGGCACCTGGGGTTTGCGAAAACGCCAGAGCAGCTCGGTTTCGCGCTCCTTCGCTTGCTTCAGGTGCCGCATTTTCACGTGACCGAAGCCGCGGATGTCCTCGGGAATCGAGGCGATCTCTACCGCGAGCTTCAGGTTGTCCGCCGACAGTGCGCGCAGCAGTTCTTTCACCGTCGCTTCGTATTCGGCGATCAGGCGGCGCTCCATCCTGCGCTCCTCGGTGCGGCCGAATATGTCGAACGCGGTGCCGCGCAGTCCTTTCAGTTTCGCCAGGATCATGAACCCGGCCATCATCCAGGGACCGAACTCGGACTTGGCGGCAATACCGGTGACCGGGTCGGGGCGGTTGAGCAGCGGCGGCGCGAGGTGGAATTTCAGCCTAATGTCGCCTTCGAACATGCTTCTGATCCGCTGCGTGAACTGCGGGTCCGCGTAAAGCCGCGCGATTTCGTACTCGTCCTTGTACGCCATCAGCTTGAAGCCGTAGCGCGCAACCGCTTCGGTCAGCCGGGTACCTCCCACTTTTTCGCCTTCGGCCTGGCGCACTTTCTGCACCAGGTCGCGGTAGCGCTGCGCGTAGGCAGCGTCTTGATATTCCGTGAGGAACTCGACCCGGCGCCCGATCATCTCGTCGAGATTGCGCGACAGGGCCCGAACCAGGGTGATCACCTCGGCGGGCGCTGCCAGCCGGTCGACCCGCGCCGCATCGAACGCGGCGCGCCGGCCCCAGACAAAACTCTGCTGGTTGAAATCGACCGCGACCGCGTTGAGCCGGATCGCCTGCAGGATCGATGCTTCCGCGAGGGGTATCCAGCCCTTCTGCCAGGCGTAGCCGACCATAAACATGTTGGTCGCGATGGAGTCGCCCATGAGCGCCGTCGAAATCCTGCCGGCTTCGAGAGCCGCGATGTTGCCCTCGCCGGCGGCCTCCCGGATTTCGTCCAGCAGGGCCGCGCCCGGTAGCCTCCAGTCGGGGTTGCGCACGAAATCCGCCGTGGGAGCCGTGGTGGTGTTGACGGCAACGCGCGTGCGCGAGGTGGACATGCGCGAGAGCGCATCGCCGCTGGCGGTCACGACCAGATCACAGCCCAGGACCAGGTCCGCCGCGCCGGTGCCCAGGCGCGTCGAATGCAGCTGGCCGAGATCCGGTGCGAACTTCACGTGCGACATCACCGGTCCGCCTTTCTGCGCCAGTCCCGACATGTCGAGCACCGAAACGCTCTTCCCCTCGAGGTGGGCGGCCACCGCCAGGATCTGGCCGATGGTGATCACGCCGGTGCCGCCGACCCCGGTGACCAGGACGCCGAACGGCTCGGTGAGCGCGGGGATCTCCGGCTCGGGGCAGGCCGGGAACCGATCGTCCGGTGCGTCGCCGCGCCCGGACGCCTTTCCCTGCCTGAGGCTGCCGCCTTCGACGGTGACGAAGCTCGGGCAGAAGCCCTTCACGCACGAGTAGTCCTTGTTGCAGGTCGACTGGTTGATCCAGCGCTTGCGGCCGAACTCGGTCTCCAGCGGTTCTACCGACAGGCAATTGGACTTTTCGCTGCAGTCACCGCAGCCTTCGCACACCAGCTCGTTGATGAACACGCGTTTGGCCGGGTCGGGGAATTCATTGCGTTTGCGGCGGCGGCGTTTTTCCGCCGCGCAGGTCTGCACGTAGATGAGCGCCGATACGCCCTGCGTCTCGCGCAGTTCGCGCTGCACCGCATCGAGTTCATCGCGCCCGCGGAGGGTCACGCCGGGCGCCCAGTTGAGCGCCGCCGGAAGTTCTTCCTTGTCGTCGACCACGGCCACGATCGGATGCACGCCTTCGGCCGCGAGCTGGCGCGAGATCATGCCCGGGTCGAGCGGTCCGTCGAGCGGCTGCCCGCCGGTCATCGCCACCGCGTCGTTGTACAGGATCTTGTAGGTCATGTTGACCCTGGCCGCGACCGCGGCCCGGATAGCCATGAGCCCCGAGTGGTAGTAGGTGCCATCGCCCATGTTGGCGAAGATGTGGGCCGTGTCGGTGAACGGCGCCTGCCCGATCCACGGCGCACCCTCGCCGCCCATGTGCGTGAAGGTCGCTGTGCTGCGGCCCATGAACTGGGCCAGGTAATGGCAGCCGATACCGGCCACCGCACGGCTGCCTTCGGGCACCTGGGTGGAGGTGTTGTGCGGGCAGCCTGAGCAGAAATAGGGTGTGCGTTCGGCGACCACGCGCGGCCTGGCGAGCGCCTTTTCCTTGAAATCGAGGAAGGCGAGACGCTCCCGGAACCGCTCGCCGAGGGCGCGATCCAGTCCCAGCTTGGCGAGCCGGCTCGCGATGGCTTTGGCAATCTGTGCTGGCGAAAGCTCGTAATGCGCGGGCAGGAGCCAGGTGCCCGCTGGCTGGCCCTCGGACTGGCTCCACTCGCCGTTATCGTCGAACTTGCCGACCACGCGCGGGACGCGCACCCCCGATCGCCAGTTGTAAAGCTCTTCTTTGATCTGATATTCGATGAGCTGGCGTTTTTCCTCGACGACCAGAATCTCCTCCAGGCCATCGGCGAACTTGCGCGCACCCTGCGGCTCGAGCGGCCAGGGCATGGCCACCTTGTACAGCCGAATTCCGGCGTCGCGCGCCACGCGCTCGTCGATGCCCAGATCGGCAAGCGCCTGCATCGTGTCCCCGTAGGCCTTGCCTGTGGTGACGATGCCCAGCCGTGCGGCCGGTGAGTTCCAGACCAGCCGGTCGAGGCGGTTGGCGCGGGCGTAGGCGAGCGCCGCATAGACCTTGTAGTCGAGCAGCCGGGCTTCCTGTTCGAGGATGCCGTCGGGCCAGCGTATGTTGAGGCCGCCCGGCGGCAGAGCAAAGTCCTCGGGCAGGACGACCTGCACCCGATGCGGGTCGAGGACCACCGAGGCGCCGGATTCGATCACGTCGGTGACGCACTTGAAGCCGATCCAGCATCCCGAGTAGCGCGACATCGCCCAGCCGTGCAGGCCGTAGTCCAGGTACTCCTGCACGCTGGCCGGATGCAGGACGGGTATGCAGCAGGCCTTGAGTATGTGTTCGCTCTGGTGGGCGAGCGTGGAGGACTTGGCCGCATGGTCGTCGCCGGCAAGCGCCAGGACCCCGCCGTGCTTCCACGTTCCCGCGGCATTGGCATGCTTGAAGACGTCGCCGCAGCGATCGACGCCGGGCCCCTTGCCATACCACATCGCGAACACGCCGTCGTAGTTGGCGCCCGGGAAAAGCTTGAGTTGCTGCGTGCCCCAGATGGCCGTCGCGGCGAGATCTTCGTTCACGCCCGGCTGGAAGCGGATGTGATTATCGGCCAGATGTTTCTTGGCGCGCCACAATGCCTGGTCGAAGCTGCCGATGGGTGATCCGCGGTAGCCGGAAATGAATCCCGCAGTATTCAGGCCTGAGGCCAGATCGCGGGTGCGCTGCAGCATCGGCAGGCGCACCAGCGCCTGCGTGCCGGTCATGAAAGCGTGGCCGCTCTCGAGGGTGTACTTGTCGTCGAGCGTGACTTCGCGAGGTTTCCCCGGAGCGTTCATCGGCTCGTCTCCTGTCTTCTGTTCCGGCGACCGGTATGTTAACTCGCCAGTCGATCACGCATTACCCGATTCGCTTCCGCGATCCGGTGGTCGCCCGGGGCGCCGGGAGGCGATAAGCGAGATGTATGCCAGCCCTGTTTGACACGGTCTAGAAATCCTCGCATAATCAGCGGTTTCGTTCGGAGGGGTTCCCGACGAGCGGTCAACGGAGGGGTTCCCGAGCGGTCAAAGGGATCAGACTGTAAATCTGACGGCTCTGCCTTCGAAGGTTCGAATCCTTCCCCCTCCACCAGAACGATGTACTGAGCTTGGGCCGGCGACCGTTAGAGCGCAACATGCGGCTAGATGCGGGTGTAGCTCAATGGTAGAGCAGAAGCCTTCCAAGCTTACGACGAGGGTTCGATTCCCTTCACCCGCTCCATGCGCCGGGGCATGATGGGGAGAAGCAGCAGCGAAATTCGCCGTTGTAGCTCAGTGGTAGAGCACTCCCTTGGTAAGGGAGAGGTCGCGCGTTCAATCCGCGCCAACGGCACCATGGGCAGGATTGGCATTCAGGACCAAGGGTAGAAAATCATGGCAAAAACCAAGTTTCAGCGTACCAAGCCGCATGTGAATGTGGGCACGATAGGTCACGTGGACCATGGCAAGACGACGTTGACGG
>MEQZ01000182.1:2139-6815 GCA_001770425.1 Betaproteobacteria bacterium RIFCSPLOWO2_02_FULL_65_20 | reverse complement strand
GACCTGGGTATTGAGGGCATCGGCGATGAATTGGATTTTTCATGTCTCCTGATTTTGGCAAGTTGCAGAATCGCAACGTCCCAAAATCAGGAGATGGATGAAAGGCAAAGCAGTTCTGCCTGGTCAGGGTGGAGCATGTCTTTCTTCGTACTCGGGTATGGACAGCATCGGCGATGACTTGGGGTTCTATCGTTCTCCCGATTTCGGGAAGTTGCGCTTTTGCCACTTGCCGAAATCGGGAGATCAGACCAAGCCAAAACCACTGTCGCCGTACGGTTCATACCGGCAGCCGCTCGGCCCCGCAATGCTATCGACTCTTGCCGATCTTGCGCACGCGCTTGGCGCCCGGGCGTTTCACCTGCTGGATGGCGTCGCGGAAGTCATCCACGCGCTGGAAATCCTCGTACACCGATGCGAAGCGGATGTAGGCGACGTCGTCCATTTTCTTCAGCTCGCGCATCACCATTTCGCCGATCACGCGGCTCGGGACCTCCCGCTCGCCGAGCGCCAGGACGCGCTGCTCGATGCGGGTGATGGCGGCATCCACGTATTGCGTGGGCACCGGCCGCTTGTGCAACGCCCGCATGAAGCCGATGCGGATTTTCTCGCGGTCGTAGGCGGTGCGGTTGCCGTTCTGCTTCACGATCATCGGCATCTGCAGTTCGACCCGCTCATAGGTGGTAAAGCGCTTGCCGCACGCCTGGCACTCGCGGCGGCGGCGCACGCTGTCGCCGTCCTCCGACAGGCGCGAGTCGACCACGCCGGTGTTGTCAGCCTTGCAGTAGGGGCATTTCATCGGGAGATGCGCGTATCAGGCGGGCACCGCCGCCCGGGCGGACTCGGGGGCCGGCGGATAGACGGGGAAGCGCTTGCACAGCGCCGCCACTTCGCGCTTCACGCGGGCGAGCGCAGTGTCGTCGTTCGGCGATTCGAGCGCGTCGGCGACCAGGTTCGCCACCTTTTCCGCTTCGGCTGCGCCGAAGCCGCGCGTGGTCATCGCCGGGGAGCCGATGCGGATGCCGCTGGTGACGAAAGGCTTCTGCGGATCGTGGGGAATCGCGTTCTTGTTGACGGTGATGTCGGCGCGGCCCAGCACGGCTTCGGCGTCCTTGCCGGTGATGGCCTTGGGCCGCAGGTCCACCAGAAACAGGTGGCTGTCGGTTCCCCCCGACACGATGCGCAGGCCCCGCCTGGCGAGCGTCGCGGCCATGATGCGCGCGTTGGCGAGTACCTGCTCCTGATAGAGCTTGAATTCGGGGGCGAGCGCCTCCTTGAACGCGACCGCCTTTGCGGCGATCACGTGCATCAGCGGCCCGCCCTGGATGCCGGGGAAAATCGTGGAGTTCATGATCTTCTCGTGCTCGGCCTTCGCCAGGATGAAGCCGCCGCGCGGGCCGCGCAGGGTCTTGTGGGTGGTGCTGGTGACAAAGTCGGCTATACCCACCGGGCTCGGATAGATTCCCACCGCGATCAGGCCTGCGTAGTGCGCCATGTCCACCACCAGGCGTGCGCCGACGCCGTCGGCGATGTCGCGGAACCGCTGCCAGTCGATCACCCTCGAATAGGCGGAGGCGCCGGCGACGATCACCTTGGGCTGATGCTCCGCAGCGAGGCGCTCGACCTCGTCGTAGTCGATCTGCTCGGCGGCGTTCAGGCCGTAGGCCATCGCTCTGTAGAGCTTGCCCGACATGTTCACCGCCGCGCCGTGCGTCAGGTGGCCGCCGTGCGCAAGCGACATGCCCAGGATGGTGTCGCCCGGCTGCAGCACCGCCATGTAGACCGCCTGGTTCGCCTGCGACCCGGAGTGCGGCTGCACGTTCGCGCAGTCGGCCGCGAACAGCTGCTTCACGCGCTCGATGGCGAGGGTCTCGGCCACGTCCACGAATTCGCAGCCGCCGTAGTAGCGGCGTCCGGGATAGCCTTCGGCGTACTTGTTGGTCAGCTGCGAACCCTGCGCCTCGAGCACGGCTGGGCTGACATAGTTTTCGGAGGCGATCAGCTCGATGTGCTCTTCCTGCCGCTGGTTCTCCGCCTGTATGGCGCGATAGAGTTCGGGATCGGTGTGCGCGAGATTGTTTTTGGAGAACATTGCGTGTGCTCGAGTCCAAAGGTGTGCATTTTAGCACGCGTAGCGATCCTGCCGGAAGCCAGGTAATCCTTATGAGTCAGACGCTTATATGACCATACCGGCGCCGGATCAGCGCACCGGGCCGCCCGGCGCGGCGCGGCCTCGATGTTCCAGAACGAATGGAATCACGCCGGCGGCCAGCGTCAGGATCGCGCCGGTCAATACGATGACAACCATCGGAATCGGGGTCCCGTCGGCGAGCAGGCTGTAGGTCTGGGCGAAAACAGCGCCAAGAAACGACTGGAAGAACACGCCGATGCCCGCCGCCGTGCCGGACAGGCTCGGTATCACCCGCATGGCGCCGACTTGCGCGTTCGGGAGCGCGATTCCCTGACCGAACGTGATCAGGAAGCCGGGAATGAAAATCACCAGCGGCGACAGATACCCGGCGAGTATCGATGCCGACAGAAGCACGATCGCCAGGAAGTTGACGACGGATCCGGCAAGAACCATATTCTCGATCCCGAAGCGCTGGCTCAGCCTGCTCGAGAGCAGATTCCCGAGGAAGAATCCGACCGGAAAGGCCATGAAATAGATGCCGAACTCGGTCGCCGACCGTCCCAGGTAGTCCTTCATCAGGAACGACGCGGCCGCCGCCATCGCGTAGAAAAGCCCGGAGGAAAATCCCGTCTGCAACACGAACGCGGTGAATCGCAGGTGCGAGAACAGCGCCACGAAATCGTGCACGAAGCCTGACGTCTTGCGGCGACTTTCGTCCTTCGGGTGCGTTTCGTACAGCATCCCCCAGGACGCCGTCGCAATGAGCAGGCCTGAGGTCGCCGCAAGCCAGAACAGGCTGCGCCAGCCGGCCATGTCGATCAGCATCCCGCCGAAGAGCGTGGCCAGCATTGGGCCGAGCGTGTAGGCCATGGTCAGATAGGCGATCACCTTGACCAGACCCTCGGTCCCGTAGGCGTCCCGCGCGATGGCGCGGGCGAGGGTGACGCCGCAGCCGGCCCCGAGGGCCTGGATGACCCGTCCTGCGATCAGGCCGTAGACGGAATCGGCCATGCCCGACACAAAGCTCCCGAGCGTAAACAAAAACAGCCCCGCGAGCAGCACGGGACGACGCCCATAGCGATCCGACAGCGAGCCATAGATCAGCGTCGAGACCGCCATGACCAGCAGCGCCGCGCTGTAGGTCAGGCCCACCAGCGCATCGGAGATCGCGAACACCGATTTGATCACCGGCATCGCGGGTAGAAACATGTGGATCGCAAGCGGGCCGACCAGCGAGATCGAGGCCAGCGTGGCGAGAAAGCGCCAGTCAGGACTGCGGCGTGTCACCCGGGCTCACCATCACGGAACCATCGCATCAATTCGTTCTCAAGTGTTCACCAGAACGGCAATCTACTCGCAAATGCGGTTCGTCAGCAACAGTAACTGTGGCCAGCTCTGATGAAGAATCTGGTTTTTTATACTTCTCCCGATTTTGCGCGGTTGCGCGAGCGCAACCGCGCAAAATCGGGAGATCGAAAAATGCCAAAAGCAGACAAGCTGTTGGGTACCGCCTTCGCGGGCGCAGGAGGTGAACCCTGCTCTCATGCCCCCGACGCGCCGCAGCGAAGATAGAATGCGCATTGGACGCTCCAAACCCTCGATTAGCCTGGGCTGACCATGGACCAAGCAGACACGCGTGCCGCAATTCGCGCCCGACTCATCGAACTGTACCCGGCCTTGCGCTCGCTTCCCGGCGAGCGCCTCGACCAGGTTCTCGGCGAGGCCGTGATTCGCACTGCGCCCGCCGGCACGGTGATGTTCGACGAGCGCAACCCCTGCCAGGCGTTTCCGATGCTGGTCGAGGGAACCATCCGCGTTTCCAAGACAGCCCCCAACGGCCGTGAAATGCAACTGTACCGCGTAGTGCCGGGGGAGGCCTGCGTGATCACCTCCAGTTGCCTGCTCGGCAACTCGCCCTATTTGGCACGCGGCATCGCCGAGACGGACGTAAAGGTGGTCACGCTGGCGCAACCGCTGTTCTCGCGGCTGCTCGCCGAGCACGAGCCGTTCCGCACCTATGTCTTCGGCCTGTTCGCCGAGCGCATCTCGGAGCTGATGCAGCTGGTCGAGGCGGTCGCGTTCCAGCGCCTGGACCAGCGCCTGGCCGCGCTGCTGCTGGGCAAGGGCCGCGTGATCCGCACCACGCACCAGGTCCTTGCCGAGGAGCTGGGCAGCGTGCGCGAGATCGTGAGCCGGCTGCTGAAGAATTTCGCCGACCAGGGGCTGGTGGCCCTGGAGCGCGAGCGCATCGAAATCCTCAATCCCCAGGGTCTGCGCGCGATTGCCGAGAATGCCTGACCCGCGGTCATTCTGGCACTGCGTTGCGGCGGCGCTATACTGAAACCGCACGTTCAACCAAGGAGGCGCAATATGAAATCGAATGTCGGCGGTATCGATAAGATCCTGCGCATTGTGGCCGGCCTGGGCTTGCTGTCGCTGCTGTATTTCCTCGAAGGCAATGCCCGCTGGTGGGGGCTGATCGGATTGGTGCCTCTTGCCACCGGACTGTTCAATTTCTGCCCGCTGTATACGTTCATCGGCATCAATA
>MEQZ01000182.1:0-2097 GCA_001770425.1 Betaproteobacteria bacterium RIFCSPLOWO2_02_FULL_65_20 | reverse complement strand
GCCGGCGCCGCAAGCGCGAGCATGCGCTTCAGCCTCTCGTAGTGCGTGCCTTCCCAGTAGATGCGTGCGCAGCCCGGACAGCGCCTGAAACGCTGGTAGAACTCCCGGACTTTCTCCGGCAGCCGGTCGATCACCTCGGCCTTCTGCGCGTCCGCAAGCGCCATGTTGCACTCGCGGCAGCGCGAGAACGGCCGCAGCATTCCCTCCAGCTGAAACACGCGGATCACTTCCGCGAGCTGCAGGTCGGCGTCGATGGCGTGCACGAAATGCCCTCGCTCCACGGCGCGGCGCTTGAGCAGGCCGCGGTCGCGCGTGAGCACGATGCGCCGCTCGGCGAGCGCCAGTGCGACGATCTCCTCGTCTGCATAGTCGTTGCGCCACAGCGAGTCGAATCCCGCCAGGCGCAGGTGCCGGGCGAGCTTGCCCAGGTGCGCGTCGAGCACGAAACGCGGATCGCGCAGCGGCGCGGGCCGCAGGCGCTGCAGCGGCGCGATGTCCAGCCGCTCGAACACCGGATAGACTGCGACGCGCTCTCCGCCGCGCAGCACGTGCCCGAACCCCACCGACACACCGTCGACGATGATCAGATCCACCTCGGTGTGCGGAATGCCTGCCGACTCGATCGCGTCCTTGACCGAACGGCCGCGGTCGATGCCGATCGCGAACACGGTCTTGCGCAGCCGCGGCCGGAGGAAGTCGTTCAGCTCTTCGTAGAAGCGGAACTCGGCGCTCGGGTATGCCATGTCCTGCAGCCTCGGCCCGAACCGGGCGGCGTGCCGTGCTTTGCCTTGATCCATCTCCCGATTTCGGGAAGTTGCGAAGTCTGCAACTTCCCAAAATCGGGAGACCTATATAAACCCGAAGCCATCACCGGTACTTGACACGGCGGACGCTCCCGTCACGCGCGCAGCAGCGGCGCGAGCGCCGCGATATCGACGTTGCCGCCGGAGACGACCACCCCGACGCGCTTGCCCGCAACCGGGAAGCCGCGCTCGAACAGGCCCGCGGCACCCAGCGCGCCGGTGGGCTCGACCACGATCTTCATCCGCTCCCAGAGATAGCGCATCGCCGCGATCAGCTCGGGGTCGGAAACCGTGCTCATGTCGTGCACCAGCGCCAGCACCAGCGGGAAAGTCACCGCGCCGAGGCTATGCGTTCGCGCCCCGTCGGCGATGGTGTCCGGGTTGTGGCAGCTCTGCAGTGTTTTCGATCTGAACGAGCGCGTGGCGTCGTCGCCCGCCGCGGGCTCGATGCCGATCACCCTGCAGCCGGGCGAAAGCGCCGCCGCGGCCAGCGCGCAGCCGGAGATCAGCCCGCCGCCGCCGCAGGGCACGAACAGGTAATCGAGCGCCCCCGCGTCCTCGATCAACTCCTTCGCCGCGGTCCCCTGCCCCGCCACCACGTGCGGATGGTCGAACGGCGGGATGACCGCGAGGCCGCGCTCGGCGGCGATGCTCGCCGACAGTTCTTCGCGCGATGTGGTGTGTTTGTCGTAGAGCACCACTTCGGCGCCGTAGCCGCGGGTCGCCTCGACCTTCACTTTCGGCGCGTCCTGCGGCATGACGATGGTGACGCGGGCGCCGAGTTCGCGCCCGGCGAGCGCCACCGCCTGCGCATGGTTGCCCGAGGAATAGGCGAGCACGCCGCGCCGTCGCGCCTCTACGGACAACTGCGCGAGCGCGTTGAACGCGCCGCGGAACTTGAACGCGCCCATGCGCTGGAAATTCTCGCACTTGAAATGCACCCTCGCCCCGGTGCGCTCATCCACGGTGCGCGAGGTCATCACCGGCGTGCGGTGCGCGTGCCCCGCGAGCCGGCCGCTCGCGGCGGCGACCTCGGCGTACGTCACGGGCAGTGCAGGGTTGTCGGCGGCGTCCATTCAGCGGCTGATTCTACGCCGCCCGCGGGTCCCCGGCTGCGCTTATGCTAATCTGCCTTCCGAGATGAAACGATCCGCCGCGAAGACAGCCGCCGACGGCGCGCCCAAGCTGCGCCGCTGGTCAACGGCGGCGACGCTGCGGATTGCGGTGCGTTATGGATGGCGCTTGCGCTGCTTTGCGTTCGGCGGCTTCTTGGCATCCGGGGCCCGAGGCCCCT
>MEQZ01000181.1:285-17622 GCA_001770425.1 Betaproteobacteria bacterium RIFCSPLOWO2_02_FULL_65_20 | reverse complement strand
AGGGAATTCTGGCCGAAATTCGATTATTCGAGCGAGCCTCTGGCTGCTTACCCGGATTTCATGAATGCGGCGGAGGTACTGCTGGACGCGGCGACTGCGGAAGGATACGGCGACAAACCGGTTTTCCACTATGAGGGACAAACCTGGCGCTATCGTCAGCTGCAGGACTATGTAGACAAAATCGCACGCGTATTGGTCGAGGATTACGGCCTTGTTCCGGGCAACCGCGTGCTGATGCGTTCCGCCAACAGCCCGATGCTGGCGGCTTGCTGGCTTGCAGTGCTGAAAGCCGGCGGAATCTGCGTGACCACGATGTCGTTGCTGAAAGCGGACGAGCTCATTTTCATTCTTAATCGTGTCCGCGTGCGATTTGCACTTTGTGAACAATCGCTCGCCGATGAAATGGAAGCCGCGGGGCGATCGGCGGACTGCCTGGAGCGGATTGCTTACTTCACGCCAATGGGGGCGGACAAGCCGAAAAATGCCGATCTTGACCGTGCCGTAGAGAAAAAGACGGCAGGATTTGCCAATGTCAGGACCGCGGCCGATGATATCGCCCTCATTGCTTTTACTTCCGGTACGACAGGCAACCCCAAGGCAACGGTTCACTTCCACCGGGACGTCATTGCTACCACCGACGGCTTTGCCCGGGTCCACACAGTGGATAGGGATGAGGTCATCTGCGGCTCGCCTTCAATGGCGTTCACCTATGGCCTGGCGGTCCTTCTCGTTTTCCCGCTGCGCTTTCGGGCAACGGTGGTAATCGTGCCCCGGCCCACCCCGCAGCAGATCCTTGCGGCGGTTGAACGCTACCGGGTCACCAGCCTGTACGGCGTGCCCACGGCATTCAATCAGATGCTCGACGGACTGGATCAGTTCGATATCAGCAGCCTGCGCAAATGCGCTTCATCAGGCGAGAACCTGCAGGCGCCGCTCTGGAAGACCTGGCGCGAACAGACCGGTATCCGGCTGATCAATTGCTACGGCACCACGGAATTCGTGGCGACGGTTCTGTCGGAATCCCTGGCCGTTGACGGGACCGGTTCCGCCGGCAAGCCAGTACCGGGCTATACAGCCAGAATCATTGATAGTGATGGGCAACCGCTCCCGATCGAGGCAAAAGGCCGGCTCGCCCTCCGCGGCCCCACCGGATGCCGTTATCTGGATGATCTGGAACAACAGCAGGCATTTGTTCGAGATGGCTGGAACATTACCAGTGATATATTCTCCCAGGACGCGGATGGGAATTTCTGGTTTGTGGACAGGGCCGACGACATGATCATCTCATCCGGGCACAACATCTCTCCCCAGGAAGTGGAACGCGTACTAGGCGAGCACCCGATGGTTCGGGAATGCGCAGTTATCGGCGTTGACGACGCCATCCGGGGCAAGCTGGTACGGGCATGCGTCGTGCTGAATGAGCGCGGGCAAGCAACGCAGGAGACGGTCACTTCCCTGCAGGAGTTTGTCAAACACCGTATCGCCCCCTACAAGTATCCGAGGGATGTTCGGTTCTACGATGAACTGCCAAGAACACGAACAGGCAAGCTCCAGCGGCAACGGCTGCGAAGTGATTGAGCAACTCACGACAATCTTGCAAGAGCACCGTGGGTCCCGATAAACCGTGTCAGCCGGATCACGACCATGCCTGACCTGAAGGCGGATCTGAAGCGCTGGCAGGAGACGGCCCTGAAGCGCACGCTCGATCGTTCGCCGGAGAGGAAGCAGGCGTTCACGACCGACAGCGGCATTCCCGTCAAGGCGCTCTACACGCCCCTGGACAATCCCGAGTCCGACTATCAGCAGCAGATCGGATTCCCCGGCGAGTTCCCCTATACCCGCGGCGTGTACCCGTCGATGTACCGGGGCCAGCTCTGGACCATGCGCCAGTACGCGGGGTTCGGCGCGGCCGAGGAAACCAACCGGCGGTTCCGCTACCTGCTCGAGCGCGGATCCACGGGCCTGTCGATCGCGTTCGACCTGCCCACGCAACTGGGGCTGGATTCCGACGACCCGCTCGCCGAGGGTTCGGTGGGGCGCGTGGGCGTGGCGGTGGATACGCTTGCCGACATGGAAACCATCTTCCAGGGCATTCCGCTGGACCGGGTTTCCACCTCGATGACCATCAACGCGACTGCGCCGATACTGCTGGCGATGTACATCGCCGTGGGCGAGCAGCAGGGGGTCGCCCAGACGCAGCTGACGGGCACCACGCAGAATGACATCCTGAAGGAATTCATCGCCCGCGGCACCTACATCTTCCCCCCCGAGCCCAGCCTGAAGCTGGCGCTGGATATCGTCGAGTACTGCTTGGGCAACGTTCCCCGCTGGAACACCATGAACATCGCCGGCTACCATATTCGCGAGGCCGGAGCCGATGCGGTCCAGGAACTGGCTTTCACGCTCGCGGATGCGATTACGTATATCGAGCGCGCGCGGGAGCGGGGACTGGCCGTGGACGAGTTTGCGCCGCGCCTGTCCTACAGCCTGGGGTGCTTCAGGGACATCTTCGAAGAGGTGGCCAAGTATCGGGCGGCGCGGCGGCTGTTCGCCCGGATCATGAAGGAGCGCTTCGGCGCGAAAGATCCGCGCAGCTATCTGTTCCGCACGTTCAGCGGCTCCTGCGGCTCGACGCTGGTCAGCCAGCAGCCGCTCAACAATATCGTGCGGGTCGCCATGCACGCGCTGATGGGCGTGCTCGGCGGTCACCAGGCGATCCATACCGCGTGCTGGGACGAGGGCTACGCGATTCCCTCGGAATCGGCGGCGCAGATTGCGCTGCGCACGCAGCAGATTCTCGCGCATGAATCGGGGCTCGCCAACACCACTGACCCGCTTGCGGGATCCTACTACGTCGAATCGCTGACCAACGAAATCGAAAAGCGCGCCCGCGCCTACCTGGAGAGAATCGACGCGATGGGCGGCATGCTCGAAGCCATCGAATCGGGGTTCATCAGCCGCGAAATCCAGGAATCGAGCATCCGTTATCAGAAGTCGGTGGACAGCGGCGAGAAGATCATCGTCGGGCTGAACAAGTTCCAGGAGCAGGAGACGGACCAGGGTGCGGCCGCCATGGATTTGTTCCAGGCCGATCCCGCGGTGGAGGGGCGCCAGAAGGCCGCGCTTTCGGCGGTGAGGGCGAAACGCAGCCAAGAGGAGGTGGCCTCGGCACTCTCGGAACTCGCCGCCGTGATCAGTCGCAACGAAAACGTGATGCCGGTGGTGATCCGCGCGGTGAAGGCGTATGCCACCGTCGGCGAGATTACAGGGGTCATGCGCAGCGCCTGGGGCGAGTACCGCAGCCCGGCCTACATTTGAAGGCTTGATGCCCGGATGAACGACGTGGGAAACAGGAAAATCCGCGTGCTGCTCGCAAAGGTGGGGCTGGACGGTCACGACCGCGGCATCAAGACCGTCGCCCGGTATCTGGCGGACGCAGGCATGGAAGTCATTTTCACGGGCATCAGATCGACTCCGGAGCAGATCGTGGACGCGGCCGTCGAGGAGGATGTGGACGTGGTGGGGCTGTCCTTTCTGGGCGGGGACCACATGACCCTAGCGCCCAGAGTCATCGACGGCCTCAGGCGACGCGGCCTGCAGGTCTTGATTGTGCTGGGTGGGATCATCCCGCAGCGCGATATTCCGGCGCTGGAGCAGACGGGCGCCGCCCGGGTGTTTTTGCCGGGCACACCGCCGGACCGGATCGTGCAGTTCATCCGCGGCAGTCTGGAACAGAATTGACAATCGAAACTGGAAACAACCATGAACTATGACATCGAGTTGAATTCCGCGGCCCATTATCCCGTGAGGGACATCGTCGACTTGTCGCCGATGATCGAGCAGGCCGGCTTCGGCGCCTTCTGGAAGGGCGAGTCGAATAGCACCGATCCCTTGGTGCTGCTCAGCGCCATCGCGGCTCGCACGAGCAAACTGAAATTGGGTACCGCGATCTATCACATCTATGGGCGCAGCGCGATCACGCTCGGAATCCAGTCGGCCACACTGCAAGACCTCTCGGCCGGGCGCCTGCTCCTGGGACTCGGGGTCGCCAACAAGACGATCGCCGCCTGGCACAACGGCGTTTTCGACCGCCCGCTCAGGCGAGCCCGCGAATATATCGAGATCGTGCGCAAGACCGCCGCCGGCGAGCGCGTCGAATATGAGGGCGAAATCTATAGCACGGGCAAGCGGTTCCAGCTCTCCTGGACGCCTTCGCAACCGGCATTTCCCATCTATCTCGCCGGCCTCGGCCCGCAGATGACCAAGCTCGTCGGCAAGATTTCCGACGGCGTCTTCATCAACATGGCGACTCCCGCGACCGTCAAGGAAATCGCCGGGCGCGTTCGCGAAGGCGCGATCGAAGCCGGACGCGATCCGGACTCGCTCGAGATCATCGTCAAGGTGCGCGCATCGCTCAATCCCGACCGCGAAATCGCCCGCTCGAAGCTCAAACAGGTGCTCACCTTCTACAACATCGCCGATCACTACAAGGACATGCTGATCGCTTCCGGTTTCGAGCCCGAGGTGCTGCGCATACAGGAGGCGTTCAAGGCGGGCGGCTTCAAGGCGGCCTCGCAATGCATGACCGACGACTATATGGACAAGCTACCGGTGATCCCCGGCACCTCGATCAAGGAGATAAGGGACCGGCTGCAACCCTTCGTGGACGCCGGCGCCACCCGGCTCATCATTCCTTACGTTCCCGTTACGGAACCCGTCATCGGCGACGCGCGCCGCTTCGTCGAGGCATGGGGCGCGACGAGTTGATATCCGGCAAACGCCGAAAGAAGTATCGGATGTGGCATTTTGCTCGGCTAGCGCAAGGGCGGCTCTCTACCTGCAACGTTGGAGGCCACTCCGAACCGGCCGCTACCTGACTAATCGAAACTCGCGATGCAGTCGATCTCCACATTCACGCCCGCTCGGTGCGGCGTACCGCCTATGCAGGTACGTGTGACCTTCTCGCCGGCCATGAATTCGCGGAAGGTCTCGTTGAATGCGGGGAAATCCCCGGTATTGCGCAGGACGACGCGCATGTTGACCACGTTCGCCATGGACAGGCCCGCCGCGGAGAGAATGTTCGCCAGGTTGGCGAGCGTCTGGCGCGTCTGGTCGCGGATGTCGGCGGAGGCCACCTCGCGCGTTTTCGAATCGAGCGGTCCCTGCCCGGACACGAACAGCAGGTTGCCGGCGCGGATTGCCTGCGCAAGCGGCGATGGCGTCCCCTTGTCGGTGAATCCGGTGACCGGCGCGTCGGGTGAGGTGATGATCTGCTTGGGCATGCGGCTATCCTCGTGCTATTCGAACGCCTGGATGATTTCGGCCGGGATGATCCCGGACCTGAGGCGCGTGGGATCGTCGGGATGGCGCAGCGCCCATACTCGGGTTTCCTCGCCCTCCACGGACTTCTGGCCCTTGTTGTAGATGACATGCTTGACGACGAAGGTCTTCTCGTTCCACTTTTCGATGCTGCTTTCGACCAGGATCTCGTCACGGAACATCGACGGCAGCAGGAATTTGGCGTGCGCGTCCACGATCGGAAAGCCGACGACGCCGTACTTGTCCATCAGCGTGTCCCAATTGAGGCCGACGCTGTCGAAATACATGCGCGTGCTTTCGTCGAACCAGACGAAATAGTTCGGGTAAAAGACGATCTTTGCCGGATCGGTGTCGCCCCAGTGAACGACCACGGCGTGGCTGTAGGTCTTCATGCGGCGGACGATCGGCTCATCGGACGGTTCGGCAAACTTGCGCTCGCCGGACTCGGATGTTTGTGGACGCGGTGCGGCATTGGATCGGATCTTCGCTGGTGGTCTGGCCGCCGATTATACCGTCCGGCTCCCGTAAGGTTCGCGGGATCGCCCGCCTCGAGTCGCGCAAGAGCAGCTCGCCGCGATCGGCTCGCCACCTGGAGCGCGGTCGCCGAAGCGAGCACCATCGAACCCGACGCCGCAAGGAAATCCGCATGGACGCCGCCGCTGATCGCGTCACGGGACGCGCGCGGTCACTCGCGTCGCGCCATTCGCGCGAAATCACGCGTCTCCAAGCGCGCGATGGCGATTGCTGCGCCGAACCCGACTGCGGCGGCGCCGAGAATGACCCACAGTGCGGCGCCCCAACCGCCGCCGTGGGTGACCGCGGCGGCGATCAGCGGCGGCCCGGCGAAAATGCCGACGTTGGAGATCTGCACGATCAGGCCCTGGATGCTGCCCGCTTCCGAGGGCGAGCGCGCATAACGCACGCCTCCGGAGAGCACGGCCGGCGGAATGTTGCCGGTGACGAAACCGTAGGCGAGCACGCAGGCGAAGCGCGCGGCGTCGGGCAGGCCGTCCGCGAAAATGCCGATGAAGGCCAATGTGGTGACGGCGAAGGTCACCGCTATGATGCGGCCGCGCGGGACGTTTCGATGCATGAACCAGCCGCCCGTCATGTTGCCGAACGCGTTGATCAGCACGAACAGCGCGGTCAGCAGCGCTGAGGCGGTGGCGCCGGTATCCCGAGTCTGAAGCAGATAGGTCGGCAGCCACATCATGATGGCGTAGAACTGCAGCGTGTAGGCCCCGAACACCACGCCAAGCAGCCAGGGCACCGGTTGCGCGAGCGAGGCGCGGATGCTGGCCAAGGAACGCGGGGCACCCGCATGCACACCGGTGTAGTGGCGCGACTGGAACGCGAGGAACACCATCACGAGCGCGCCAAGGGCCGCAACGCCCGTCCACACGGCACGCCAGCCGGACAGGGCGAACAGCACGGGACTCGCGAGCAGCACCGCCACGCCGCCTATCGGCATATGCGCCCCCCAGAAGCCGAACGCCAGTCCGCGCTGCATCGGGGCCGATGCCGCGGCAATGAGGCCGGGCGCCGAGACCAGGACGGCGACGTAGCCGGCGCCCTCGATCACGCGCGATACGATGATCCACCCGGCCGATGGCGCGAACACGCCCAGCAGCCCGCCCGCGATCACGCATGCCAGACCGCGGAGGCAGAACCGCAGCGCGCCGGCGCGATCGCAGATCAGGCCGAAAAAGATCGCGCTCCCCAGTGCAATCGTATTGAACGTCGACACGAGCCAGCCGGTGGCGATGAGCGAGAGCCCGAATTCGGACTGCAGCAGCGGCAGCGCCGGCGACATCTTGCTGATCGCCGCGCCGGTGACGACGCCGGCCCCCAGCGCGGCGAGTACCGCCGGCCAATGGGTGGTCTGGTGCACCGTGTCTATCGACCCGGCAGCCACGCTGTGCCGCACTCCGCGGCGACGGAGCGCCGCTGCGCCGGCAGCGCCCCGGGGGCGGGAATGCCCGGGCCGGTGCGTTCTTCCATGGCCCGCGCTTCCGGATCGGCTGCGAAGCGCACGGTTCAGGTCGCCGGCGTGATCGGGGGCCCGCCGGCGAAATGCGCCAGCAGGTTGTCGACGGCGAGCTGGCCCATCGCCGCGCGCGTCTCGTGCGTGCCGCTGCCGATGTGGGGTTGAAGCACGACGTTGTCCATGGCGAGCAGCGCTTCGGGCACATTGGGCTCCTTCTCGAACACGTCGAGCGCGGCGCCGCCCAGCGCTCCTTCCTGCAGGCACTTTACCAGCGCCTTCTCGTCCACCACCGAGCCGCGCGCAACGTTGATCAAGATTCCCATCGGGCCCAGCGCGCGCATGATCTCCTCGTCGACCAGGTGCAAGGTCTCCTTGCCGCCGGGAAGAATGGCGACCAGAAAGTCGCTGTTCCGGGCGAGGTCGACCAGCCGCTCGTAGTAGGTGAACGGCAATTCGGAAACACGGTGGCGGCAGTGGTAAGCGATCGCCATGTCGAAAGCGGCGGCGCGCCTGGCGATCACCTTTCCGATGCGCCCCATGCCGATAATTCCCAGGCGTTTGCCGCTCACCTTGCGCCCCATTGGCAGCGTGCCCTTCGGCCATTGCCCGGCACGAACGAACCGGTCGCCCTCGCACATGCGCCGCGATACGGCAATGATCAATCCGAGGGTGAGGTCGGCGACGCAATCGTTCATCGCGTTGGGCGCGTTGGTGACGATGATGCTGCGCCGCTTCGCCGCAGCAAGATCGATGGCGTCGACGCCGACTCCGAAAGAGCAGATGATTTCCAGCTTGGGCAGCGCGTCGATCAGGGCTGCGTCGATGCGCGGGAAAGGCGACGTTGCGATGGCGCGCACTCGCTCGGCGCAGGCGGCTAGCAGTGCCTTGGGGTCGGCGGCGAGCCAGAGTTTGTGGGTCACGAACTCCCGATCGAGCGCTTCGATGGTGGCGGGATGCCACGGGTCGACGACGAGGATTTCAGGTTTCATTGTCTCCTACCAGTTGATACTGCAAGCATTCGGCGGGGAGCGCCATTTTACCTTGTGCCTGACGAATCTCCCATCTGGGGAAGGCGAATACGAACCGGGAGATGCGCGTACGCTTGCCGTGTTGCCGAGCGCTTCGCAGCGCTGCGCGACGCGACAGTGTCTGCGGCTACGTCTTCGGCCGCGCCTGCATGTCCCTGCCGCACGGCCCTCGAAGATGCAGCGGGGGGCCCGATGGTAGAATCCGCGGGGACGAAGACCCATAGCAGCGCAATGCCCGCACCCTCTAGCAAGTCCGGACGGAACACGAACTTGAGGAAGATATGAAAGTATCCGCGGGCGGCCCTTCGGACTTCGGCATTGGCCAACCCGTCAGGCGCAAGGAGGATTTTCGCCTGCTCACAGGGCGGGGCCGCTACAGCGACGATTACAGCCTGCCGGGCCAGGTCTACGCAGCGATCCTTCGATCGCCCCACGCGCATGCGCGCGTGGCTACGGTCGACGCCTCCGGCGCGCGCGCGATGCCGGGGGTGCTGGGCGTGTTCACCGGTGCGGACGTGGCGGCAGACAGGCTCAAGCCGATCTCGCCGGACTACGCGTTCCTGGGTCCGGTGGAAGTGCAGCGCCGGCTGCCGGATGTGGTGCTGCAGAACCGCGACGGATCGCCTATCTACGACTCGCCATATCACCTGCTGGCGCAGGACCGGGTCCGGTTCGCCGGGCAGGCCGTCGCCATGGTGGTGGCCGACTCCGTGGCCCGCGCCAAGGATGCCGCTGAGGCCATCGTGGTCGACTACGAAGCGCTACCCGCGGTGACGGCGACGCCCGATGCGGTCAAGCCCGACGCGCCGCGGCTGTGGGACCACGCCGCTTCGAATATCTGCGTCGATGCCGACGTGGGCGACGCCGAGGCGACCGACGCCGCCTTTTCGCGGGCGGCGCACGTCGTGCGCCTGGAGACCTGGATTTCGCGCGTGACGGGCGCCCCGATGGAGCCGCGCGCTTGTCTGGGCAGCTACGACGCCGCCACCGGGCGGTACACGCTTTACGCCGGCAGCGGCGGGAGCAACCGCATGAAGCGCGAATCGGCGGACATCCTCGGTGTGCCGCAGGAGGCTGTGCGGGTGCTGGCGCACGATATCGGCGGCAACTTCGGCACCAAAAACTCGCTGTATCCGGAATTCGTGCTGGTGCTTTGGGCATCCAGAAAGATCGGACGGCCGGTGAAATGGACCTGCGAACGCAGCGAAGCCTTCGTCAGCGATTACCAGGGGCGCGACCTGGTGGTGAAGGCCGAGCTGGCGCTCGACCGCGACGGCCGCTTCCTCGCGCTGCGCTCGACCAATCTCAGCAACCTGGGCGCGCATGCCGCCTCTATCATCCCGCTGCGCAAGGGCGTGAGCATCCTCAACGGCCTGTACCGCGTGCCCGTGTGCCATTACCGCGCGCAGGCCGTGCTCAGCAACACGCCGTCCACCATTCCGTATCGCAGCGCGGGGCGGCCCGAAGCGATGTACGTCATCGAGCGGCTGATCGAGCTGGCGGCGCGCAAGACCGGCATCGATGCCATCGAGCTGCGGCGCCGGAACCTGATTTCGCCGGATGAACTGCCGTACCGCAATCCGTCGGGCGTGACCTACGACAGCGGCGATTACGAGCGCTCCATGAACATCGCGCTCGACATCGGCGATTGGAAAGGCTTTCCGGCCCGGCGCGCCGCGTCGCAGGCGCGCGGTCTGCTGCGCGGCATCGGTCTTGCCAACTACATCGAGCTCACCATGGGCTTTCCGCGCGAGTGGACCGAGATCACAGTGAGTCCGCAAGGCGAAGTGGAGCTCGCCATCGGCACGCTTTCCAGCGGACAGGGCCACGAGACCAGCTTCGCCCAGTGCGTGAGCGAGTGGCTCGGCGTGCCCTTCGAAAGCGTGCGCCACGTGCAGGGCGATACCGACCGCATTCCGGTCGGTGGCGGTTCGCACTCCGGGCGTTCGATGCGCATGGGCGGCGTCGTCATGGGCACGGCCGTGAAGCAGGTCATCGACAAGGGCAAGCGCATCGCTTCGCACCTGCTGGAGGCGGCGCAAGCCGACATCGATTTCGCCGGCGGGCGGTTCGTCGTCAAGGGCACCGACCGTTCCGTCGGGCTGTTCGAAACCGCCGCCGCCGCCGTCGTGGGGGAGGGCGGCGACCTTCCGGAGGAACTGCGCGGTCCGCTCTCGGGCCAGCACGAAGAGCTTTTCACTGCGGGCGGTTTCCCCTACGGCACGCAGGTGTGCGAAGTGGAGATCGATCCGGAAACGGGGGTCGTCGCAATTGTGCGCTATGCGGCGGTGGACGACGTCGGGCGGGTGATCAACCCGATGATCCTCGACGGGCAGACCCACGGCGCGATGGTGCAGGGGGCGGGGCAGATCCTGGGCGAGCAGTGCCGCTACGACCCGGAGAGCGGACAGCTTCTGTCGGGCTCGTTCATGGATTACCCCATGCCGCGGGCAGACCAGTTCCCGTTCTTCGTCACCGAGCTGATGCAGGTGCCCTCCGCCTCCAATCCGCTGGGCGTGCGCGCGGGAGGAGAGGGCGGGACCACGCCGGCGCTTGCGGCCGTCACCAATGCGATTGTCGATGCACTCTCGGAGTTCGGCGTTGAGCACTTGGAGATGCCGGCGACGCCAGACCGCGTCTGGCGCGCCATCCAGCACGGACGCGCTCGATCGGCGCGCCCGTCCGCCCGTCAGCATTCATCAGGAGCACATCGGCCATGACCGAGCAGCAACCCGGCATCGAGGAATTCCGCCCGAGAGATCTCGTCTTGAAGGAGATCCTCGGCCGGGCCAGGCGGGAAAACCGAACGGTACTCTCGGAAATCGAATCGAAGCAGGTCCTGGCTGAAGCCGGGCTCGACTGCACCGAGACGCGGCTTGCGCGTACCCCCGCAGAGGCCGTTTCCCTGAGCGAAGCGTTCGGTTATCCGGTCGTGCTCAAGATCTCGTCCCAGGACATCACCCACAAGAGCGATGCCGGCGGCGTCGAGGTGAACCTGAAAAACGCGGCGGAAGTCCAAACCGCCTACGACGGCATCATGCGATCGGCGCAGCGGCATTTCCCGCAAGCCCGGATCGAAGGCATCTCCGTGCAACGCATGGCCGGTAAGGGCATAGAGGTCATCATGGGCATGACCACGGACCCCAATTTCGGCCCCGTCCTGATGTTCGGCCTGGGCGGTATTCTGGTCGAGATTCTGCAGGACGTCGCCTTCGGGATCGCGCCGCTGGAGAACAAGGACGCCGCCGAGATGATCGACGAGATCAAGGGAAAGAAACTGCTGGAAGGGTATCGAGGACAGGATTGCGCGGACAGGTCCTGCCTCGAGAACATGCTCCTCAGGCTTTCCGCCTTCGTCGACGGCAAGCCGCAGATCGCCGAAATCGACATGAATCCGGTCTTCGCCCGCTCCGACGGCGCCACCGTGGTCGATGCGCGGATCATACTCGCGGCGCCCGTGAGGCCGGAACCCAAGCAGCCGGTGCGGCCATGATGGAACTTTTCTTCAAGCCCGGATCGGTCGCCGTGATCGGGGCCAGCAAGGACCCGAGGAAAGACGGAAACGTCATCGTCAACAACATCATCAACAGCGAATTCCGGGGCGCGATCTATCCGGTCAACCCGACAGCCGACGAAGTGCTGGGAAGAAAGGCCTATGCTTCTCTGAAGGACATTCCCGGCGAAGTCGACCTTGCCGTGATCATCATTCCGGCGAAGTTCTGCGTTCAGGCGATGGAGGATTGCGCCAGCAAGGGCGTCAAGGCGGTCATCATCGAATCGATGGGGTTCACCGAGATCGGCGCCCCCGGGAAAAAGATCCAGGATCGGATCGAAGCGATCGCGAACAAAGCCGGCATCCGGGTGATGGGGCCCAACTGCACCGGGGTCGTTTCCCGGGACATCTCCACGACCTTCTTCCCGATCAAGGATGTGCCGCGCGGCAACGTGGTGATGATCGGCCAGTCCGGCCTGCTTGCGGCCGGCATGGCCTCCGACATCGTCGTGAACCAGAGTCTCAATATCAACAAGATCTGCTCCATCGGCAACAAGTGCGACGTCAACGAGAACGACCTGCTCGAGTATTTCGGGAACGACGAGCAGACCGAAGTGATCTCGTTGTATCTCGAGAGCATTGCCGACGGGCGCAATTTCGTGAAAATCGCACGTAAAGTCACAGCGAAGAAGCCCGTGATCCTGTTGAATGGCGGACGGTCCGAAGCCGGGGCCAAGGCGGCCATGAGCCATACCGGGAGCATCGCCAGCAATGCCAGAATCGTGGATGCCGCCATCCGGCAGACGGGGTGCATTCGTGCCGACGACTTCACCGAATTGCGGGACTTCGCCAAGGTGTTCTCGACCCAGCCCCTGCCCAAGGGCAACGGCGTGGCTGTCGTCACGGCCGCCGGAAGCGTCGGTGTCGTGGTTTCGGACCTGTGCGAGGAACACGGACTGAAGCTGCCCCGGTTCGGCGGCCAGACGGTTGAGGCGCTGAAGGACCTGTTTCCCGAATTCATGCCGCCATCCAATCCCGTCGACCTGTGGTTCGCGATCGAGAAGCTCGGTATGACCAAAGCCCTGGAGGCCGCCCTGGGCGCCCCGCTTCGGGATCCCGATATCGACGCCGCCATTCTTCTGCTGGCCGGCTTCGAGTACACGCTGGACGCCGTGGAGAAAAAAGTGGTGCAGCGCATTGCAAAGGAATGCGGGAAGCCGGTGATCGTCTGCACGCTGGTCGGGTACAACAAGTACAAGAACCGCATTGTGGAAGAGTTGGGCAGGGATCTGCCGGTGTTCACCTCCCTGATCTCCGGAGTCAAGGCCCTGAGCAAACTCTGCGAGTATGGAATCCGCAGGCACCGGTCCCGCGGCTGAGGCGGAGGGCACGGATTTCTGGCACGGCGCAAGGAACGTTTAAACTGTCGGTAACGTAACCAAGGAAACGTTGACCATGGAAAAAGCGGAAGTTCAAGAAGGGAAGGTGCCGGCGCTGCCGGACCTGTTCGATTTCGTCGGGGATAGCGTCAGAATCAGGAGCGCCAGATGCGGCTCCTGCGGAACTTACTTCTTCCCCGAGTATCACGCTCAGCACAGATCGGGGTGTTCGCGCGAAGGCGTGGAGAAAGTGTTGCTGAACAACAGGGGGAAACTCGCCAGCTACACGATCGAGCATTACATGTGTCCGCCTCCTTTCAAGACCATGGGCAACATCGCTCCGTACGGGGTCGGGCTGGTGGAATTCCCTGAAGGGATCCAGGTGGCCGGCCTGATCATGGAAAGCAATCTGGATGCGCTCGAAATCGGCCAGGACGTGGAAACGATCACCTATACCTTGTACAAGAACGACGAGGGACAGGATGTCGTGACTTGGGCTTTTCGCGTGCTCGACTAGCTCGCCAACAATTTTTTGGAGCAGGCAGATGAGAGAAGTATTCATTGTCGGTGTCGGATTGCATCCCTGGGGCAAGTTCAAGGACAAGACCTTTATCGAGCTCGGAACGCTGGCTATTGCCAACGCGCTGAAGGATGCGAATGTCGAATGGAAGGAGATCCAGGGGATCTTTTCCGGCATATATATTTACGGCGGCAATGCCGGTCACATATCCGGCCAGTACCTGGAGAGCGTATTCGGCGAGACCGGGATACCGGTGGTCAATGTCTACAACGCCTGCGCCACGGGATCGGCCGCGATACGGATGGCCTACAACAGCATTGCCGCAGGCGAAACGGATACGGGCCTGGCCGTTGGCGTGGACATTTCCCCCGAGGGGTTCTTGAGCGCCAAATCCGACAATCCCAAGCAGGACCGGGATGTGCTGCGCTGGCGTATGACCGGCATGCCCAATCCGGTCTACTGGGCGCTGGAATGCCGCAAGAGAATGGCCAGGTACGGCACCACCGGCGAGGACCTGGCGCGCGTGAAGGTGGTATTGAGCCAGTACGGCTCGAGGAACCCGAACGCGCGCTACAAGAAGGTCTATACGCTGGAGGAAGTGGCCAATTCGCTGATGGTTTGCGACCCGCTGCGCCTGCTGGAAGTCTGCGCCACCAGCGACGGGGCGGCTGCGGTGATTCTTTCGGCCTCTCCTAAGGCCATCGGGAAAGCGGACAGGCCGGTGAAGATTGCCGCCACGACCATGGGCAGCGCCGTCTACGGCGATCCGACCTTGCGCATCTCGGCGCTCTCGGCGCCGGCCCGGGCCGAAGCCCCCCTGTTGAGCGAGAGCTACATGGCGTCCCGGGAGGCCTACAGGAAAGCCGGCATCGGCCCCGAGGATGTCGACGTTCTGGAACTGCCCGACAACAGTTCCTGGCATTATCTGCAGTATCTCGAAACCTGCGGTTTCTGCGGCGAAGGGGAAGCCGAAAAAATGCTGCGCGACGGGCAGACCCAGATCGGCGGCAAGGTGGCGGTCTGTCCCAGCGGCGGATTTTCTTCCTTCGGCGAAGCCGTCGGTGCGCAGGCGATCTGGCAGGTGGTCGAGGCCTCGAACCAGCTGCGCGGCCGCGGCGGCGAGAACCAGGTGCCCAACGCCAAGGTTGCGATGGCGCAGACCTACGGACTCATGGGGAACAGCGGCACCACCATACTCAAGATCTGACCGACGGCCGATTTCTGCAGCTGCGACCGGCCCGTTCGGCCGCGCCGGATTCCGCCGGGCGTTTCACATTTCGGAAGGAGTAACGATGCGTTTCGTAACCCTCGATGAAAAGCACGATGACCGATCCCCGGTCACCGATCCCGTTACCGGAATGCAGTTCTATGAATTGAGTCATCCCTGGGGGATGTATTCGCCGATCTTTCCGGGTTACGAGGAGGTCAAGCTCGAGCGGATCACCTACCACGCGAAACACGGGGTGATGACGCAGAGGGTCGTCACCATCATGCACGTTTCCACCCATGTGAATGCGCCCATCCACCTGATACCCGCGGCCGCTGCGGTGGGCATGCTGGAGCTGCAGCGGTTTTTCGGCACCGGCGTGGTGATCTCAGTGCCGAAGGGCAAATGGGAACTGATCCAGCCCGCCGATCTCGAGCGTGCCACACCCGGGATCCAGCCGCAGGACATCGTGCTCATCAACACCGGATGGCACGCGAAGTACTCCGACAGCAAGGAATACTTCGGACACGCGCCGGGCCTCTCCAAGGCGGCGGCCGAATGGCTGGCCGCGAAGAACGTCAAACTCGTCGGTATCGATACCGCGACCATCGATCACCCGCTGGCAACCTCGATCGGGCCGCATCGCAACGGGCCGCAGATTCCCTATCTGCTTCCGGAGTACAAGGCCGCCACCGGCCGCGACGCGATCCAGGACTTCCCCGACTGGAACCCCGCGCACAGGGCGCTCCTTGCGAGGGGCATTCCGACCATCGAAAACGTCGGAGGCGACCTCGACGCCGTGACCGGCAGGCGGTGCACGCTGCAGGGCTTTCCCTGGGACTGGCAGGAGGGTGATGCGTGCGTGATCCGGTTGGTCGCGATGCTGGATCCGACCGGAAAGTTCCGCCTCGAATCCGGCAGGACCGCGTGAGCGCGCGCCCCCCGGGCTTTCCATTCGAAGCTACAGAGTGAATCCATGACACCTACCACGACCGACGGACTGCAGTTCTACAGCTTGAGCCACCGCTGGGGGCACGGGATGCCGCAATGGCCCTCGAGGGCCAACCTCAATGTCATTGTTCAGGAGTTCCACGCCAAGGACGGCATCCTGGTGCAGCGCTTCGAGGGCATCATGCACCGCGGCACGCATATGGATGCGGCCATACACACCACGGAAAACGCGGCGACGATCACCGGCTACGAACTGTGGCGCTTCTTCGGCACCGGCGTGGCGGTGTCGGTTCCCAAGGGAAAATGGGGCGTGATCATGCCAGAGGATCTGGAAAAGGCCGAGCCCCGGATCGAGAAGAACGATATCGTCATGATCAACACCGGCAGCCACCGCCTCTGGGGCGACAACGCGGATTACTTCGCCTATTCGCCGGGCCTGTACAAGGAATCGGCGCAATGGCTGGTCGAGCGCCGGGTCAAACTGGTCGGCGTCGATGTGCAGGCCCTCGACCATCCGCTGGGAACCTTCATCGGCCCGCACGGACCGGGCCCGGCGCAGCCGCATCTGAACGCGGAATACAAGGCCATCACCGGCCACAATATCATCGACGACTTTCCCTACTGGGAGCCGACGCACAGGATACTGATGACCAATGGCATCCCCGGTATCGAAAACATCGGCGGAGAACTGGACAAGATCACCGGCAAGCGCTGCACTTTCTTCGCCTTTCCCTGGCGCTGGCCGGAAGGCGAAGGCTGCGGGCTGCGCGTGGTTGCGGTAATCGATCCGGAACAGACATTCCGTTTCGAGACCGGGTGTTGACACTCAGTGAGGATTTCTCACAGGAAATCGATCATGATCCGTGCAGCTTTCAGGAATCCGATGTCGCTGTTCGACGTCAAGATTGCGCGGACGAAAGGCCGTCCGCGCGGATCGTCGATTGCGCACGGATGATAAGGCTATCCGTACGCAATCGACGATCTTGTATAAGACCCGATGAGGTCCTTGCCTTTATCCAAAACCGTGTTCTTGATACGGATGCCTTTTATCCGTATCAAGAACACGGTTGGCGCGCGCAGCGCGCAGGTCTTCTGTCTGCGGCACTCAAGGGAGTTTGAGCCACCGTATTTATAGTTGAGAGGTCGATCAATCATGAAAGTTAACCGGCTCAGCGAAGTCAAGCCTTACGAGGCGAAAAAGCATTTCGACATGAAGGGCCTGCGCCTGCAGGGGTTCGAGGCGAGTCCGTCGAAGAACTTCTGGGTCGGCATTTCGTATTTCCTGCCCGGCGGCGGCGCCGAGATGAGCGAATCGCCGCTCGAGCGGGTCTACGTCGTGGTGGAAGGGGAGGTCGTCGTCGTCACCGACGAGGGCGAAGCGACGCTGGGGAAAATGGATTCGTGCTTGCTCGCCGGAGGCGAGCGCAGGGCGATCGTGAACCGCACCAACCTG
>MEQZ01000181.1:0-139 GCA_001770425.1 Betaproteobacteria bacterium RIFCSPLOWO2_02_FULL_65_20 | reverse complement strand
GCGGACAGGACCACTGGGCCAATACCTTCAAGGAATACGTCGAAAAGCGCAGCGGTGGCCGGATCAAGATCGATGTCTTCCCCGGCGGCCAGCTGGGCCAGCAGACCGCGTTGATCCAGGGCGCGCAGCTCGGCACCAT
>MEQZ01000180.1:18464-25238 GCA_001770425.1 Betaproteobacteria bacterium RIFCSPLOWO2_02_FULL_65_20 | reverse complement strand
CGGGTAAGATCATCTGCCTCGGACTCAACTACGTCGACCACGCGACCGAGGGCGGACACGCCAAACCTTCGTACCCGAGCTTCTTCATGCGCGTGGCGACTTCGCTCACCGCGCACGGCCAACCGATCGTGCGCCCGCCCTGCTCGACGCAACTCGACTACGAAGCCGAGCTCGCCGTCGTGGTCGGCCGCCGCGCGCGCCACGTGCGCGAAGCCGACGCGCTGGGGATCGTGGCCGGCTATTCGTGCTTCAACGACGGCTCGCTGCGCGACTACCAGCGCAAGACGGGGCAGTGGACCATCGGCAAGAATTTCGACCGCACGGGCGGATTCGGGCCTTGGATGGTCACGCCCGAGGAGTTGCCCGCTGGGGCAGCCGGCCTGTCGATCCAGTCGCGACTCAACGGACAGGTGATGCAGAACGCGAACACCCGCGACATGCTGTTTCCGGTGGCCGAGACCATCGTGCTGCTCACCGAGTGCCTGACGCTGGAACCCGGCGACGTGATCGTGATGGGAACGCCGGCCGGCGTCGGCCACGCGCGCAAGCCGCCGGTATGGATGAAGCAGGGCGACACCATCGAGATCGAGATCGAAGGCATCGGCGTGCTGAGCAATCCGATTCGCGACGAAGGCGCCGCCTAGGTCTTCGAGCGCGTCTTCTCGATTTCCGAAAATACCCGTTCGCAGCGCTGCTGATCGGGCGTGCCGGAAACGCCCGGCCGGGCGCACCAGGCAAGCAGACGCTCGCCCGGTGTGTCGCTGCCGGTCGTTGACGGACCTTTGAACCGTTCCTTCAACTGTTTCACCTGCAGCGCAAGCCGCTGCGCCTGACACTCTGCAGGGCTGTCCAGACCGAGCGACAACTCCAGCTCGACCAGGCTCTCGCGGCGCGATTCCGCGCCGTGTTCAATCCGTGCCAGATATTCGCTGCCCGCAGCAGCATCGGACAGCGCGCGCAGCGCGCCATCGCGTCGCGCCATCATTTTCTGCTCCCATGCCGCCGGCAGCGCAGGCAGCGCCAGCCACTGTTCCTGTATCGCCACGGTCCCGGATTCGGCCGCATCTGCACCCGACTGCGCGAGGCTGTCGAGGGCATCGCACAGCCGTTCCTTCGCCGCCAGCGTTTTCCACACCGCAGCGCCCCGGGACTTGGCGCGCGCCGACAACATCGCCTCGACTGCGATGCCCGCCTTCCTGAAGCGGAGTTCGAGATCGCGCAGCGCGGGACCCGATCCTGAACGGTTCCATTGTTCCTGCAACTCGCGCACTGTCCGGCGCACGGCCTGGTCATCCTTCTCCGCGGCTGCCTGGGCCTGCGCGAGTTGTTCCAGTTTCGCGCAGATGTCCTCCAGCGCGCGATGGGCTTCGCGCTTGTGCGCATCCTCTTCCCTGCGCTTGGACTGGCGCGCACTGAACACCGCGTCGCAAGCGACCCGGAACTGCTCCCAAAGGGCGCCCTCGTCGCGCCGCTTCAGCGGCAGCGCCTTTGCCTGCTCCTGCCATCTGGCCTGGATCGCCTTGATTTGCCCGAGGCTGTCACGCTCCATCGCCTTGGACGAGAGCGCCCTAGCCTCCTCGATCAATGCCTTGCGGTCCGCCACCGCCTGATCGCGCGCGGCCGACAAGGCATCGCGCAGCGGCGCGAGCGCGGCCTTGAGCCGCGCATCGAGCTTCTTCCATGCGTCGGGATTGACGCTGCCCAGATCGCCTTCGCGCCACGTCCTGTCGGTCTCTCGCAGCCGGCGCTCGATTTCGCGCCAGTCGCCGCCCAGCAGGGTCAACGCGTGCGCGGCTGCGCCGGCGATGAACTCCTCGCGCCGCCTGCGCGCTTCCTTGTTCCGCGCGGCCAGTTCGGCGTAGTGTTTTGCAGCGGGTGCGTAGGCCTTTTCGCACGCGGCGTCGAAGCGCTCCCATAGCGCCCTTGGGACGGGGACGCCGGCATGCTGCTGGTCGAGCGCCTTCCATTCGTCGCGCAGTTTGCGGACTTCAAGCGCGATCTTGGGTGCGTCCAGCGTCTGCGCCGCCAGGGCCTGGGCACGCTCGCACAACTGAATGCGAGCGTTGCGCTGGCCGAATGATTCCCAGCGCTCGAGCTCCGCCAGCGCCTGCAAGAGACGGGCAAGCCGCTGCGTGGTAGGTTTGGGCAGATCCCCGGCGCCGGTCTTGAGCGGCTTGATCCCGTCGGCGGCCGCGCGGGCGGCCTGCAATTGTCCCGCGGCGAGCGCCTGCTCCGCGGCATGCAGCAGTCCATGGAAACGATGCCGCCGCGCGATCGCTTCCTGTTTCGCGGCTTGCGCCTGGTCGAGCCGGCGCTTCTCGATGGCCAGCAACGCGGCTTCGAAGCGCCGCGTCAGCACCGGCGTGCGAAGCGCCGCAGTCAGCGCCCGCCAGCGGGCCAGCAGTTCCGCGCTCCCGATTGATGCTTCCGCGGCATGCTCGGCCTCGAGGACCAGCGCTTGCGCGCCGGCGAGCGCCTGGTGTTCCTCCTCCCGCAGTCTGATGCGTTGTTCCGCCTCGTCGAGCTGCGACAGCGCCGATCTGTCGCCGCGCTGCTGCGCGTCTGCGCGCAGTGCGGCGAGGTCCGCGTGCAGCCCGGCCATCGCATCCGGCCCCGCGAGCCCCAGCGCGCCGAACCATTCGCGCAGCCTGCGCTCGAATTGCGCGCGCGCGCGCTGCGCCTCGTGCTCGCGATCGAAGCGTGCCTGGATGATGCCGCGGGCCGCGCCGTAACGCTCCAGGCACGCGGGGTCGCCGGTCATGTCCAGCGCCTGCCAGCGGCGGTCGAGTTCGACCACGGCGGTGAGGATAGCGCCTGGCTCGGCGGCCAGCGCTTCCAGTTGCCCGATGATCGCCTGCGCCTCCGCTTGCTGCCACAGACGATTGTTCATCGCATCGATCCGCTGCCGAGCGAGTCTGGCGACGCCTCGATCCTTGTCTTTCGCCGCAGCGGCCAGTTTCTGCAGGCCCTCCAGCGTACTGACGCGTTGCGCAGCCGCCATGCGCGCTTCTGCACGCTCGGCGCCCAGCGCCACCTCGACCAGCAGACCTTCATCGCGAATGCAGTCGATCGCGACCCGGCGGCGCTCCGGATCCTTGGCGCGGCGCACCACGTCGGCGCGAATTTCATCGGTGCATTGGTCCGCCTCGAGCGTCTCCCGTGCGCAAGCGCTGTCCTCGGCCAGCGCAAGCGCGATGCCCAGCGCGGATGCGATGGCGGCCTTTACCGCGGAATCCGCCTCCGTTGTCCACGCAGCTGCGAGCGCCGCGATAACGGTACAGCGTTGCGCGGCGGCGATGCGGACCTGCGGCGCGGCGTCGGCGGCCAGCAGATGCGCAAGCTCGGCCGAGTCCGGCGGCAGCTGCCCCACGCCGAGCAGCCGTTGCGCGGGCTCGTCGTGCCTGTGCAGCGGGGTGCGGGAAAGGAGATTGTTGATCATGGTATGGGCGAGCGCTTAGTCTATTACGACTCGAGTGTGGACAGATCTGGGGAAGATTCTGGGTTTATATTGGTCTCCCGATTTTGGGAAGTTGGAACTTCTAACTTCCCAAAATCGGGAGATTATGAAAAGCAAAATCGAGCAGGCCCTGTTGGTTGCGACTTGTCCGGCTTAGGTATCGTGCGCCGCGGCTCGCATGCAGCGTGTGCCATGACCCGGGTCAGCCGCATGAGCCAGCGGATGGAGCTTGCGGCTTCAGTGCAGGTGTTTCTTGCCGGACGGGGTGCGAAAGGCGCGCTCCGGCACTCCCGTCTCGCGCACCGGCGCGCCCTGTGCGAAGCGACGATCGAAGAGCTGATTGACCAGACCCACGACCTCCCCGATCTCGGCGTCGCCGAAATGGCGCCCGAGCAGCGCTTTCATGTCTTCGAGCATGTAGCGCCGCTGAACCTCCTGTATCGCCTCGGCCGTCGGACCGACGAACACCATGCCGTGCTCGTCACGGCCGTCCTCCTGATAGTAGGTCACCTCGACACCGGCCGCCTCCTCCGAATACGGGGACAGCGCCTCGAACGCAGCCTCCAGCGAGCGCTGAAAGTTCCGACCGACCCAGCCGGTCCAGCAGATCTCGAGCATGCGCCGGCGTTTGTCGAACACGATACCCGGCTCGTCCTGGTGCGCGCTCTTTGCCTCCGCGAGGCTGTCGATGTCGACATAGCTGAGCCACGGCGCGAGAGCCTGCTCGATCTCGTTCTGCGCGACGCCGGGCCGCACCAGCACGGTGCCGTGAATGTGGACTTCAGTATGCATGCTCGTTTCCCTGATCCTTTCGGCTCGGTCGTGCTGGATGCAGCCCGCCCGCCGGTTTATCGTGCCCTCTGCGAGCGCCCGATCTAGACGCGTTCGATGACCAGCGCGATGCCCTGGCCGACGCCGATGCACATGGTGCACAGCGCGTAACGGCCGCCGGTCGCGCGCAACTGGCTCACAGCCGTCGTCACCAGCCGGGCCCCGGAGGCCCCGAGCGGATGCCCGATCGCGATCGCCCCGCCATTCGGGTTGAGGTGCGCTGCGTCGTCGGGCAGGCCCAGGTCGCGCGTGACCGCCAGCGACTGCGCCGAGAACGCCTCGTTCAGTTCGATCACGTCCATCTGCGAGAGCTTCAGGCCGGCCAGCGCCAGCACCTTGCGGGTCGCCGGCGCCGGGCCGATGCCCATGATGCGCGGCGCCACGCCCGCCGTGGCCATCGCCAGCACGCGCGCCTTGGGCTCAAGTCCGTGCTTGTTCGCCGCGGCCTCTGAGGCGAGCAGGGTCGCGCACGCCCCGTCGTTGACTCCCGAGGCATTGCCTGCGGTCACGGTCCCCCCCTCCCTCACCACGCCCTTCAACTTGGCGAGCGACTCGAGCGAGGTGTCTGGCCGCGGGTGCTCGTCCGTGTCGAACACCGTCACCGCGCCCTTCTTGCCGGGAACGGAGACCGGCACGATTTCGTTCTTGAAGAATCCAGCGGCCTGCGCCTTGGCCCAGCGCTGCTGGCTGCGCAGCGCGAACGCATCCTGGTCGGCGCGCGCGATCTTGCCTTCGTCGGCAAGATTTTCGGCCGTCTCGGCCATCGCGTCGATGCCGTACTTCGCCTTCATCTGCGGATTGACGAAGCGCCAGCCGATGGTCGTGTCCTCGATTTTCGCCGAGCGCGAGTACGCGCCGTCGGCTTTGGGGATGACAAACGGCGCCCGGGTCATCGACTCCACGCCGCCTGCGATCATCAACTGCGTTTCGCCGCAGCGGATCGCGCGCGCGGCCGTGCCCACCGCATCCAGGCTCGAGCCGCACAGCCGGTTCACGGTTGCACCGGGGACCTCCTTGGGCAGTCCCGCGAGCAGCAGCGCCATGCGCGCCACGTTGCGGTTGTCCTCGCCCGCCTGGTTGACGCACCCGTAAATGACGTCCTCGAGCGCCCCCCAGTCGACCTTGGGATTGCGCTCCATCAGCGCGCGCATGGGAAGCGTCGCCAGATCGTCGGTGCGGATGCCGGACAGCGCACCGCCGTAGCGACCGAAGGGTGTGCGCACTGCGTCGCAAATGTATGCCTGGTTCATGTCAGGATCTTTCTTGCGTGGATTCTCGATTGGGGTTACAAGTATACGCCAGCCGGCGGCGTCCCGACTGACCCCGGGGTTCCCGGTTCCAGTGCGCCAAGGGGTCTGCCCGCAACCTGTTTCAGCGCGGCCTCGAATCCGGGCCGCAGACCGCTATGGAGGAACGACCGTGTCCGATACCGCCCAGGATCTCGCCCGCAGGAAATGCGTGCCGTGCGAAGGCGGCGTCTCCCCGCTGGCGGACGAGCAGATCCGCCCGCTGCTGAATGGTCTGCCCGGCTGGCAGCGCGACGGCGCCAAGATCTACAAGGAGTACCCGTTCAAGGACCATTACCAGACGCTGGCGTTCGTGAATGCCGTCGCCTGGATCTCGCACCGGGAAGATCATCATCCGTTCATCGTCGTGGGCTACAACAGCGCCCGCGTCGAATACTGGACCCACGCGATCGGCGGGCTGTCGGAGAACGATTTCATCTGCGCCGCGAAGGTGGACGCGCTGTTCGAACTTTGAGCCGGCCGCGCCGCGCCCTCGACCGGCATCAGAATGCGCCGCAGGGGCAATCCATGCTCCAGGCGCCGCAGTCGCCGATGATGAGCGGGTGTGCATGCCCGCCGCCCAACGCAGCCGCGGCCGGTGCGGTCCCGGCGCGCTTCTGATAGCCGCCGTAGGTCTTGATCGGCAGCCAGTCCTGTTTGATCGGCGGGGGCGGCGGCGCAAGTCTTTCGTAGACCCCTGCGCCGTAGACCACCTTTCCGCCGACCATGGTCAGCACCGACTCCAGGTCCTTGATCGAGTCCTCCGGAATCTTGAAGTAATCCGCCGACAGAAACGCGAGGTCCGCGAACCGGCCGACCTCGAGCGTTCCTTTCTTGTCCTCCTCGCCGGAGATCCACGCGCTCGCCGCGGTGTACATGCGCAGCGCCTCGGTGCGGTCGAGCAGGTTGCGGTCGGCGTTCAGCTTGGCCCCGCCCATCGTCTTGCCCGTGACCAGCCAGTGCACGCCGACCCACGGGTTGTAGCTGTTCGCGCGGTTGGCATCGGTGCCGGCGGCCATCGGAATGCCCATTTCGCGAATGCGCCCGATCGGCGGCGCATCTGCCGACACCTGCGGTCCGTATTTTGAAAGGAACGCCTCGCCGTCGGCAGACATCCGGTTCTGGATGTTGATGCTGCCGCCAAGCGCCGCCACGCGCTCCAGTGTGCTCGGCTGGATGGTTTCGCAATGATCCAGGCCC
>MEQZ01000180.1:17709-18443 GCA_001770425.1 Betaproteobacteria bacterium RIFCSPLOWO2_02_FULL_65_20 | reverse complement strand
CCGGCGATGTATTTCGCCACCGCCGTGAGCTGGCTCTCCATGACGGGCGGATTGCCTGTGAAGTCCTTGGCGAAGTTGGTCACGTCGCCCGCGGCCCAGACGATGTACTCGCCGGCGCCGATCATGCGAAAGTAATCGTCTCCCTGGCCGACCCGGACCATCCTCGACCACGCCTGGTAGTTCTCGAGTTCCTTGCCGCCTTCCTGCGCGAACAGCGTATAGCCGATCCGCAGCGTCAACCGCTTCTCCGCGGCAAGCTGCGCAATGCTGGCGTAATTGTCGGGGTAGTTCTGTCCGCCGCCGCCCGCGTCGACGACGCTCGTGAGGCCCAGCCGGTTGTGCTCGCGCATGAAATGGCGCGTCGAGATCGTCTGGTCTTCGGCCGACAGCCGCGGAACGCGCAGCCACGCCCCCACCAGCGCCGGCAGGCCTGTGGTCGCCACGAGCAGCCCTGTCGGGTTGCCCGAGGCGTCGCGCTCGATCATCCCGCCGAAGGGATCGGGCGTGTCCCGGGTCCAGCCCAGCACCCGCAGTCCGGCGCGGTTGATCCACGTGCGGTCGTACAGGTGCATCACCATCGCCGGCGTGTCGCCGGTCGCCGCGTTGATTTCATCCAGCGTCGGGAAGCGCTTTTCGGCGAACTGCGCCCAGGTCCAGCCGCCTATCACCTGCACCCAGTGCGGGGCGGGCGTGCGCCACGCCTGCTCGCGCATCATGCGCAGGCCGTCGGCGAG
>MEQZ01000180.1:0-17684 GCA_001770425.1 Betaproteobacteria bacterium RIFCSPLOWO2_02_FULL_65_20 | reverse complement strand
CATCATGCGCAGGCCGTCGGCGAGCGACGGCAATCCGTCCCAGCGCACTTCCATCGAATAGGTCAGCCCGCCGCGGATGAAATGGGTGTGCGCGTCGTTGAGGCCGGGAACGACGGTGCGGCCGCCGGCATCGATGACGGCGGTGCCCTGCCCGCGCAGATGGTCGAGATCGGCTTCGGACCCTACGCCTATGATCGTGCCGCCCTCGATCGCCAGCGTGGAGGCGAAAGGCCGGCGCCTGTTCATGGTGGCGACGCGACCGTTCACGATGAACGTGTCCGCCGTCCCGCCCGCGCGCATCGTCGCTCCTCCCTGATTCAGACTCTAGCCAGACCCAGTTGCGCCGCCATCCAGTCGGCGGTCCTCAGCCGCCATCGGGATGGGCGGTTGTTCGCGATGTGGTTCCCGTCCTCGACCACCAGCAGTTCAACCGGGCCGGAGGCCTCGGCGGCGATCCGCTGCGCATCCTGCCACGGGACCAGCCGGTCCAGCTTTCCCGTCACCAGAAACAGCGGACACTCGATGTTCTTCGCCACGCCCTTCAGCGTCAGCGTGCGCCCGAACTGCTTGGCCTCGTCCTGCGTGCGTTTGTGGCTGCGGACCCTGAACGCCTCGCGCGTCAGCTCCGGCAGCCCATCCCATATTTGCGTCCAGTCGTAGGGCCCCGCCAGGCCGATGCAGGCGCGGATACGCTTCTCAAATGCGGCCGCACGCGGTGCGTAATAGCCGCCCAGGCTCACGCCCCACAGTCCGATTCGCGCGGAATCGACATCCGGCCGGCCGCAGACCCAGTCGACCATGGACTTCGCCGCCACCTCGTAGTCGCCGCGGATCGGAAATTCATATTCCGCCTCGCCCTGCCCCGGTCCGTCCACCATCAAGGTCGCCATGCCGCGCGCAAGGAACGGCAGTTCGTAGGCCTCCATCTCCTCCTTGGCGGAATCGAGGCCCGGAACCATGATGACCACCGGAGGCCTGGCGTCGCCCTCGGGCCGGCGCAGGATGCCCGCCAGGTGCCCGCCTTCGTAGGGGATCTCCACGCGCTCGCCCGGCGGCCTCAGGTGCGGCAGCGCCAGTCCGCGGCATTCCACTGCCTTCATGTGCGCCCTGCGCATCTGGTCCAGATCGTGCACGAACACGAACTTGGCGAAGTGGTAATACACCGCCGCACGGGACAGATGCTCGCCCGCGCTCAGGCAGTACCCCTGCTCGAGCGCCTCCCGGCCTAGCGCCTCGTGAACAGCGGCGCGCGCCGACCACGCGCCGCACCAGTCCTCCCAGCGATCGATGCCGGCGGTAACCTCCTGAAAGTCGGCAAGCAGCACGCCGTTCGATATGAACCGCGGCGCCCAATGGGATATCGCCGATTCGACCCTCGAATCCTTGGCCATGCGCGTCCTCGCTGCGATACTGCCGTGACCGCCAACCGGCGCCCGGGGCGAGGTGCCCCGGGGAAAGAATCGCGTCCGGTCAGCCGACCGGGCTCTGCATCACTGCGGCTTGATGCCGGCCGCCTTGATGACCTTGGCGTAGTCCGCGACTTCTTTATGCACGAACTGCTTGAATTCCGCCGAAAGGCACGAATCAGTGTAGCCCGTCGCTGACCGGTACGTTTTCGGGTTTGAGTTCGATTCCCGACGCCCTGGCCTGCTGGATGAGCAGCATCGCGAAATCCTGATCGGACATGCCGTTGCCCATCATCGACTGGACCAGATCCCGGGTGACGGAAGCCAGCGGCATCGGCACCTCGAATTCGCGCCCGGCAGAGAGGCCCAGGTCCAGGTCCTTGCGCAGCAGATAGGGCGTGAACGTCACCTTGAAGTCGAGATTCACGAAAGCCGGCGTCTTGTAGCGCGTGAACATGGAGCCCATCACGCTCTGGTTGAGGAACGCGAGGAACGCGTGCCGCGGCACCCCGGCCTTCTCGGCCAGCACGGTGATCTCGGCCATGCACTGCGTCACCACTCCCAGCATGACGTTGTGGCAGATCTTGACGATGCGGGCGAGCTCGCCCTCGCCCACATACGAGGCCGCCGGCCCGATGTGCGCGAGCAGCGGCGCCACCTCGTCGAAAGCCGCCTTGGGGCCGGAACAGACGAACGAGAGCTTGCCCGCCTTGATCACCTTTGCGTTCCCGGAGACCGGCGCGGCGAGCATCTGGGTGCCGTATCCCGCGAGCAACGCGCGCAGCTCGGCCGAACCGTCGAGCGAAATCGAGGAGCATTCCACCACCATGCGCGGCGCAGGGCCTTTGCCGGGTTGCGACTTTGATAGCAGCCCCTGCGGCCCGTGGATGACCTCCTTCACGTCGTCCAGCGCGGCGACCATGCAGAACACGATGTCGCAGCCGGACAACTCGGTAAGATGGCTCGCAATCCCGGCCCCATCCTTGGCGAGCGGCTCGGCCTTGGCGCGCGTGCGGTTCCACACCGTGATGTCGCAGCCGGCCCTGGCCAGCCGCTGCGCCATTTCGAATCCCATGCGGCCGGCACCGATCCAGCCGAGTTTCAGTTTGTTCGTCTTCATTGATATTCCTGTATGCACTACATACTGAGCCGCCGCTTGAGCGACCCCTTTGGGTCGCTCCAAGCGGCGGAATTAAAGCGGCCGCGCCAGCGGTCCGCCTTTAATAGGGATTGGCGACCGGAAGATCCTGCGCCGGATAGAGCGAAATGATCTGCGCCCCCTTCGGCCCGAGAATCACCATTTCCTCGATCCGGGCGGCCGACACGCCGTCGGTCGCGGGGCAATAGGTTTCCACCGCGAACACCATGCCCACCTTGAGTTCGATCGGCTCCTTGAACGAATTCACCCGCGAGATCAGCGGCCGTTCGTGCAGGCCCAGCCCCAGTCCGTGGCAGAAGTTCAGCCCGAAGGCCTCCATCTCGCTGGAGAAACCGATATCGCTTGCCTTGGGCAGCGTCCTCGCGACCCTGTCGGTGGACATGCCGGGTCGCAGCAGGTCGATCGCCTTGTCCATCCACTCGCGCGCCTTGCGATAGGCGGTGCGCTGCGGCGACGTCGCCCGGCCGACGCTGAAGGTGCGGTAGTAACAGGTGCGGTAACCCATGAACGACTGGATGATGTCGAAGAACGCCTGGTCGCCGGGGCGGATCAGCCGGTCGGTGAAGTTGTGCGGATGCGGCGAGCAGCGCTCGCCGGAGATCGAATTGATCGCCTCGACGCAGTCCGAGCCCATTTCGTACAGACGCGCGGTGGCGAGCGCCACGATCTGAGATTCCTTGATGCCGGGCTTCAATGCCTCGGCGATGTCCTGGTAGACGCCGTCCACCATGGCAGAGGCCATGTTGAGCAGCATCATCTCGTCGATGCTCTTGACTTCGCGCGCCTGAAGCATGGCCTGCTGGCCGTCGCGCACCTCGATGCCGGCCTTCTGCAGCTCGAACAGCATGGGCGGCTCCACCACGTCGACCCCTACCGGCATGTCGCCCACGCCTTCGGCGTCGAGGATGGCCTTGATCTCCTTGGCCGCGTCGCGGAAGTACACCACGTCGCCGCCCGTCGCGCCGCGCATGCCGAGCATTCCCGCGCGGCAGTGGTCGATGTGCAGCCAGGGCGCGTAGAGCCGGTGGTGCTTGGCTGCCGAGCCGAAGTCCCAGATGTAGGGATCGCCGTTGCCGGTAAGCAGCGAGTAGCGCGTCAGCTTGTCGCGCGCCCATTCGCCGATGACCGTGCTGGTCGTGTAGCGGATGTTGTGCTGATCGAAACATAACAGCGCGCCCAGCCCCGATTCGTACAGCGCGGCGCGCGTGCGCGCGAGGCGGTAATCGTGCAAGCGCCGGAAATTGATGCGCTCCTCGAAATCCACCTGCGTGTGGCCGGGGGCGTGTATCGGGCGGGTCCAGTTGTGGTGCGGATTGATGTCGTCGGGACGGATGAGTTTGGGCTCGGGAATTCGTTTCTTCGACATGGCGATGCTCCTGTGCTGCGGTATATGACTCGCTGTCACGCTTCAAATGACTCCCGGCCTGCCCGGACAATGTCCACCACCCGGCCAGACCGAAAAATCCGTTTCAATTTTATCCCGATTCCAGCGGTGAAGCGATTCGCCCTTGTCCATAAGGGCCGATCATCTGTATCCTCACGAGCGCTGGGAGCATGCAATGTCATTTCAGATCCGAAGAGTGGTCACCGGGCACGATGCGGCCGGAAACGCGGTCGTGCAGATCGACGAAATCGCGCACAACGTCGCCACGACCCGCCCCGGGGCGCAGGCGGCAGTGATCTGGACCACCGAGGGTTTTCCGGTGGACAACAACGGCAACGAGGACAGATCCAACCGCCCGGTCGGCACCAGCGAGGGCAACGGCACGGTGTTCAGGGTGGTGCACTACGCCCCCGGCGTGGCGGCGCGCAATCATCGCACCGACAGCATCGACTATGCCGTGGTGATCTCCGGGGAGATCGACATGGACCTCGACGGCACCACTGCACACCTCAAGGCGGGCGATGTGCTGGTGCAGCGCGGCACGATACACAACTGGGTCAACCGCGGCACGGCGCCCTGTGTGATCGCGTTTGCGCTGATCGGCGCGCATCCGGTGACGGTCGGCGGAAATACGCTCAACGCGGTCGGCTAATTCATGCGCGAGACCACGGCCTCGGCCGGTGGCGCGTGGCCATTCCGCGAAAGTCCGGTACCGGACCTACGTTCGGTCGTGTTTGACATGCCTCCTAACATGGTCTACTATTGAACCATGATCAAGCTCAACATCAATCAGGCCAAGACCCACCTCTCGGCGTATCTCGAGCGGCTGCGCCGGGGCGAGACCATTGTGCTGTGCAAGCGCAATACGCCGATCGCAGAGATCCGGCCGTTGCGCCAGCCGCGCACGCGCAAACGCCCCATCGGTCTGGCGGCGGGGGAATTCACCGTTCCGGCGAGCTTTTTCGACCCCTTGCCGGAGGATCTGGTCACGGCATTCGCCGGCGAATCCGAATCCTCATGAAGCTGCTGCTCGATACCTGCACTTTCCTCTGGATCGCGCAGGATTCGAGCGCGTTGTCTCCAAGGGCGCGGGAGGTATTCGCGGATCCCGCCAACGAGGTCTACCTGAGCGTAGTCTCGGTGTGGGAGATCGCGGTCAAGCATGCACTCGGACGGCTGACGTTGCCGCAGACGCCCGATCGCTATCTGCCGCAATTGCGCGAGCGGCACGGCATCGAAAGCCTTGCGCTCGATGAGGAATCGGTCATGCAAATCGGCAAGCTTCCCGGGCATCACCGCGACCCCTTCGACCGCATGCTGGTGTGCCAGGCGCTCGCCCATGGTCTCACGCTGCTCACTCCGGACCCGTTCATTTCACGCTATCCCGTCCGCACCGCGTGGTAAAGCATTGGGGTGAGGCCTTGCCCCAGCGCGTCACGCCATTGCAAGACCCCGCCCCACTGTGCTTTGACTTCATCGCTCTTTCGGTCCGCTCTCCCGCTTTTCCCGATTCGGGCTACGCCGTGGGCAAGCCCGAGCCGCTGATGGTGCCGTAGGTCCGTTGACGCGGCTCAGCCCGCGCACCTGAGGTCCCCCGGCCGTCGCTCAGCGCCGCGCGCCGGAAACCGCGGCGAGGAGACCCCCGCGCTAGCCTTTCAGCTTGAACAGCGAAAGCGCGTTGAGCCGCCCGATCTTCCGCCGGTCGGATTCGCTGATCGCCACGCTGTCGAACCATTCCGCGGCTTGCTCGAAATACTCGAACGGATAGTCCACCGAGTACATGATCCTGTCGGAGCCGAGCTCTGTCAACGCGGCGGCCAGCGTCGAGTCGTGGAAATTGCCGCTGGTGGTGATGTAGAAATTGGAGCGGAAATATTCTGCCAACGGTTTCTTGGCGGGAGTGCGCTCACCGCCCATCTTGATGCGATGGTCCACGCGCCAGATGCCCGAGGGCAATCCCTCGCCGAGGTGTCCGAGGACGATCTTGAGCCCCGGGCATTTGTCGAATAGGCCGCTTGCCATGAGCCGCAGCGCGTGCGTGGACGTCTCGATCCCGAAGGCCCATGCCGAGCCCAGCAACCAGGGATGCCCCTCGTAGATCCGCAGCTGACTGGCCATCGGATTCCTCGGGTGCAGATAGAACGGCACGTCGAGCTTCTCGACTTCCTCCCAGAACGGCAAATAGCGCGGCAGATCGTAATAGAGCGCCGAATCCGGCTCCTGCAATTGCGTGAATCCGTTGACCAGCGCGCCCACGAATCCGAGTTCCCTGACGCAACGGGTCAACTCCCTGGCGGCCGCCTCGGGTTCCTGCATCGGAAGCGCCGCGAACCCGGCCAGGCGGCCCGGATGCTCGTCGATTCTCGCTTTCAGGAAATCATTGCACTTGCGCGAGGCCTGCGCCGCCTGCCCCGGGTCGAGCAAGGCCTGAATCGCCGGGGCGCCAAGGGAAGTGATCGACATCTCCACGCCGGTCTTGTCCATGTCGCGCAGCGCCTGCTCGAAAAAATTCACCTGGCGCCGCTCGAACTCCGGCCAGGCGGGCAGCCGCGTGCTGACGTACTGGAACTTGACTTCGAACGTATCCGGCGGCGCAAAATGTTCCTCGAGCGCGATTTTCCCCTGCATTGCGATTGTCCTTCCAGCTTCTGTCCGTCGGATCCCGCTAAACGGGGAGGCGCAGCAGTCTTCTCGCGTTGCCCTCGAAGATCATGCGCTTTTCAGGCGCCGGAATGTCCATCTGCTCGACCGCCTGGATGGTTCGCTTGGTGCCGTAGTCGCCGATCTGCGCGTCGAAAGGCGAGTCGGTGCCGAACAGCAGTTTCTCGGCCCCGTAGAAATCGTAGGCGCACATCAGCGCCGGGGTATTTCCGATGAGCGCGGTGTCGGTGTAGAACCTGCGGAAATAATCGGCGGGCGTTTCAGTGAGGCCCACGGTGAAGTTCGTCTTGTTGCGCATTTCCGACTGGTTGTAGTGGTTGGTGATCCGCTCGGAGAAGTAGGGGACCATGGCGCCGCAGTGATGAATGATGATTTTCAGCTTTGGAAATTTCTCCATCACCCCGCTGAACACCAGGCGCGTCATCGAGTAGGTGGACTCGACCACCAGGCCCCACATGTGCCAGATGATGTACTTGGATTCGGTCTCGTCGGGATAATCGGGTACCTTCGGGCTCTTGTGCGGGTGGAACCAGATCGGCAGGTTCAGCTCGCACATCTTCTGGTACAGCGGCAGGAACTCGGGCCTGTCCACGGGCTTGCCGTTGATCGGAATGCGCAGCAGAATGCCGCGCAGCTTCAGTTCGTTGACCGCCCTGTCGATCTCCCTGAGCGAGGCGTCGATGTTGCTGGTGGGAAGGACTGCCGCGGCGCCGGCGAACCGCCATGGATACCTGTCGACCAGTTCGGCCAGCTCGTCGTTGATTTTTTTCGCGAGGTCGACCGCCCCCTTGGGGCCTGCCAGGTCGTCGGGCGTCGCCCCCGGAACGGTCAGCACCTGGATCACGTCTGGATACCTGTCCATGAGGCGAAACCGCGCGTCCAGGTCATGCAGGCTGACGTTGGTCTTGAGCTCGCGGATCGTCTTCTGCTTCTCGAACATGAGCTCCTTGAGCTTGGGTGGAATGAGGTGGCAGTAGATGTCGATTTTCATGCTGTGCGTCCTGAGCCTTCATTGCAAAATGAGGGGATACATCCCCTCGTGCCCGCCTGGATCAGATGCCATATCCGCAATTCTGAAATGGCGTTCCAATGTTGTCGATGCATCGCCGGCGCGCGCTTGGCGCACCGTCCGGGCCGCGCCCCCTGCGGAGCGAGACGCAATGGTGATGCGGCCGCAGGCGCCCCGCTTTGCTGTAGATCAAAGCCCGCAGACCCCGGATCGTGCGGACGATCTCCCGGCGCGTTCATGAGGTCCGCCTTGCGCACCTTGCCGCGCCAAGCGTGTCCGGGCGGCCGCTCCGGCAGATCGGCAACTGTCTCTCACGTCGGTACATTTTTCCGTACCACAATTACCCTTACACTGGCGTCCTCCCTGATCCAGCAATCAACAATGTTCAGCTTTCAGCCACGACGCCGAGTTCCATCTCGCCGATGTTCTGCATCACGCCTTTCAGGCGATCCCCGGGCGCGAGCCGCTGCACCCCGGCCGGCGTGCCGGTGCTGATGAGGGTCCCGGGGGCCAAAGTGACGCATCCGGACAGGAACGGGATGTGGTCGAACAGATTGCAGATCATGTCCCCGGTCCAGGCGGTCATCTTGGTCTGGCCGTTCTGGTCGACATGAAACCTGAGGTTGTGCGGATCGGGAATCTCGTCCGCGGTGGCGATCCACGGACCCAGACCGGTGAAGGTATCGAAACCCTTGCGGATGTTGCGCGTGTTCTGGCGCCCGATGCCCCAGGGATCGCGCTGGCTGAGGTCCCAGAGAATCAGATAGCCGAAGACATGACCCAGGGACTTCTCCGCGCTGACCTTGTGCGCGGTCCTCCCGATGACGGCGCACAGTTCGCACTCGAAATCCACGTGCCTGGAAACCTTGGGCAGGATCACGTTGCCGCCCGGGCCGACGATGGAGCTCGCCGGCTTCAGGAAAAACTCTGACATCAGGTCTTCCTTGCTCAGGTTCTGGCTGGCGGTGGTCGACTTGACCCGCTCAACCATCTCCTGCTGGTGCGCTTTGTAGTTCGAGGCGGCGCACCAGATCGCAGGGGGGTTGGTGATTGGCGCCAGCAGCTTTGCCGAGGATAGGGCCACCGCCTTGCCGGTGTTCTCAACCTCGCGGATCGAATCCATCGCGCCCGGCCTGTTCGCCAGCGCATCGATGATCTCGAGCATGGTGTAGCCGCCGCGCACATGTCCGGCGCGCACCAGCGCCTGGCCTATCGGATAGACCCGGTCGCCGACGACGGCTCCGGCCTGGTTGTTGTCGTATTGGCATATTTTCATGATGATCTGCCTCGATACCTCAGGAAGGGAACCTGCAAAAGCACGGCCGCGGAGGAGACGCAGAGGCGCATCGGGTGGCCGTTGAGCACGCCCTCAGTTTCGAGCGCGCCGGTGCACTTGTGAGCGTCCGCAACGGGTCGGGATGGAATGGACGCCGGCGCCGATCAGAGTCGAAATGCCTTTTTCACATTCCCCCCGAAAAACTTCTTCTTTTCCTCTGTGCTCGCGCCCAGGCGCTCGATGTCAGCGAGTACTTTTCTCACATGAGGGACTTTTTCCAGCTCATAGGGATAGTCGGTCGCAAAGCATATATGGTCCGGGCCCAAGGCTTCGAACGATGACTCGATGACGGGCAGCCAGCCGCCGAACCCTGCAGAATCGAACAGGCAGTTCGCCAGCCGCGACTCGAAATCCTGGTAAAGGCCCAGTTCCTTGGCTTCCTCTATCGCCAGTCCTCGCCCTCTGCTCATTTCCGGAACCGGAATGTTCTCGGGCTGGTGCCAGGCGAGCAACCTGCCCTTGAGCGCCGTAAGTCCCCCGCCGAAATGCGCCATGATGACTTTCAGCCCGGGATACCGCGGGAGCACGCCGTAGAAGATTTCGACAAAGGATTTGACCAGATCGTATTCGCGCGACACCGTGGCGAACATGTCGTAACGTCCTCCGCCCCAGAGGTCGGTCCGGATAGTGGGGTGAACGAATACCGGCATATCGTACGCCAGCGCGCTTTCGTAAAGCGGATCGAGCAGACGGGAATCGATGTTCGTGTCCCCGTACGAAGACACGAGCGCCAGACCGGACAAGCCGAGTTCCTCGACGCAGCGCTTGATCTCGTCGCGATTGCGCTGCGGATCGTCGAGCGGATAGACGTGGATCATGCCGATATAGCGCTTGGGATGCCGCCTGACGACCTCGGCATAACCGTCATTGCATACCCGGCAAAACTCGATTCCGTTCGGAGTGAACGACCCGGTGCTGAGAACCGCCATGTCGATGCCGGCGGCGTCCAGGTAGGCGATGTCGGCTTCGATGTCGGTAATCTTGCTCGCCGCGTTGCGAAATCGGTTGATGCTCTTCGAAAAATCGAATTCTGCAGTCTTGCCGATATATTGAAGGGCCCGCGGCGGAATATGGTGATGCTGCATGTCGATTACGAAGTTAGCTTCAACCATTTGCATGCTCCTTGGTCTCGAATGCGGGAACTCTCAGTTGCATTGTCGCCGAAAACTCGCCCTGCCGAAAAGTCACGCCGGAAAATAATTGCTTCGGACAGACTGGAATTCTCCCTGTGACAATTCTCCTTGGTCCGCGAGGCGGCCGCCGGACCAGCGGACTGCGACCGCCAGCGAGGAGGTTTCCCCTCGTTCGACAATGAGCGCTTGGTTCCATTTGACGTCCCGTTCGGCGTGGTTGAGGAAACAGAGGCTTGAGCGTAGCCTGAGCGTGCCGGACCCCGCTTTGCGGGTCATATAATGCCTCTCCCGGTGGATCGACTCTTTGTTGCGCGTCCGAACCAGGGCGATAGAAAGGTGCAAGAATGAGACGGATATCGGGCCTCGGCCTGTTGGCGCTGCTGATCGCCGGGAAGACGAGGAACCGGGGATCGCGCCGCAATAGACCATTGCCCGGCAACGGGTCATTTCTACCGGAGGCTCCATTTTGAATAGTGACCGACGCACGCCAAACCATCGGCCGCGGCGGACGCCCGCGTCGACCAGCCCCGCCCCCGGCAGCCAGTCGGGATTCGGCAACCACTTCAGCACTGAGGCGCTGCCCGGCGCGCTTCCGCAGGGGCGCAACAGCCCGCAGCGCTCACCCTATGGCCTGTATGCGGAACTGCTCTCGGGCAGCGCATTCACCGCGCCGCGCGCGGAAAATCGCCGCACCTGGGTCTACCGCATCCGCCCCTCGGCGTCGCACGGGCCGTTCCAGCGCATCGACAACGGCCTGGTCCGCACCGCGCCGTTCACCGAAACCGACGCCACGCCCGCCCAGCTGCGCTGGAACCCGTTTGCGCTCCCGACGCGAGCGGTCGATTTCGTCGAGGGCATGCTGACGATCGCAGGCGCAGGCGACGCCGGCGCGCAGGCGGGCATAGGCATCCACGTCTATTGCGCCAGCCGGTCGATGAGCGCTCGCGTGTTCTGCAACGCCGACGGCGAAATGCTGCTGGTGCCCCAGTTCGGGCGCCTGCGCCTCGCGACCGAACTCGGCGTGCTCGAAGTGGCTCCGCTGGAAATCGCGGTGGTCCCGCGCGGCATGCGCTTTCGCGTCGAACTGCCCGAAGGCCCCGCCCGCGGCTACCTCTGCGAGAACTACGGCGCCATGCTGCGGCTGCCCGAACTCGGCCCGATCGGATCCAACGGGCTGGCCGCTGCGCGCGATTTCCTCGCCCCGGTGGCCGCCTACGAAGACCGGGACGATCCGCACGAGATCGTCACCAAGTTTGCCGGCAACCTCTGGTCGGCAAGCATCGATCACTCGCCGCTGGACGTCGTGGCATGGCACGGCAATCTCGTGCCCTACAAGTACGATCTGACCAAGTTCATGGTGATCGGCACGGTGAGCTTCGATCACCCGGACCCGTCGATTTTCACGGTGCTCACTTCGCCATCGGCCGCGCCGGGCATGGCGAACGTCGACTTCGTGATCTTTCCCCCGCGCTGGATGGTGGGCGAGGACACCTTCCGCCCGCCCTGGTTCCACCGCAACGTCATGAGCGAATACATGGGCCTCATCCAGGGCGAGTACGACGCCAAGGCCGCGGGCTTTGTTCCGGGCGGCGGCAGTCTGCACAATTCGTGGACCGCCCACGGCCCGGATGCCGAAACCTTCGAGCGCGCATCGAGCATCGAACTCACGCCGCACAAGCTCGGGAACACCATGGCCTTCATGTTCGAGACGCGCTACGCAATCCAGCCGACCCGATTCGCGATCGAGGCACCGGAGCGCCAGCGCGATTATTCCCGGTGCTGGCAGGGGCTGAAGAAACACTACACCGGAAAGCCCTGAAATGACGCGTCTGAATGAAACGCACGATCCGGAACTGAAAAGCTGGGTTGACGCGGCGAATGCCGCGCAGTGCGACTTCCCGGTCCAGAACCTGCCCTTCGGCGTCTTCCGCCGCAAGGGTTCGGATGAACCCTATCGCTGCGGCGTCGCCATCGGCGACCGGATCTTCGACCTGGCCGCAGCGCAGACCGAGTTCGAAGGCGATGCGGCCGTCGCGGCCGCGGCCTGCGCCGGGAGCACGCTCAACGCATTCATGGCGCTGGGACCCGGGCACTGGTCCGCGCTGCGGCTCGCGTTGTCGCGGGCATTGCGCGAGGGAGCACCACAGGCGGCCAGGCTCCGGTCACACCTTGTTCCGCAGGCGCAGGCCGAGCACGCGCTTCCTGCGGTGATCGGCGACTTCACCGACTTCTACGCCTCGGTGTATCACGCCACGACCGTGGGCAGGATGTTCCGGCCCGACAACCCGCTGATGCCGAATTACAAATGGGTGCCGATCGCCTACCACGGACGCTCGTCGTCCATACGCGTCAGCGGTCACCGGTTTGCCCGCCCCATGGGACAGACCAAGGCGCCGGAGGCGGCAGAGCCGGCTTTCGGACCCTCAAAGCGCCTGGACTACGAGCTCGAACTCGGGATTTTCACGGGGCCGGGCAACGAAGCAGGCCGGCGCGTGCCGCTCGCCGAAGCCGAGTCGCATGTGTTCGGGCTGTGCGTGCTGAACGACTGGTCGGCACGCGACATCCAGGCCTGGGAGTACCAGCCGCTCGGACCGTTCCTCGCGAAAAATTTCGCCACCACGATCTCGCCCTGGATCGTGACGCTCGAAGCGCTCGAGCCATTCCGCTGCGAATGGACCCGGGACGCATCGGACCCGCAGCCCCTGCCCTATCTCGAATCGCCGGACAACCGCGGGCGCGGCGCGCTCGACGTGCAGCTCGAGGTCTGCCTCGAAACCGCGAAGGCGCGCGCGATGGGCATGGGCGAGACGCGGCTATCGCGGGGGAATTTCCGGCACGCGTACTGGACCGCCTTCCAGATGCTCGCGCACCATACCTCGAACGGCTGCAATCTGCAGCCCGGCGACCTGCTCGGAACGGGCACGCAGTCCGGCCCCGACGCGAAAGACGTGGGCTCGATACTCGAGTTGACGGCCGGCGGCAAGTCGCCCGTTACGCTCCCGACCGGCGAGACGCGCAGCTTCATCGAGGACGGCGACACCGTCATCATGCGTGCGTGGTGCGAGCGTCCGGGCTACCCGCGAATCGGCTTCGGAGAGTGCGCCGGCACGGTGGTTCCGGCGGCGTGATTCGCTGCCGGGCGACCCGCTGCGCCACTGCACAGGTCGTGCCCGGCTGCCGCTGAGTGCGCGCTACTGTTTGGGAATGTTGGCCTGCTCCACAACCCGCTTCCAGGTTGCGATCGCGCGGGCGACATGCGTCGCCGTTTCCTCCGGCGTACTCGAGGTGGCGATGCCGCCGAGGTCGAACAGCCGTTTTCCGACGTCGGGTCTGGCAACCGTTCTTGCAATGGCGGCGTGCAGCCTGTTGGCAATCTCGGCCGGAAGGCCGGCGGGCGCGGCAATGGCTGCCCACGAGGTCACATTGAATCCGGGCAGCGTCTCCGCGACTGCCGGAACGTCCGGCAATTGCGGTATGCGGCTGGTCGAGGTCACCCCCAGGGCGCGCAGCTTGCCTCCGGCAACCTGTGCCCGCGAAACCGTGACGGAGTCGAACAGGATGTCGACGCGACCGGTAATCACGTCCTGCACCGGCGCGCCGCCGCCCCGGTAGGGGATGTGCAGCATTTTGATCTTTGCCGTGGCTTGCAGCAGTTCGCCGGCGAGATGCTGCGTGGTGCCGACCCCCACCGAACTGAACGACAGTTTGTCCGGCTCGTTCCTCGCCGTCGCGATCAGATCGGCAATGGTCTTGATCTTGCTGTCGACGCTGGTGCCGATGACGAACGGGAACACGCTGACCAGCGATAACCACTTGAAGTCGTTCTGCGGATCGAAGGCAAGCGTCTTGTACATCGCCGCCGATACCGCATGTCCGCCTGTGAGCAGCACCAGGCCATAGCCGTCGGGGGCGGACTTCGCGACAAAATCCGAAGCGATGTTGCCGCCGGCGCCGGTCCTGGACTCGACCAGGAACTGCTGCCCAAGCTCCTCGGACAGGCCTTGCGCAACCAGGCGGGCGATGGTGTCGGCGTTGCCGCCCACGGCGAAGCCCTGGTAGATTTTTACCGGCTTCGAAGGATACGACTGTGCGTGCACGGCGGAGGAACCCGACGCGGCAATTGTCATTGCAAATGCAATCGCCAGAGTTCGGGCGATCGGTGAAACAGGTGCATAGTCAAAGCGCATATCTCCTCCTTTGTTGTCGGCTAGCTTGCTATCGATTATCGCAGCGAAATATCTGCAGCAGGATGATCGATCAAAACCGCAGCGCCAACCTGCGAAGCGCGCATTCTACCGCACCGCGGCCGCCGCCCGGGGCGGAAATCCCTCGGGATGACTCCACTGGACAGGACCTCGATCCGAGCGACATTTTGGCGGAATTACCGGTTAAGGAACGATTGTGGAACTTAATCTGTTTGTGTTCCACAATCAGGCCAAGGCAGCCAGCAGACCCGCTGCTTCGGGGTAGTCGTCCTCGAGCAAGCCGATGGCGCGCCGGGCCCCTGCCTTCGCCTTGGAGCGCAGCGCCTTGTCCATGGCGTCAATCGCATCGTGCAACATGAATTCCTGGTCCTGCGACATTGCCGCCGCCAACAGTGCCGCCTGCGCCACGTCCTTCCGGCTCTTCGGATTGCTGCCGCCGCGCAATGCGTACACTGCAAGCTTGTGCACGCAAAAACGGCCGCCATGCGGCACTGTGATCGGGACAATGCGGTCCCGTCCAAGTAACACCGACTGCGTCGTTTTTTCCAGAAGGAATTTCAGGTGCGGCATTCCTGTCGCGTGCGCACCCAGTTCGCGTACGACCACGGTCTTGTACGGTGCGCCCTTTGCCGGAACCAGCAAGTCCACCCTGAGCTTCTTTCCGCGCACCTTGAACGAAGTCGGCGGCTCGTTGCGCTTCAATTGTGGAACTTCGTGAAACGGCAGTCCTGTCTCATCCAGCAATTTGAGCAAGCCTCCCTCCGGGAGCGCCGCGATCTGGATCGGCTGGGCGCGCGCAACGTCGACGTCCTCGGTCATGGCGAAAGACGTGTCCGCGACGCCTAGTTCATTCAGGATCGCACCGAACGCATGCGTGCCGACCAGAATTCCCCCGTTGCCGAAAATGCCGGCGTTGAACAGCGCCGCCACGGTAACCAAAGCGGAGTTGTCGGTGCTGTGGAAACCCACTTTTCGCAAGTCGCGGCTGTAACCCGCCACAATCGCGGCCTCGCTTATTTCGGCGTTCGCCCGTTCCACCTTGGTCGCGGTGCCCGCGTCGTCTTCAGGGCCGAGATACTCGGTGACGCGCTTCCCGGAGGCGTCGTAGCGGTAACGATAGACGAAATGCTTGTCTGCGCGCTTTTCCGTCTGCAGAGTTCCCGCCGTGAGAAGCGGAATTTGTCCCTGCGCAAGCGCCAGCTCCTTCGCCTGGGCATAGGCGGTTCGAAAGGACAGGTCGAAGAATTTCAGTTTCAAGCGTCTTCCTTCGATTGTGGAATACGATTGTATTATATTCCACAATTCCGGCGAAGAATCGCCCCCGGCAAACTACGGGAAAATAGCCGAACCCCGCGCGGCAGGCGGGCAGGAGGATCGGTCAGAACAACAGCCAACACCTGCCATCGCTTCCAACCGGCGAGGTGGTCGTACCCGCTCAGACTGCTGGCTCCATCACGATCGTTCCGACGTTTGGGTCGGCGCCGGTGTGCACGCGCAGTTCGCGCGGCTTGCAGCCGGCGTGCTCGATGCTCAGGATATATTGGGTATCGGCCTCGAGGTTCTTGAACTCGAAGTCGCCGTAGTTACCTGAAGGCGCGGTTTCCCGACGCCGATGCATGGCAGATCTCGGCGACCGGAACCAAGGATTACCGCAGTCCCGAAGGCGTGCGCGTCGCGCCCGCGGTGCGGCTGCTACGGACGCTCGTCTAGGCCCACAGCGGGGTTAAGGCGTCAGGGCCTGCATAGCCGCATTTGCGCCGGGTCAAGACCGGACCCCGCCGGCGGGGTGGTCATGGAGTCTTGAAGGGATTACGAATGCGCACGGTCCCGATCAATTGCCCGTCGGAAAAGTCCTCCGATACAATCTCCTCCAGACCGTAGTGCTCGGCATAGGCCCACATGTGCGCGTCGAGCCAGCCGAGCTGATACGTTGCGACCGCGCGAATTGCAGTGCGCACCATCGAGTCCGTCGGGGACAGGACCTCAAACTGCACAAGCAGCACTTCGGCCTCGTGCAGCGCATCCGGCCGCGCCAGCAGGCTCGGTTTGCCGCGACCCAGCGGCCGGGTGACGGCCTGAACGAATTCGACGATCGCCTGGTGCGCAACGCGTAGCGTGCCGCGCTCGATGCCCTCACGCAGCAGCTCACGCGCGACACGCTGCTTGGCCGGATCCCTGGGGTCGAAGCGGTAGACCAGAACGTTGGTGTCGACCGTGGTGCCGTGATCGCTTACCGGCGTTCAAGCGACCTCACGCCGACTGGTTCCGCAGGCCTTACAATCGGTGAAATCCCCGGATGACCGGACAAGGCACCTTGCAAACACGCCGCTACCGGATTGAGTGGATGCTGCTTGGCACGGCGCTGCTGATCCTTGGCGCGCTCGTCGGCTATTGGGTTTACGACGAACGCGGCCGGGTCGAAGCGCTGGAGCGTGACCGGCTGCAAGTGCAGGCCCGGGTGATCGATGAGAATCTGGGGCGTCAACTGGAGGGGGTGAACAATGCCCTGGCCGGGGTTCGAAATGACTATTCACTTTCGAACCGCAAAAGCATAGGCGCCGCAGCATCCCGCCATCTCAAGACCTTGGCCGATGCGATGCCCGGTGTACGCACGATGTCCATCCTCGATGCCGAAGGCACGGTGTTGGCCTCAAGCCGGGACGAATTGATCGGCATGAATTTCAGCGCTCGCGAGTATTTCAAGGTTCCGCGCGAGCGCCTGGACCCGGCCACGCTTTACGTTTCTCCGCCGTTCAAGACCGTGCTGGGGGTATTTTTGATCAACGGGACGCGAGTGGCGACCGGGTCCAGGGGAGAGTTTGCCGGCATCGTTTCGGCGGCGCTTGACCCCGAGTATTTCAACGTTTTGCTGCAGTCCGTGCTTTACGCGCCGGACATGTGGGTTTCGATTGCGCACGGCGACGGCATGGGGTTCTTGTACATGCCGCTGAACGAGCGGGCAGCCGGAATCGACCTGGCCAAACCCGGATCCTTTTTCAGCCGGCACCGGGACAGCGGGCAGGCCGCCACGGTCATGACCGGTACCGGCTATGCCACCGGCGAGGAGCTCATGATGGCCATACGCACCATCAGACCCGCAAATGTTCCCATGGACAAACCCCTGGTGGTCGGCGTCGGCCGGGATATTGCGGCCATCTATGCCCCGTGGCGCAAGGATGCGCTCATGGATGGCGGGCTTTACGGGGCGATTGCGCTGACAGCGATCCTGGGACTGACTTTCAGCCAGCGGCGGCAGCGGAAGTACGACCGCCTTGAAGCCGATCACGAGAGAGACCGGCGCGAAAGCGCCGAGCGGCAGGAGCGCGCGCTGCGCGCGAGCGAGGCCCAGTTCCGCTTGTTGGCCGAGGAGAACCTGGCCGGAGTCGTGATC
>MEQZ01000179.1:5098-5557 GCA_001770425.1 Betaproteobacteria bacterium RIFCSPLOWO2_02_FULL_65_20 | reverse complement strand
AGGGCTATCCGCACACAAGCAACGATCTTGAATAAAAGGCCCTCTTCTTCACCCCGACCGGATTATTTGCGCTTTTCGATCGGCATCCACTTGCGGTTCTCCGGACCCGTGTAGTTGGCGCTCGGGCGGATGATCTTGCCGTCGATGCGCTGCTCGATGACGTGCGCCGCCCATCCCGAGGTGCGCGAGATGACGAAAATCGGCGTGAACATCGCGGCGGGAACGCCGATCATGTGGTAGGACACGGCGCTGAACCAGTCCAGATTCGGGAACATTTTCTTCTCGCGCCACATGACCGCTTCGAGCCGGTCGGCGATGTCGAACAGCTTCATGTTGCCGGCGGATTTCGACAGCCGGCGCGCCACATCCTTGATGATCTGGTTGCGCGGGTCGCCGATGGTGTAGACGGGGTGCCCGAAGCCGATCACGATTTCCTTGTTCTGTATCCGCCTGACGATG
>MEQZ01000179.1:0-5025 GCA_001770425.1 Betaproteobacteria bacterium RIFCSPLOWO2_02_FULL_65_20 | reverse complement strand
TGGGGCCGCGCAGCGCGCCTATGCCGCCGCAGATCGCGCTGTACATGTCGGAGCCTGTGCCCGCGACGACCCGGCAGGCGAAGGTCGAGGCGTTGAATTCATGCTCCGCGTAGAGAATGAGCGAGGTGTGCATCGCGCGCACCCACTCTGCGGAGGGCTCCCTGCCGTGCAACAGGTGCAGGAAATGGCCGCCGATCGAATCGTCGTCGGTTTCGATCTCGATTTCCCGCCCGTTGTGGCTGTAGTGGTACCAGTACAGCAGCATCGATCCGAACGAGGCCATGAGGCGGTCGGCGATATTGCGCGAGCCGGCCAGATTGTGGTCCTCCTTCTCGGGCAGCAGCGTGCCCAGCACCGAGCAGCCGGTGCGCAGCACGTCCATGGGATGCGCCGCGGCCGGAACGCATTCGAGCGCAGCCTTGAGGTTTTCCGGGAGCCCGCGCAAAGCCTTGAGCTTGGTCTTGTAGGCGGCGAGTTCGGCGGCATTGGGCAGCTTCTCGTGCACCAGCAGGTAGGCGATTTCCTCGAATTCGGCAATGTCGGCAAAATCCAGGATGTCGTAGCCGCGGTAATGCAGGTCGTTGCCGGTGCGGCCGACCGTGCACAGGGCGGTGTTGCCGGCCGTGGTGCCCGAAAGGGCGACGGACTTCTTCGGCTTCGGACCGGCGGGTGCGGCGGTTTCATTTGCGGATTGGCTCATTTGCGCTTCTCCTTGGCGAAAAGTTGATCCAGTTTCTGCTCGAACGCGTGGTAGTCGAGATAGTCGTACAGTTCGGCGCGAGTCTGCATGGTATCGACCACGCTCTTCTGCGTACCCTCGCGCCGCAGCGTCTGGTAGACGTTCAATGCCGCCTTGTTCATCGCGCGAAACGCCGAGAGCGGATAGAGCGCGATCGAGACATTCGCCGAGCGCAGCTCCTCGAGCCCGAACAGCGGCGTGGAACCGAACTCGGTGATGTTGGCGAGTATCGGCACCTTTACCGCTTCGGCGAACTGCCGGTACATCGCGAGCTCGGTGACGGCTTCTGGGAAGATCGCATCGGCGCCGGCCTCGACGCAGGCGACAGCGCGGGCTATCGCGGCCTCGAGCCCCTCGGCTGCGAGCGCGTCGGTGCGCGCCATGATAACGAAGTCCGGATCGGAGCGTGCGTCCACCGCGGCCTTGATCCGGTCCGCCATCTCGACTATGGAAACGAGTTCCTTGCCGGGACGGTGGCCGCAGCGCTTCGCACCGACCTGGTCCTCGATGTGCATCGCCGCGGCGCCGAACTTGATCAGCGATTTCACCGTGCGCCTGATATTGAACGCGCTCGCGCCGAAGCCGGTATCGACGTCGACGAGGAGGGGAAGCGCACAGACATCGGTGATGCGGCGCACGTCGGCGAGGACGTCGTCCAGACCGGAGATGCCCAGGTCGGGAACGCCCAGGGAACCCGCAGCGACGCCGCCGCCAGAGAGGTAGATCGACCTGTAGCCGCTGCGTTCGGCCATGCGTGCATGGTAGGCGCATATCGCCCCGACGCACTGCAGCGGTTTTTCTTCCTTCATCGCTGCGCGGAATTTCGCGCCTGCGGACATCGTGGTCATGTGTGCCCCCCGCTCGACTCGATCCGGTTCGCCACCGTGCGGCTTCGCTCGCCGGCAGGATCCGGAACGCGCCGGAACATCCCTTCGAGGTCCGTCTGAAATAGTCGCGCCCGCCGGCTGCCCCGACGGGCGCGTATGATGTTACAGGAGTCGCGCGGCGGATACTGTCACCGCGCAGACACTCCAGGCAGGCGGCGGCCGGCGCCTCCTGCCGCGCGGTTCAGCCAAGCAGGTGCTTGACCCCGTCGCGCTCTTCCATCAGTTCCTTGAGCGTGGCATCCATCTTGCCGCGGCTGAATTCGTCGATTTCCAGGCCCTTCACCATCTGGTACTTGCCGCCCGAGCAGGTGACCGGGAAGCCGTACATCGTGCCGTCGGGGATGCCGTAGGAGCCGTCGGACGCAATACCCATGGTGACCCACTTGCCATTGGTGCCCGCGACCCAGTCGCGCATGTGGTCGATGGCCGCGTTGGCCGCCGATGCGGCCGAGGAGAGCCCGCGTGCCTCGATGATGGCCGCGCCGCGCTTGCCGACTGTCGGGAGAAATGTTTCGCGATACCACTTCTCGTCGTTCACCACTTTCGGTGCCGGCTGCCCGCCGATGGTGGCGAAACGGTAATCCGGGTACATGGTCGGTGAGTGATTGCCCCAGACGATCATCTTCTCGATCGTCTCCACTGCCTTGCCTGTCTTTGCCGCGATCTGTGACAACGAACGGTTGTGGTCGAGGCGCAGCATCGCGGTGAAATTCTCGCGCGGGAGGCCGGGTGCGCTCTTCATGGCGATATAGGCATTGGTGTTGGCAGGGTTGCCGACCACCAGCACCTTGACGTTGCGGTTCGCGACCGCGTCGAGCGCCTTGCCCTGCACGGTGAAGATCGCGCCGTTGGCCTCGAGCAGGTCCTTGCGCTCCATGCCCTTGGTGCGCGGCCGTGCGCCGACGAGGACGGCGATTTCGGCATCTTTGAACGCGACCTTCGCGTCCGATGCGGCGCTCATCCCCGCGAGCAGCGGGAACGCGCAGTCGTCGAGTTCCATCATCACGCCCTTGAGCGCGGCCTGGACCTTTTCATCCGGAATCTCCAGCAACTGCAGAATGACCGGCTGGTCTCTGCCCAGCATTTCGCCGCCGGCGATTCTGAACAGTATGCTGTACCCGATTTGCCCGGCTGCGCCGGTGACTGCGACACGAACGGCTGGTTTGGCCATGAGGGACTCCGTGGAATTGATCAGTCGAAACTAGGTTGAATAAATGGCGCGTATGGCACCGAAAATCGGCGCTGGCGATGCGCCGTCAGGGTGTCGTATGCTGCAGTGCACATTCCAGTGCAGTTTAGGCGGTGAACCATGGGCTGTCAACCAAGATATGTCTCTGATATAAGATGCAAAAATAAAACTTTCCCAGGCGGCACGCAGCCCAATGGCAAGTAGGACACTAGTGCCGCAAAAGTTATTGACTTGGGTCAAATCGGCTTGATTTTGTGCGGCACAACATATCAATTGTCCGTTGCAAGGGTCCCCGCTGTTCCGCGATGCGCGGTGGGGCACGCACGGGGACGAAACATAATGCTGCTGCCGGTACATGAATGATGGCGTGACGAAAGTGAAGCGACTTGCACTGCGTCATCGCTCGTCTCGCGCCGGCTCCGGGACCGCCTCGGTCCGTGCCCACTGGGCCCGGCCTCATCAGCGCACTGACGATTCACGGCAGCCTCCGATCGCTCAGGCCGCGACCGGTCGGGCGCATCAAGACCAAAGTCAGCAGATATTGATATTGCGCAAACCCGGCATGCCGTTGAAGCTACACCATATAGGCTCTTCATGCTGGGCGGGCAGGTTCCCGCACCCGCTGGAACATGCGGCGGAACAAGAGGCCCGGCCCCATGTGCAGGACGACAGCGAACGGATGGAGCGGCTCGAACCGATCGAGCAGGGACAGGATGATCCACGCAACGGACGCAGCCGGCATGGCGCTCCGGGTCCAAGGCACGCTGGGCGCAATGGATGACTCCGAACTCAAGCGCCTGCGGTGGCGCTGCCGGCGCGGCCTGCTTGAGAACGATCTCGTGCTCGAGCGTTTTCTCGATCTTTACGGATCGCGGTTGTCGGACAAGCAAGTCAATGCATTCGGAAGACTGCTCGACTCCGGTGACAAAGAACTCTGGGATCTGGTGGTCCGGCGCAGCGTGCCCGGCGACCCCGATCTGGTCGAATTCGTAGAACTGCTGCGCAGTTGCTGGCGCGGCGAACGGTAACGTCATACATAGAATTTGGCATAGGCAAGCAATAGGAGATCAGGCACATGACACAGGTACTAGACAAATTGTCGGAAAAGAGTCAATCGCACAGTCCCAAGCAAGCGGAGATCAGTCACATGACACAGTTGAAAGACAAGTTGTCGGAAAAGATTCAAGCGCACCGTCCCCGCACCGCCAAGCTCACCAAGGAATACGCAGACGTTGTCATCGACAAGGTTGATATCGGGCAGTGTATAGGCGGAGCTCGTGACATCAGGTGCCTGGTCACCGACATCTCCTACCTCGATCCGCAGGAAGGGATACGCTTCAGGGGCAAGACCATCCCCGAAACCTTTGCGGCCCTCCCCAAGGCTCCCGGCTCCACTTATCCGACCGTCGAGTCCTTCTGGTACTTCCTGCTGACCGGTGAGGTTCCCACCCAGGTCCAGGTGGACGAAGTCCTAGCACAGTGGAAAGTGCGCCAGGAAGTTCCCCAGTACGTGTTTGACGTGATCCGCGCCCTGCCGCGGGACAGTCATCCGATGGTGATGCTCTCCAGCGCTATCCTGGTTATGCAGAAGGATTCCAAGTTTTGCGCTTACTACACCTCGGGCAAGTTCAACAAGACAAATGCCTGGGAACAGGTGTACGAGGATGCCAGCGACCTCGTGGCCCGTATCCCCGTCATCGCCGCCTTCATTTACAACCTGAAGTACAGGGGCGACCAGCAGACCCCCATAGATCCCAAGCTGGACATGGGCGCCAATTTCGCCCATATGATCGGCCAGAGCGAAGATTACAAGGACGTGGCCCGCATGTACTTCATTCTCCACTCGGACCACGAATCCGGCAACGTCTCGGCCCATACCACCCACCTTGTCGCCTCGGCAATGTCAGACCCCTACTATGCGTACTCGGCCGGTCTCAATGGCCTGGCAGGCCCGCTCCACGGCCTTGCCAACCAGGAAGTGCTCAGCTGGACCATGAAGTTCCAGGAAAAGTACTGCAAAGGCGTCGAGCCCACCAAGGAATTGGTCACCAAAGCCCTTTGGGATACCCTCAATTCCGGCCAGGTCGTTCCGGGCTACGGTCACGCGGTCCTGCGCAAAACCGATCCGCGCTATATGTCGCAGCGTGAATTCTGCCTCAGGACTCCGGGCCTCAAGGACGATCCGCTGTTCAAGCTGGTCTCCATGATCT
>MEQZ01000178.1:30738-40506 GCA_001770425.1 Betaproteobacteria bacterium RIFCSPLOWO2_02_FULL_65_20 | reverse complement strand
AAAAACGCCGCCGGCACGAACGAGACTCCCTGGAGAAAAGCCATCCCGCCGATGTTGTAAAGGCTCACCACCGGCTCGGTGACCCCGAAGGCCTGTTTCGCCCACTGATTGACCAGGCCGATGTGTGGGCTCAGGAGCAGGATCCACGCGATGGTCCGCAAAAAGACCGGAATCAGAATCCCCACGGTCAGAAGCACCTGCACCGCGCCCTTCCAGGGAAGATCGGTTCGCGCGACCAGCCAGACAAGAGGGATTGCGAAGAGCACGGTGACCGTCACGGTGCCCGCCGAGAACAGGAGTGTGTTCCAGAGAACCGCGTAGGTGGCGGGGTCGCTGTAGGCCTCGACGAAGTTCTGAACGGTGAGCGGGCCGCCCTCGCCCGGAAAGCCGGTGCGGAAGCTCATCAGGACCACCATGGCCAGCGGCAACCCCACGAGGATCAGCAACAGCGCCAGCAACCCTCCGGCAAAGAGGTTCTGCGCGCGATCTCTCACGTCGAGCGATCGCCCCAGCCAACCTGCCGCAATGCCTTTGGCGCTGACCGACCCCATCGGTGTCGCCTCAGCTCACGCGACGCTCATAGTGCCGCGTTCCCCATGATCCGGCTGATGTCAGAGGCATATGCTCCCTGCGGGGCTGAACTCCAGCGTGACGCTGAGCCGGTGCTTCTTATTGAATGCGGCGCCGAGCGCTTTCGCGCCCTGAGGCGTCAAGGTCGAGGGGTCATAGAACTCGACCACCCCTTGTCATTGCTGGTCCCGGCGATCGCCCGGCCGGCCGTTGCCTTGTCCCGCGCCTCGAAACGCCTCCGGAGAACTCCACCCAGCGTGAGCGCCGCGGTCCGAATTGGGCGTGCGCGTCTTATGATCCGCTCCGGCGTGACCGTCGCCCTCTGGCGCTGTTACCTGAACCCCAGAATCTTCCCGTACTCCCGCGTCAATCTGTCCACCGTCGCGGCGTCCTCGTCCTTCAAGTACACCATCTTCTTCCCCTGGACATATTTATGCATCCTCGTCCCCGGAATGAACGCGGAGCTCAACCCCGCGTACTTCTCCCAGATCGCCTGCGCCTCGGGAGTCGTGAGGTACGCGGCGAAGAGATATGCGACGTTGGGGTTGCGGGCCCCCTTCGGCACCCCCGCTTGGAGGCCGGGCGCGATCACGGGTTCGATCCCCTCGGCGAAAACCACCGGCGCGCCTTCTACATTGGCTCGAAAAACGAATTCACTGATCTGGTTGACGAAAACCAGAACCTCTCCCATCGTGAGCTTCGCGTGCACCGTCCCCGGATTGCCCAGAGTCGGCTTCTGCTCGGCCAGCGCTTTGACGTACTTGGTGGTTTTCTCCTCGCCCCATGCGTCCACCGCCAGACGGCCGAAGTGGTGAAGCGCGGTGGAGATCCCCAGCTTTCCCCCTTTCCACTTGGGGTCCAGGAGGTCTTCCCAGCTTTTTGGAACGTCCTTCGCCGGCAGGATGTTCTTGTTGTAGGCAGGAATCACGTACTGGTTGGCAAACGCGACCGACCCGCCGCTGTAATGAAGGAGCTTGGCATCGACTCCGAGCTTCCGGTAGTCGAACGTCTGGTGCATCTTCCGGATCGCCAGGAAGGCATGATGGGCGTCGGTCACGACCATGAGGTCCCATTCGGGGGCCGCGCCCGCCGCTGCCGAGGTGATGATCTTGGAGATGTCCCTGACCATGTTCCCCGCAGGGCTGAACCTGAGCGCTACGTCGAGGCCGTACTTCTTGTTGAAAGCTCGGCCCAACTCCTGCGCGCCTTGCGGCGTTATCGTCGACGGCCCGTAGAACTCGAAGCCGCCTTCCTTCTTGGCCGCAGCGACAAGCTGGTCAAGCGTCGCCTTCTCCTGGGCCTGAGTCGGGCCTGCCAAACAGCCGATAGCCATCGTCGCTAACACGGTCACGAACAGGCTTACGCGCTTCATGGTCAGCACTCCTGTGTCGGTGAGGATCAATTGATTGGCGGGAACATTAAGCCACATCTTCCGTGGATGTCAAAGGGTTTGTCTTTAGCAAGCAAAAAGTTCCTCCTCCTGAGGACGCACGGGCCGCGTTCGCCGGACTGCAGCGTCGGTCCGGTTTCCTCACCTGTTGAAAGAGGCACCGATGACTGAAGGTCTTCGCGGTCCGGCTCATGGGATGCTGCCATCGGGGTGCCCAGCCTGGTGGTTTTGCGATGATGTTTCTTCATGCGATTGCCCTGGGCGAGCGCCTCCGCGCTTGACCTGCCGCGCCGCATACAAATATCATCTTTTCGGCATCGATATCGGTTTCACGATCAATCCCCATCTCAATGCGAAGAGGCCGTATGAGACGCTTCGCGACTTCGCGCCGATCGCACTGCTCCGCGATTTCGGAGTGGTGCTGAGAATCTCCATTCTGGCGGATCGGGCCCCCGCTGGCGAGGGGCCACTGTCACGCCCACAGAACTGGAACTACACCATCAGCGAATCGCAAAATGCATATTGGATGGATTCGCTGACGCCTACAAAAGCCTCATCATCCAGGACTGCACTCTAAACGATCTTCGTCCGTCGGAGTTTGCACATCTGTCCAGCTCAGCGTACTTGATCAACCCATCCTTTGCCTCGCAAACCTGTCATCTAATCCTGGACGCCATCAAGATACACGCTCCAACCCCCGGGGTGTCCAAGTTGACGTGCACTCCAATCAAGACATCGCCAAACGTGGTGGTGTCTAAGAGCGATCGCCTTGAACTATGTATGGTTGCTATCCTCCTGCAAAACAATGTCCCGCATCTCCAGTGTTCGCACGGCACAATCCTACCCGAGCGATTGCGCGACAGGCTGCCCGAAGACGCGGTCATGGAGTTCCCGGTCGAAACGGCGCAGAGCATCTACGACTTTCGTCCCAACGACGTGATCGGCCGTATCGCGCCCAGGCCGTTGCTGCTGCTTCACGCCGCACGGGATTCAGTCACGCCGACCGATGCCTCGATCGCGATGTTTCAGCGTGCCGGCCAGCCGACGGAACTCATCCTTTTGTCGGATATCGACCACTTTCCTCGGGCAACGGGCAATAGCAGGCTCTACGGCATCCTGAAGAGCTGGTTCGACCTCTATTTTCCGCTCCGGGTCTGATGCAAGAACGGCGATGCGTGCTATCGGGCGCCCGATGAATCGACGGGCGCGTGCGGACGAGTTCGGGGCTTCCTGGCACCTCTCTGCGGCTGGGCGTTGAACAAACGGTCGTCGATCTGCGCTAGACGGCCGGGCCTGAGGGCCATCCCGTCCGGCGACCGCTCAGGCCACGCCGAGCTTTCGGGACATCCAGTCGAGCATGATGCTTTCCGTTGGATCTGGGCTGCCGTCCAGTGGTCGGCCCATATGGCCGCCGTTGGCGACGAAACGCGCCTCCTTTGGGCTTCCGTGTTCCAACACCAGATGATAGTCGGCGATCGGCGTGATCGGATCCCTGACACCGTTGACGCAGAGCAGCGACGTACAGGGGCGGTCGAGCACACCCAGATCGAGCAGCGACAGGCCGGGCGCGAATGCCTTCCATTCTTCGTGAGTCTTGAGTCCGAACGCATTGGCGCGGCTTTCCGACTGACCCCACGGCAGGCCATTAGATTGCGAACGTTCAATCTCCGCCCCCGTAAAGACGAGATGCGCCCCTCCGCCCTGGCTGATCACGGCCCGAAAACGCTTCGCGTGGGTATGCGCAACCTTAGTTGCCCAATAGCCGCCGAAGCTGCCGCCCCAGCCGCCGACCCGCGACGCGTCCAGGCCGGGCTGCGCTTCGATCCAGTCGAACACCGCATCCCACTGACGTTCCGCGTCTACAGAGCCGAGCACGGGCGAGTCGCCGGTCCCGGGCATGTCTATAAGCAGGAGTGCCATTCCGGCGTCGAGGAATTTCTGCGTGCGTAGCAGACTGTCTTCCTTGAACGTGTCGATACCCGCCCACGCGATCAGCACCGGCGCCTTGCCGGTCTTCGGCGCGCGGAAATAGGCGACGACGGCATTCCCTTCACCGGCGCGGCCGGCAAATGGCATTTCGACGCGCACCGGTGGGATGTCGGCGTAGCCCCAGGCTTTCAGGGCGCAGCGCTGCGAGTGCCGATAGGCCTGTTTCTTGCCATCCGTGTTCATGCAGGGAAAGCGCGCCATCCGATAGAGGCCGTAGGCCTTGAGGTAGGCGTCCCGGGCCGCCGCACCATCGCCACTCGCGGCGGCCGCATCGCCCGCCGCCTCGTACGGTGTGGCTGCCGTCGCGAAACCGCGGGTAAAGCTCTCACGGTCGGCGTCGAACTGAGGGATCACCTCTTCCATCACGCGTTTGGCGTCTTCGTAAGGCACGAAATTGAACGGATAGACGTCGCGCTGCGCGGCTTTGTCCCATTTGCCGGTCCAGGTCTCAGCAAGAGTTGGCTTCATGTCGTTTCCTCATCGTCAGAGCGGCGCGATCGATCGCACGCCAACGATGACGCGCCCGACGACGATCGATCAAGTACGCCGGCGGACCTGACGCCGTTGATGGTTTTGCGAAAGCCGGGATCGCCCCAAGCGAACCCCGTCCGCGGTGCACAGCGTGACCCAATAGTGCGGGGATAGCAATCCCTTGGCTCCCCTCTTGGCTCCTCAGGGCCGGCGGCGGCTGACAGGCGTTGTGGCGGAAGGTCTGCCGGCATTGCCATGTCCTACGCCGGGGTCGAGGCGGCCTTCGGTACGTACTCGTTGATCGCGGAGAATGCCACGCATCTGCAGGAGTGCGGGACAGAACTTGCCTTGCTTCGGTCGTTGGAATAGATTGCCCCGTCATCTACCGGCAGTTCCGCTCAACGATCGCTCCGATGGTTCCGCCCGCAACGGGAAGTGAAACTCAACCCTGGACGGATTTCGCGCCGGACGGCGCATGTCTGCGCACCTGATTACGGCGTGCTTTTCATGTTCAATGACCGACCTGATCCACTTGTTTGCGGACCGCGGCGACTTGTGCCGCAGGATCGGGCACGCACGACTCGAGTACCTGGTGTGCGTGCGCGCTGCGGCCGGCATCATGGCCGGGAACCGCGTCGGCCAGCCGTATCGACCAGCGCCCAACGCTACCCGTCTGGTTGGATGCATCGGGAAACCGCATGAAGCGGCTCTGCGCGCTTTTCTGGGTGGACGACCCGGCCGCGTATCGCGACGCCATGACTGCGGCGGGCCTCGCTGGGCGGATCCAGGCTGTTTTCCTGAAACGCGGCGAGATGCCGCCGGGGCGTATTCTTGAGAGTGCCGAACTGCTGGCGGGATGGCCGCCCGCGCCCGGGGCGCTTGCGCGCATGCCACGCCTGCGATGGATCCAGTCGCTGAGCGTCGGCATGAGCACGTGGTTGAAGCGATCTGACCTGCGCCAGGAGGTGATGCTCACCTGCGCGCGCGGCATCCACAGGGTGCAGATGCCGGAGAACATCCTCGGGGCACTGTTCCACGTCACGAAACACTTTTCTGAGCACGCTGCAAACCAGGCAGCGAGCCGCTGGGCGCGACGCGTGTCCGAACCGCTTGCGGGCAAGACGCTCGGAATACTCGGCCTCGGCGCCATCGGAACGGAACTTGCGGCAAAGGCAGCGGCGCTTGAAATTCGCGTCGTCGGAACCAAGCGTATCGAGCACCCTCTCGCCGGCATCGACCGCGTCCGCCCGCCCGAGGCCACCGACGAGATCCTCGCCGAGTCCGACTACGTGGTTCTGTTGCTGCCTGACACGCGCGAGACCGAGGGCTTCATGGATGCCCGGCGTTTTGCCGCTATGAAACGCGGCGCGTGGCTGCTCAATTTCGCGCGCGGGGCGCTAGTTGTCGACAAGGACCTCATCGATGCCGTGACAACTGGCACGATCGCGGGTGCGGTTCTCGACGTTTTCCGCGAAGAGCCGCTGCCCGAGGCGCATCCCTTCTGGACCACACCTGGCATTGTGATCACGCCGCACATCGGTGGGGGCCACCCACGGCGCGATGCCATCGTCGCCGGACTGTACGTGGAGAATCTTCGCCGCTATCTGGGCGGCGAACCGCTGCTGATGCAGGTTGACCGGGAGAAAGGCTACTGACCGTGTCACGGATCGGGAAATGCCGTGGCACGCACAACCCCTGCCTGCGCACCCTAGAAGTCCAGGCAGGATCGACCTGCCGCGGCACGATGTCGGGTAGCGCCATCGCGAACGACCGCATCGGGAAATGAGCCTGGAGGACCGGTCTTGGCCGACTGCGGCGGTTGCCCGTACTCTCCGTAAGCAGACCTTGGAAGAAAATGAATTCTTCGAGCGGCCGATTGCTGACTCAACAGGGAATTCACCCTATCGGCCATGAGCGGTCCCTGGCGACGCCCCCAGAAGCAAGAACCCCGCCGAAGCGGGGTCGGCGTGAGTGCTGCCGGGTTCACGCTTTTCTGCGCCCGCTGAATCCGAGTCGGTACGGGCCGAGACCGGGCGGAGCGAGGGTGGCGGATTTGAGCGCGCGATTGCAGCGCGCCAGGAAGCCGATTAGACTTCGCGGCCAGATCGATTCTCCCATGCCTCAGGCGCAGCAGGCGGTCACTCCAGATGTCCACCATTAAGCCAGCCGCGAAAGCGTGGGTTGCCATCGGGTGCGCTTGGTTGCTCGGTTTTTCAATGTACGGCGCTCTTCTCTGCGTTCCACCCATGGTGCACATCATCAGGGAAGAATTTGGCATTACCTACGCCCAGGTTGGCTTTCTCATTTCCCTTCCATTGGGAGTCTTGGCAGTCGCTGCGATACCTGCCGGAATGCTTGCAGACAAAATTGGCATCAAGAAAGCCACGATGATTGGTGCTGCCATGATGTCGGCAGGAGGCTTGCTCAGGGGAGCTATCTCGGATTACACGCTGCTGTATCTTTTTACCGGACTGTTCGGTTTGGGATTTACCCTGGTCTTCCCTAATCTCCCCAAAATCGCATTTGCGTGGTTCAGCAAGGAAAAGGTAGGTGTGGCTACTGGAATATACGCAACGGGTATTGCTCTTGGCGGCACGATTCCCTACGTCATTACGCTGCCTATACTTCTCCCGATCACGAATACAAGTCAAGGCGTGTTCTACTTCTGGGCCACACCGACCATAGCCGCCTTTATCCTCTGCTGGATTGCGGTCGAGGAACCTCCGCATACGGAAGAGCAGTCACATACCGTATCCCGGGATAGGGATTCGCCGCTAAGGATGCTAAGAGACAGGAATCTATGGTTGGCGGCGCTTCTGATGTTTGCAAACTGCGTGCATTTCTACGTGTGGGTAAGCTGGACTCCGTCATTAATGGTGCTCAAGGGGGCAACTCCCGAACTCGCCTCGGCGATAACGTCAATCAGGGGCTGGGCTGGACTGCCGGCCATGTTCCTCGCACCGTTGTTGTCTTACAAGATTGGCCTGCGGAAGCCTTTTCTATGGGGAAGCGGTTTGCTACTGGCCTTCGCGTCCTTGTGGGCGATCTATATAAGCGTTCCTTGGGGGTGGCTGCTCATGGTCTTGGTGGGCGCGCTGATAAGCGGGAGCTTTTCCATGATGTTGGCTCTTCCTGCGGAACTATCACGGGGAAGATCCATCGGTTCGGCGAGCGGGATGATCCTGTCCATCGGCTATCTTGGAGGACTGATCGCACCGTGGCTTGCGGGCTATCTCTTTGACATTTCCGGAACATTAGACTGGTCTCTCGTGGGTCTCTTCGTGATTGGCTTGGGCTGGACTCTAATAGGCGCCCTCGTGCCGGAAACTGGTAGAAAGCTTAGGTGACCCGCGCCGGCAGCTCTCAGGCGTGATTACGAGCGTGACCTCGGCGGCCGCGGAGGCGCTAGATGAAGGCAGGCGGGAAGTATTCAGAGCTTGAGTTTGAACAGTTCGATGGCGTTCAGACGACCGATTTTCAGGCGGTCTGCCTCGCTGATGCTCACCGCGTCGAACCAGTCGGCGGCGTGGTCGATGTTCTCGAAGGGCCAGTCGGTGGAGTACAGCAGGTGGTCGGCGCCGACTTCCAGCAGCGCGTCAATCAGGGTCTGGGTGCGGAAATTGCCCGCGGTGGTTAACCAGAAGTTGGCGCGGAAATAGTCGCCGAGCTTCTTCTTCGCCGGATAGCGTGGCGGCGTCTTGACCCAGGCATTGCGGTTGTCCACGCGCCAGATGCCGTATGGCAGTCCTTCGCCCAGGTGTCCGAGGATGATCTTGAGCCTCGGGTGCTTGTCGAACACGCCGCAGGCCATCAGCCTCAGGGCATGCACGGCGGTTTCCTGGCCGAAGGCCCAGGTGGGTCCGAGCAGCCAGGGATGACCCTCGTAAATCTGTGCGGCACTGGGCAGCGGATTGCGCGGGTGCAGATAGAAGGGCACATCCAGCGCCTCCGCCACCGACCAGAACGGCCAGTACTGCGGCAGGTCGTAATAGAACATCGAGTCGGCCTTCCCGATCTGGGAAAAGCCGTTCACCAGCGCGCCGCGGAATCCGAGTTCCTTCACGCAGCGCTCCAGTTCGCGGCAGGCGGCATCCGGATCCTGCATTGGCAGCGCCGCGAACGCCTGGAAGCGATCGGGGCGCCTGGCCACTTCGGCGGCAAGAAAATCGTTGGCACGCCGGGCGAGATCCGTGGCGCTCGCCGCGTCGGGCATCGCCTGGATGGCGGGCGCGTTGAGCGAGAGGATCATCATCTCCATCCCGTATTGGTCCATCAACGCAAGTCTGCGCGTCTGCATGTCCAAAAGACGGCTCTCCAACTCCGGCCAGTAGTCCGGCGGCACGAACGGGCGCGAATCCTCCAGCGTCTCAGCGAGCGCAAAATGCTCCTCGAGTCCGATTTTTCCTTGCATGCCGAGCCTCCCGATGTGCCTGTCATCCGGCTTTGCGCAACGCCGCCGAGATTTTTTGAATCGATGGTTTGGACGGATCGTCTTTGTATTGCTCAAGACGGCGGTGTGGATCCGCTGCGCCGAGGAAGAAACCGTCGGGCATGCCGACGATCATGTAATTTACCATTAAGACGTACCAACTCCAGTACAATCGCGAAATTAGGATACCCGGAAAGAGTTGCAGGTCAGCCGCCGCGGCTGAAGAATTTCCGCGTTTCGAACACTGACGTTCCGAAGCGCCTGCCTGCAGAGCGCAGGTGGCGCTTGACCACGAAATCGAACAGCAGCGGGTTGTGCCGGCGCAATTCGATCAGCACCGGCGCGGCGGCGCGCTCGACGAAGCCCAGTTCGACCAACTGCCCGACCGAGTACAGTGGCATTACGCCGGGCAGCGGGTAGTCCGAGCCGTTCAGCAGCCGCGCCTGCCAGTCGGCGCGCTCGATCACGCGCGCCAGCGCCGGGCCGGCGCGATTCACCTGGGTCATCGCGGAAATGTCGCCGTACAGCCGGCCCTCGTAGCGCGGCGTGTCCATCAGCCGCGCCCACAGCGCGAAGCTGTCGGTCATCGGGCCCTGCGGGCCGCGGTCCAGATCGCGGTCCTCGCCCATCGACGCGCAGTGCGCCACCACCACGCGCACGCCGTGATCCAGCGCGCGCCGCAGCAGCAGCGGGTTGCCGTATGCCTGCTCGGCGCGGCCGGGCGCGGCGCGCTCTTCGCCCGCGTGCGTGATCAGCGGCAGGTCCAGGCGCGCCAGCGCGGCATAGAAACCGTCGCACAGCGCCGAGGACGGGTCGATGTCCATCGCCGCCGGCAGCCACTTCACCGCGCGCGCGCCTTGGCGCGCAGCCGTCTCCAATTCGGAGATGCAGTCGCGGCGGTAGGGATGGACCGAGGCCG
>MEQZ01000178.1:0-30727 GCA_001770425.1 Betaproteobacteria bacterium RIFCSPLOWO2_02_FULL_65_20 | reverse complement strand
CGTGCCGGATGGCGCTGCGCCACGGCGCGCGCGTAGGCGTTGGGGACGTGAAAACTCGAGCGTTCGAGCGCCGGTTCGCCGCGCTCGGTGTAGGCGTGGTCGAACGCGAGCAGCAGCATTTTCGCGCCGCCCGGCATCGCCTCCATCAGCGCGCTCAGGCGCGCGAGGTAACTCGCGTCGACCTCGCCTGTCACCGCGCAGCCGGCGTTGAGGAAGAACAGCCGCTGCGCCGCCTGGATCGGGTGCGCCGGGCTCTCGGAGTCCGGATTGAGCCAGGCGCCGCTGCCCGAATCGCCGTCACCGAGCAGGTGCGCATGACTGTCCCAGACCTGCGCCGGGTCCAATCCTTCCCACGCCGCGCGCACCAGCTCGTGGCCGGCCAGCCGCGGCGGCAGCGCGCCCAGGCACGGGTTGAACAACCCCTCGTCGGGCCACAGCTTCCACGCCGCGGCGCCGCCCGCGGCGACCGCTGCGGCCATGCCGATGAAGTGCCGGCGATTCATCTACGGAGGTCGCGAATAAAATCGCTGCGATGCCGGGAACCCATGCGGCTATGATACGCAAGCTATCGCACACCAGAGGAAGGGTGCATGACGCAAACCGTGACGCTGCCGGTCTGGCTGCTGGCGATCCTCGTCCTGTTCGCGGCCTGGGCCGTGCTGGACCGCCTGCTGCTGCCCGGCATGCGCTGGTATTTCCGCCGCCGCATCAACCGCGTCATCGACGAGATCAACACGCGGCTGAACATCGAGATCCCGCCGTTCAAGCTGACTCGCCGGCAGGTGCTGATCGACCGCCTGTTCCACGACCCGCGCGTGCAGGCGGCGGCCGAGGCCGAGGCGCAGGCCGAGGACCTGCCGCGCGGCGTGGTGATGCGGCGGGTGGACCGCTATGCGCGCGAAATCGTGCCCGCGTTCAACGCCTACCTGTATTTCCGCGTCGGCTACTGGCTCGCCAAGTCCTTCGCCCGCTTGCTGTACCGCGTGCGCATCGGCTATCTGGACGCGGAGGGCCTGGCCGCGGTGCCTGCCAAGTCCACGGTGGTGTTCGTGATGAACCACCGCAGCAACATGGATTACGTGCTGGTCGCGTTTCTCGCGGCCGAGCGCGTTGCGCTGTCGTACGCGGTCGGCGAGTGGGCGCGCATCTGGCCGCTGCAGACGCTGATCCGCTCGATGGGCGCCTACTTCGTGCGGCGCAATTCCGGCGACGCGCTGTACCGCGTGGTGCTGCAGCGCTACGTGCAGATGGCCACCGAATCCGGCGTGCCGCAGGCGGTGTTTCCGGAGGGCGGTCTGTCGGTCGACGGCAGGCTGCGCTCGCCCAGGCTCGGCCTGCTCGACTACATGCTCAAGACCTTCGATGCGCAGGGCGGGCGCGACTTGGTGTTCGTGCCGGTGGGCATCAATTACGACCGCGTGCTCGAGGACCGCTCGCTCTTGCTCCGACTGGACGGAGGCGGGGCGCGCCCGGGCTTCGCGCGCGCGGCGGCGATATCCGCCGGCTTCGTCGCGAAAAACATCGGCATGATGCTGGCCGGCCGCTGGCACCGCCTCGGCTACGCGTGCGTCAATTTCGGCCGGCCGTTTTCGATGCGCGCGTATGCCGGCGAACACGGAATCGATTTCCGCGCGCTTGGCGACGATGAGCGCCATGCGCGCGTCGCCGCGCTGGCAGGCGAGTTGATGCGCGAGATCGGGAAGGTCGTGCCGGCGCTGCCGGTGTCGCTGGTGGCGCAGGTTTTCGTCCGCAATCCGCAGCGCGCGTACAGCGAACTCGAACTCAAGTCCGAGGTGACCGGCCGGATAGGCGAACTGGAAGCGCGCGGCGCGCATGTCTACATCCCGCGCCAGGACCGCGATTACGCGATCGGCGTCGGGCTGCGCATGCTGACGCTGCGCCATATCGTGCTGGAGCGCGACGGGCTGTATACGGCCAATGCCGGGGAGGGGCGCGTTCTCGCCTACTACGCCAACGCGATCGAGCATTTCCAGGGGTAGGATCGCATTCCCATGCCGCCGGTGTAATGAAGAATGGAACCGCAGCTGACCCAAACCCTGCGTGATCTCGTGCTCGGCCGCTCGGTGGCTGCGCTGGGCACGCTGCACTCGGGCGAGCCCTTCGTGTCCATGGTGCCCTATGCGCTCTTTGGCACGGCCCATGATTTCCTGATCCATGTGAGCGCGCTCGCACCCCACACGCGCGACATGCTGGCGCATCCGCGCGTGAGTCTGCTGGTCACCGCGCCTGAGGGTGGAGCAAGCGGCGACTTGCCGCCGCAAGCCCTGCCACGCGCCAGCGTGCAGGGCGACGCGCTGCAACTGGTGCCCGCTGCGGCCGATTACGCCGCGGCAAAAGCCGTCTATCTCGCGCGCTTTGCCCAGTCGGCGCAGATGTTCGAGCTGGCCGATTTCTCGCTCTTTGCGATCCGGGCGGTGTCGGTGCGCTTTGTGGCAGGCTATGGCAAGGCGTTCAGCCTGAGCCCGGAGGCTTACGCCGGCGCGCTGAGCGGCGACTGAATGACGGGGTCAAGCCGCCGGTATAATCAACCGGGCTAGGCTCGGCCAGTGCTGTCTATCGCCGGCTCCAATAACCCAGGCGAACGATCCACATGAGTCACTTCACGATAGGGCAATCGGTTCCGCGCGTCGAGGACAGCCGCTTCATTACCGGGCGCGGCCGCTACATCGGTGATGTGAACCTGCCCGGCCAGGCGCACGCCGCGGTGCTGCGCTCGCCGCATGCGAGCGCAGCGATCGGCTCGATCGACACCGGCGCCGCGCGCGCGGCACCCGGGGTGCTCGGCGTGTTTTGCGCGAAAGATCTCGGCGGCGAACTGGGCACCACGTCGATCAGCTTCAAGCGCAAGCGGCCCGACGGCTCGCCGATGTTCTGGCGCCCGCATCCCGGTCTGGCGACGGATAGGGTGCGCTACGTCGGCGACCCGGTCGCGCTGGTGGTGGCGGAAACGCCGGCGCAGGCACGGGACGCGGCGGAGCTGATAGCGGTAGATTACGACGCCGGTGCGGCGGTAACGGATATCCTCTGCGCGCTCGATCCGGCGAGTCCGAAGGTGTGGGACGAATGCCCGGACAACATTTCGCACATCCACGAACTGGGCGAGCGCGCCGCAACCGAGGCCGCGTTCGCGCGCGCCAGGCACATCGTCAGGCGCCGCTACGTCGTTTCGCGGGTGCATGCGCAGTTCATGGAGCCGCGCGGTGCGCTCGCGATCCACGATCCGCGCGACGACCGCTACACGTTGTATTGCGACGTGCAGGCGCCGCATACGGTGCGCGATCTGCTTGCACGGGAGGTCCTGCGGATTCCGAAGGACCGTATCCGCGTGGTGGCGTTCGACATCGGCGGCGCGTTCGGCGGCAAGGGGCCGGCGCTGGAGCACCGGCTGATCCTGTGGGCGGCAAAACGCCTCGGCCGCCCGGTGAAATGGCAGGCGGACCGCAGCGAGGCGCTGCTTGCGGACGAGCATGGTCGCGACAACGCGCACGAAGCCGAGCTGGCGCTCGATGCCGACGGACGGTTTCTCGCGCTGCGTTCGCACTGGATTGCAAATGTTGGCGCCTACATCAACGGCGACCGGAATTTCCAGTCCAGCTTCACCAATACGCCCGGAATCGTCGGCATCTATGCATTTCCGACGGCCTACGTGCGCTGGACCTGCGTGATGACCCATACCGGATCGACCGCGCCCTATCGTGGCGCCGGGCGGCCCGAAGCGACCTTCGTCATCGAGCGCCTGATCGACGATGCCGCAGCCGAACTCGGCCTGGATCGCGTCGAGCTGCGGCGCAGGAACGCAATCCCGCCCGAGGCGCTGCCGCTGAAAACGCCGCTCGGTTACGTCTACGACTGCGGCGAATTCGGGAAATGCATGGACATGGCGCTTGAAATGGCCGACTGGACCGGTTTTGCGGCACGCCGCGAGGCCTCGAGCGCGAAGGGGTTGTTGCGCGGAATCGGGGTGGCGAATCCGATCGAGCGCGCCGGTCCGCCGCAGATGGAATACGCCGAGATCCGGCTCGACGCTGCGGGCAAGGCCACCGTGCTCATGGGCACCAAGAACCAGGGCCAGGGGCACGAGACCACGTTCAGGCAGGTGCTTTACGCCAAACTCGGGATCGCGCCGGAGGACGTCGCCTACGTCGACGGCGATACCGATCGCGTCGCGCACGGAACCGGCACTTTCGGCTCGCGTTCGGCGTCGATCGGCGGCTCGGCGCTGGTGGTTGCGTCGAACAAGGTGATCGATAAAGGCCGCAAGATCGCCGCGCACCTGATGGAAGCGGCGCCGACCGACATTGTGTTCGAAGCAGGCAATTTCTCGATCGAAGGTACCGACAGGCGGCTGTCGCTCAAGGAGATCGCCCAGGCGGCTTACCAGCCCGCGAAAATCCCTCCGGGCCTGGAGCCGGGCCTGTTCGAGTCGGGCGCATGGGCGCCTGCGGATTTCACGTTTCCCTACGGCACGCATGTCTGCGAAGTCGAGATCGATCCGGAAACCGGCGTGGTGCGCATCGTTCGCTACGTCGTCGTCGACGACGTGGGCACGATGATCAACCCGGCCATCCTGAAGGGACAGATCCACGGTGGCATCGCCCAGGGTGCGGGCCAGGTGCTGATGGAACAGGTTGCCTACGATCGCGATTCGGGGCAGCTGCTCTCCGGCTCCTTCATGGACTACGCAATTCCTCGCGCCGACGATTTCTGCAGTATCGAGATCGACAGCCTTTCGGTCCCGACCGAGCGCAATCTGCTGGGAGTGAAGGGGGCAGGCGAGGCGGGCGCGGTGGGCGCCCTGCCGGTGGTAATGAACGCGATCATGGACGCGCTCGCGCCACTCGGCGTGAAGGAACTGAACATGCCGGCGACGCCGGACCGGGTGTGGCGCGCCATACGTGATGGGCGATGCGCGCAAGTAGGCTGTTGGCCGCCATTGAAAGCACGGCGTTGCCCGTTTTGATTCCGATGGTCTACAGGAGTAAGCATCATGTCTACCGTCACCGCCGATGACGGCGCGAGGCTCTACTACGAGGAAGCGGGGCAGGGCACGCCTGTCGTGTTCGTGCACGAGTTCCTCGGCGACTGCCGCAGCTGGGGGGCGCAGGTGCGCCATTTCTCGCGGCGCCACCGCTGCATCGCGTACAACGCGCGCGGCTATCCGCCCTCGGACGTGCCGCAGCGGGTCGAGGACTACAGCTTCGAGCACCAGCGCGCCGGCATCCGCGCCGTGCTCGACGGGCTCGGCATCGACAGGGCGCACGTGGTCGGGCTGTCGATGGGCGCGTTCGCGAGCTTCTATTTCGGCATGCAGTGGCCCGGGCGCGCGCTGTCGCTCATCCTCGCCGGCATCGGCTCGGGCGCCATGCCAGAGGGCCGCGCGCAGTTCAGGCAGGAATCCGAAGAGCGGGCCGAGCGGCTGTTGGCCGAGGGCTTCGGGGGACACGCCGAATCGCTGTGCCTTTCCCCGACCCGGGTGCAGCTGCAGAACAAGAACCCGCGCGGCTTTGCAGAGTTCCGCGCGCAGGTGAAGCAGCATTCGGCGACAGGCTCGGCGCTGACCCTCAAGGGCTATCAGGCGCTGCGCCCGGCGTTGCAGGACTACAGCGAGCAGATGGCCCGGTGCACCGTGCCCACGCTGATCATCTGCGGCGACGAGGACGAGCCCTGTCTGGATGCCTCGCTGATGCTCAAACGCGCGATGCCCTCGGCCGGCCTGGCCGTGATGCCGCACACCGGGCATGCCTGCAACCTCGAGGAACCCGAACTGTTCAACCGGCTGTGCGAGCAGTTCTTTCACCAGGTCGAATCCGGGCAATACCGGATGCGCGACCCGCGCGCGCAATCCGATCGCATGCTGTGAATCGTCTGCGGCGGAACTTGAACCAGCGACCGTCGAATTTTCCACCCCGTCAATCCCAACCTCGGATAATATGAATCATGGGAACTATCCTGCGCGGACCTTCGAAGAAGGATATCCAGCGCCTCGGCAAGTACGCCGAATCGGCCGTGCCGCCGACGCGCATCGTCACCATCGGCATGCGCGACGGGGTCAAGATCGCCGCGGCGATCTATCTGCCGAAGGGCGCGGGCCGCTTCCCGGCACTGCTCGCCGCCTCCCCCTACCGCTTCGACAACGACATCGCACCCGCGCTGCCGATGTTCCTGTGGCGCGAGACCGGCCCGATCGGCTGGTATCTGGAACAGGGCTACGCCTTCGTGCACATGGACGTGCGCGGCACCGGGCGCTCGGGCGGCAACTACCGCTACATGTGCCGCAAGGAGCAGCGCGACCTGTGCGAAGTCATCGAGTGGATCGCGCGCCAGAAGTGGTCGAACGGCAGGGTCGGCGGCATCGGGCAGTCGTACTACGCGCGCATGCAATGGTTCATGGCGATCCAGAACCCGCCGCATCTGGCCTGCGTCGCGCCCTACGACGGCAACGTGGACACCTATCGTTCCTCCGCGTACACGGGCGGGATCCCGGGCGAGTTTCCGGTGACCTGGTACCGCGGGGTGCGCCTGCTCAACCAGGATCCGGCGTGCGGCCCGTCGCGCCTGGTCGAATGGGATTACCCGCGCGCGGTGCGCGCGCACCCGATCTATGACGCGTTCTGGCGCGAGCGCGCCGCCGCGCCGAACCTGCACCGGATACGCGTGCCGGTGTTCTCGATCGGCGTGTGGCGCAAGGTGGACCTGCACCTGAACGGCAACATCGTCGGCTTCCAGCGCTCGGGCGGCCCGAAGAAGCTGCTCGTGTTCGGGTCGGCCAACGTGCACGCCGCGGTGCAGGATTACTCCAGCGTCGCGTTCCACGAGCGCTATCTGCTGCCGTTCTACGACCGCTATCTGAAGGACAAGCAAACGGGCTACGAGGCCGAGCCCGCGGTGCGCTGGTTCGCGAGCGGCGCGACCGAGATGCGCGCGGCGGATGCCTGGCCGCCGGAGGACATCGCATACAGGACGTACTATCTGGCCAGGGCGCGAAGCGGGGGCCCGGCGGGGAGCGTCACTTCGCTCAACAACGGTGAGCTCGGCGAGGACGCGCCGCAGACGGACTCGGATTCGACCTCCTACGACTACCCCGATCCGGGCTGGCGCATGGGCGTGGTGGGAACGGGGCCCGACGGGAGGCCCGATCCGGCGCGGCGCGTGCTCACGTTTACGAGCACGCCGCTCCAGGCCGAACTCGAAATCGCCGGTCCGATCAAGCTCGTGCTCTACGCGTCCTCGACGCAAATCGACACCGACTTCATCGTCAAGCTCTCCGAGCAATACGCGCAAAACGCGGAGGAACGCGGCAAAGACATCAACCCGCGCTACCAGATCGTGACCAAGGGCTGGCTGCGCGCATCGCACCGGAACATCGATCCGGTGCTGAGCACCGAGCACGCGCCTCACTACGGGCACGACCATCCGCAGCCGATTGCGCCGGGGAAGGTATACCGGTTCGAGATCGCGCTGATGCCCACCGCGCACCGCTTCGCGCGCGGCAGTTGCATCCGCCTGGAGCTTGCCAACGGCGATTCCTCGGTGACGGAGTTCGTGTTCGCGCACGAGTATTCGCCCGCCAAGATCGGCAGGGATACGATTTTCCACGACCGGCGCCATCCTTCGCAGCTCGCGCTGCCGGTGCGCCGATAGCCCAACCCGGAGAAGCCGGAACCAACCAGGCCTGCTCGATCTTGCTTTTCATGATCTCCCGAAATCGGGAGACCTAATGAATTCTTCACCAGAGATGGCAATATTTCAGTCGTAATAGACCAACGAGGGTGGAGCCATGAACGCGTTGAGGACCGTTGTGACCGGCGCTTGCGCCGCCGGCCTGATCGCCGCCGCGGCGCTTACGGCGCCGGTGCATGCCCAGGCGCAGGCCGCCTGGCCTTCAAAGACGGTGCGCATGGTGGTGGGCCTGCCGCCGGGCAGCGGCAGCGATTTGCTTGCGCGCGCGCTGTCGCAGCGTCTGACGATGCAATGGGGCCAGTCGGTCGTGGTGGAAAACCGCCCCGGCGCGAACACCATCCTGGCGACCGAATCGGTCGCGCGCGCCACGCCCGACGGGCACACGCTGTTGTTCGCGATCGACGGCGGCTTCACCGTGAACCCGCACCTGTATGCGAAGCTGCCGTACGACCCGATCAAGGACTTCGCGCCGATCACGATGATCACGACCTTCGGGACGGTGCTCGTCGCCACCCCGTCGCTGCCCGCGAACACCGTCGCCGAACTGGTCGCGCTTGCCAAAGCGCAGCCGGGCAAGATCAACTTCGGCTCGATCGGCGCCGGCAGCCAGATGCACCTGCTCTCGGCGATGCTCGGCAACAAGGCGGGAATCGAGCTCCTGCACGTGCCCTACAAGGGCATTCCGCAGATGATGACGGCGGTGCTGACGGGGGAAGTACAGCTCGCATGGGTGGGCGTGTTCTCGAGCCGGAATCTGGTGCAGGCCGGGCGGCTGAAGGCGCTCGGATTCGGCGGCACGAAGCGCGCGTCGATGATGCCGCAGGTGCCCACGCTGGCCGAACTCGGCTATCCCGAGGTGGAGGCGTCGGTGTGGTACGGGCTGCTCGCTCCCGCGGGGACGCCGCGGCCGCTCATCGAGCGCATCTACGCGGACGTTCTAAAGATTATTCAGGACCCGGAATTCCGCGACCGGGAAATGCTCGCCCGGGGTTACGAACCGAGCGGCCTGGGCCCGGAGGAATTTGCCGCGCTGATCCTGCGCGAGACCGCCTCGCGCGCCGTGATGGTGAAGATCTCCGGCGCCCACGTCGACTAGGCGCCTGCTGCTTGGCGGGCGCGCTGCGCTGATCATGCCCTCGGCGCTCGCCTTCAGCAACTTTCGCTGGCTGCTGACCGGGTCGCTGTTCTCGTACCTTTGCCAGTGGATCCAGCAGGCGACGCTGAGCTGGGTGGTCTACGACATCACCGGTTCGGGCGTGCTTCTGGGCGTGGTGCTGAGCGCACGCGCCGTTCCCATGCTGCTCCTGTCGCCTATGGCGGGGGTCGCCGCCGACCGCATCGACCGCAATACCCTGCTGCTCGTCAGCCAGGTCCTCTCCGCGCTGGTCTCGGCCCTCTTCGGCGCGTTGCTGGCGCTGGGCACGGCGCACACTTGGCATCTGTTCGCGTTCGTGCTGGTGTCGGGGGCGACTGGCGTTCTGGACCGGCCGGCGCGCATGACCGGCATATTCGAACTGGTGCCGCGCGAACTCGCAATGAACGCGGCTGCGATCAATTCCATAGGCATGTCCCTCACGCGCATCGTCGGGCCGGCGTTCGCCGGCTTCTTCCTGGTCTGGTTCGACGCCGCGGGAAGTTTCTTGTTCCAGGGCGCGCTGTACCTGGTCTCCGGGTTGCTGGTGTTCCGCGTCGCGTTTCCGCAACGCGCCGAACCGGCGCACCAGACCAGCGCGTGGAAGGATCTTGTCGAAGGCCTGCGCTTTGCCGCAGGCGACAGCACGACGCGCCTGATGCTGCTGTTCGCCGCCATGCTGTTCGTGCTGCTGCTGCCGATCTGGAGCACGGTGCTGCCGGTGCTCGCGAAAGACGTGTTCGATGCCGGGCCCCAGGGTCTGGGGCTGCTGCTCACCGCGGGCGGCGTCGGGGGCACGCTGGGCAGCTGGGCGGCATCGGCGCTGCAGCGCTTCGATCGCCAGGGGCGCGTTCAATTCGTGGCGCTGCTGATCGATTGCGCGTCGCTGTTCGGCCTCGCGCTGAGCCCGTCGCTGTACGTGGCGATGGGCTTCCTGGTGATCGCCGGCGCCGCCGAAATGGTGATCGCCACCAGCACCCAGATCGTGCTGCAGATGGCCGCGCCCGACGCCATGCGCGGCCGCGTCACCAGCCTGCTCCAACTCGCCCCGGCGATGATCTCGCTCGGTGCGTTGAGCACCGGCATCCTGGTCGAGTTGTGCGGCGCCCGCGGTGCCACCGCGGTGCTCGCCGCCATCACCGCGGTGTTCTTTATCGCGTTGTACGCGAAGTCCTCGAGGCTGCGAAACCTGCGTCTAAGCGGCTGCGGGCAACAGTACGTTGCGGACCGTTGAAGTCCGAGTGCGCCGCATCGGCAGGAGCAGGGATGAATGGTAGGATGCTCCTGAGGGACGTCGATATCCAACCAAGTGGGGGGAGGATCATGAAGACTAGAAGCGGTTTTCGATTGAACGTGGCGGCGCTCGCCGTCGCCGCGTCTCTGGCCGCCGCGCCGGCCTGGCTCCATGCGCGATCCGCCACGGCGATCGAGATCGGCAGCACCGATATTGCCGGCGTGGTCACCGGCGCCAAAGGGCCGGAAGCGGGCGTGTGGGTGATCGCGGAAACGACCGACCTGCCCACCAAGTTCGCCAGGATGGTCGTCACCGACGGCCGCGGCCGCTACCTCATCCCCGATCTGCCGACGGCGAATTACAGCGTCTGGGTGCGCGGTTACGGGCTGGTGGATTCGCCCAAGCTGTTTGGGAAACCCGGGCAGATGCTCAATCACAGGGCGGTGCCGGCGCCGAACGCGGCGGCGGCGGCGCATTATTACCCGGCGATCTACTGGTACACGATGATGAAGATTCCGCCGGCGAGCGATTTCGGCGGCACGAGCGACATTCCCAAGAACATCACCCAGGCCGCCTGGCTCAAGCAGATGAACAACGTCGACTGCATCGGCTGCCATCAACTCGGCCAGGAGTCCACCCGCACAATTCCCGCGCAGTTCGGTTCGTTCGAGTCGGGCCGGGATGCCTGGATGCGCCGCCTCCAGGCCGGCCAGGTCGGCGAGGCGATGACCAACCGGATCGCCGGGCAGTTCGGCGGCGTGCCCTACAAGTATTTCGGCGACTGGACCGACCGCATCGCCAAGGGGGAATTGCCCAAGGCCAAGCCCCCACGGCCACAGGGCGTCGAGCGCAACATCGTGATCACTTCATGGGAGTGGGGGGAAGCCAACAAATACCTCCACGACCTGATCGCCTCGGACCGGCGCAATCCGACCGTCAATGCCTACGGGCCGCTCTACGGCGCGCCCGAGTACAGCACCGACAACATGCCGATCCTGGATCCGAAGACCAACACGGTCACGTTCTTCAAGCTGCCGGTGCGTGATCCGGAGATGCCCCTATCGCTCGGGCCCGGGCATGCCGCCGCCATCAAGCCGCTGCAGCCGTCAGCCTTCTGGGGCGACGAGCAGATCTTTGACACCCGGGCCAACAACCACAATTCCATGTACGACAAGCAGGGCCGGCTGTGGCTCAACGCAACGGTGCGCGGCATGGACAACCCGGCCTTCTGCAAGAAGGGCTCGGATCATCCGTCGGCCAAGGTGTTCCCGCTCGAGCGGTCGGCGCGCCAGGTGGCGATGCTCGACCCCAAGACCATGAAGTACACCTTCGTCGACACCTGCTTCGGGACCCATCACCCGCAGTTCGGCTATGACGCCGATAACACGCTGTGGATGAGCGGCACCGGGCCGGTGGCGGGCTGGGTCAATACCAGGATATTCGACGAAACCGGCGACGCAGCGAAATCGCAGGGCTGGTCGCCGTATATCCTGGACACCAACGGCAACGGCAAGCGCGACGACTACGTCGAGCCCAACCAGCCGATCGATCCGGCAAAGGACAAGCGGATCGTGCCCGGTTCCGGGGCCTATGCCGTGATGCCCAGTCCGGTCGACGGTTCGATCTGGTACGCCGTCGGCGTTTTCGCCGGCACGCCGGGGTTCCTGCGCTTTGATCCGGCCACCGGATTGTCGGAAGTCTATAACGCGCCGAAGACCGCCTTGGGCATTCGCGGCGGCGACATCGACAAGAACGGAGTGCTGTGGGGGTCGCTCTCCAGCGGCCATCTGGGCAGCTTCGACCGGAAGAAGTGCAAGGGCCCGCTCAACGGGCCGAAGGCGACCGGCGACCATTGTCCGGAAGGCTGGACGCTCTACCGTTACCCGGGTCCGGGCTTCGAAGGCTTCGAAAAGAACAGCGCCGAGGCGAGCTACTACACCTGGGTCGACCAGCACAATACGTTCGGGCTTGGGCAGAACGTTCCGATGTCCACCGCCAACCTAAACGACGGCTTCGTGGCGCTGAAGGACGGCAAGATGGTCATGATCCGCATCCCGTACCCGATCGGTTTCTACGCCAAGGGCTTCGACGGGCGCATCGACGATGCTAATGCCGGCTGGAAAGGCCGCGGCCTGTGGAGCACGAGCGGCGATCGCACGCCGTGGTTGATGGAAGGCGGCAAGGGCGCGAAGCCGCGCGCGGTGCACATCCAGTTCCGGCCCGATCCGCTGGCGCGGTGAGCGGATGGCGGGGGCAGAGTGTGCGTGCTTTGACCCCCGTTCGATTTCGCTGAACGGTCGGGAAGCATCGCGCATGACACTCGGCCCGCGGGATCTGAAGAAGATCGTCGCGCAGACGCTGGATCATTACGACCAGCGTGCCGAGGATTTCTGGCGGGGCACGCGCGATCACGATGTCAGTCAGAACATCGCCGCCCTGCTGCGGCACATCGCGGGCAAGCCGCCGTTCGCCATTCTCGACCTGGGTTGCGGGCCGGGGCGGGACCTCAGGGTGTTTGCCGACCTGGGCCATGTCGCGGTCGGCCTGGAGGGGGTCGAGCGCTTCGCGGCGATGGCGCGGGAGCACAGCGGCTGCGAGGTGTGGCAGCAGGACCTGCTCGCACTCGATCTGCCCGATGCGCGCTTCGACGGCGTATTCGCCAATGCGGTGCTGTTTCATGTGCCCGGCCAGGAACTGCCGCGCGTGCTGCGCGCACTGTACGCGACGCTCAAGCCGGGCGGCGTGCTGTTCAGCTCGAACCCTCGCGGCCATAACGAGGAGGGCTGGAGCGGCGGACGCTACGGCGTGTTTCACGATCTCGAGGCCTGGCAGGGCTTCATGACTGTCGCCGGGTTCGCCGAGCTGACGCACTACTACCGGCCCGACGGCGTGCCGCGCGAGCAGCAGCCCTGGCTGGCGAGCGTGTGGCGCAGGATGTAGCCGCGGCACCAAACCTCGGAGTGACCCGGGGGCCGCCACAAGATCCTTCAACCGCGCTACGCTTCAGGCTTGACCCCGCCAGGCGCGGGCTCTTGATGCCCGCCGATTCCAAGTAATTCGCTTTTCAGGCAGAAGATCATGAAACGGGCCATGGATGACAAGTACCAGGATATCCGCGACGGCGTGCGCGCCCTGGTGACGCAGTTCGATTCCCAGTACTGGCAGAAGCTCGACGAGGAGCGCGCGTTTCCCGAGGCCTTCGTCGATGCCCTTACCGCGGGCGGGTGGCTGTCGGCGCTGATTCCGCAGGAGTACGGCGGCGCCAACCTCAGCCTGACCGAGGCGAGCGTCATCATGGAGGAGATCAACCGTGCAGGCGGCAACTCCGGCGCCTGTCACGGCCAGATGTACGTGATGGGCTGCGTGTTGCGCCACGGCTCCAAGGCGCAAAAGGATGCCATCCTGCCCAAGATCGTCAGCGGCGAGCTGCGCATGCAGGCGATGGCGGTGACCGAGCCGGCCACGGGCACCGACACCACCAAACTCAAGACCACGGCCGTGCGCCGGGGCGACCGCTATATCGTCAACGGCCAGAAGGTGTGGACCTCGCGCGTGCTGCATTCGGACTACATGCTGCTGCTCGCCCGCACCACGCCGCTCGCCGAGGTGAAGAAGAAGACCGAGGGGCTGTCGGTGTTCCTGGTCGACCTGCGCGAGGCGATCGGTCACGGCATCACGGTGCGGCCCATCCGCAACATGGTCAACCACGAGACCAATGAACTGTTCATAGACCAGCTCGAGATCCCGCTCGGGAACCGCGTCGGCGAGGAGGGCCAGGGACTGCGCTACATCCTGGACGGCCTCAACGCCGAGCGCATCCTGATCGCGGCCGAGTGCATCGGCGACGGCTACTGGTTCGTCGAGAAAGCCACCCGCTACGCCGGCGAGCGGATCGTGTTCGACCGGCCCATCGGAAAGAACCAGGGCGTGCAGTTTCCGCTTGCGCGCGCGTACTGCAACGTCGAGGCGGCCAGCCTGATGCGCTATCGCGCCGCCGAGGTGTTCGACGCCGGCGGCAATTGCGGCGCCGAAGCCAACATGGCGAAACTGCTGGCCGCCGACGCTTCGTGGGAGGCCGCAAACGCATGCCTGCAAACCCACGGCGGCTTCGGCTTTGCGGCCGAGTACGACATCGAGCGCAAGTTTCGCGAGACGCGCCTGTACCAGGTGGCGCCGATTTCGACCAACATGATCCTGTCCTACATCGGCGAGCACGTGCTGGGCATGCCGCGCTCGTATTGAAACCAGGAGCCGGGTCTGTTCTTCGCTGCTTTCAATCGCGTAATATGACCGGGTTCCGGACACAGCGGTGATCGATGTTGCATCCCTACAACCATGGCCGAATCGCGTAACTGGGCTTTTCCACAGAACCTCCAGCCCAGGCCGGAGGAGGTGGACTTCGACCTCGATGCCGCGCTCGACTCGGTGGTGCTTCTGCGAGCCGAAATTCCGGAAACGGCGTTCACCGCCCCGATACTCGGCACCGAGCGAGCCGGCTACGGCGTGGTAATCCGCGAGGACGGGCTCATTCTCACGATCGGCTATCTGATCACCGAGGCCGCGTCGGTCTGGCTCACCAGCAACAACGGGGTGGCGGTCGCGGGGCATCCGCTCGCATTCGATCAGGCGACGGGTTTCGGCCTGGTGCTGCCTCTGGGCCGGCTCGGCGCACCGGCGATCGAGTGCGGCTCGGCGGCGACCGTGGACGTGGGCGACGAGGTCATCGTCATCGGGCAGGGCGGACGCGCGCACGCACTCAAGGCAAGGCTGGTTGCCAGGCGCGAATTTGCAGGTTACTGGGAATACCTGCTCGAGGATGCGCTGTACACGGCGCCCGCGCACCCGCAGTGGGGCGGCACGGCGCTGGTCGGCGCGGACGGGCGGCTGCTGGGAATCGGCTCGCTGCTGGTGCAGGACCGCGAGGCGCTCGGGGGCGAGGCCGGGCAGGGCAACATGTTCGTGCCCATCGATCTGCTTGAGCCGATTCTCGATGAGCTGCTGAAATTCGGGCGCCGCGCCGGGCCGCCGCGCCCGTGGCTTGGCCTGTATGTGGCCGAGGTGCAGGGGCAACTGGTTGTCAGCGGGGTCGCAGAGGGCGGGCCCGCCGCCCGCGCCGGGTTGCGCAAGGGCGATGTCGTGGTCGAACTGGCGGGCGCGCGGGTGTCCGGAGCCGCCGACCTGTACCGCCGGCTGTGGCGCCTCGGTCCGGCGGGGGTCGAGGTACCGCTCACGCTCGCGCGCAACGGCGAGCAAGTGCGCGCGCTCGCGCGCTCGGTCGATCGTAACGATCTGTTCACCAAGCCGAAGTTGCATTGAGCCCCCCTGTGCCGCGGGCCGTGGTGCTGGACACCAACGTGGTGCTCGATCTGGTGGTGTTCCGCGATCCTGGCGCCGAGCCGGTCGCGCACGCGATCCGCTCCGGGGCCGCCGTGCCGGTGACCAGTCAGGCCTGCGTGGACGAACTGCGCCGGGTGCTGGCGTATCCGCGACTGAAACTGGATGTCCGGGCACAATCGGCGGCGCTCGAGCGCTTCATGGCACTGGCGACGCTCTACGGCGCCCCGGCCCTGACGGCGCCCGCAGAACTGCCGCTGTGCGCGGATACCGACGATCAGAAGTTTCTGCAACTGGCCTGGCATTCGAACGCCCATTGCCTGGTCACCAAAGACAAGGCGCTGCTCAGGCTGGCGCGCGCGGTGGCGAGACTAGGCAGGTTCGCGGTGCTGAGTCCGGAGACGTTCGACGGGCATTTTCAGGCGCCGTGAACGGTTCGCGAACACCCTGCAAGAGGTTTGCCGCAGGCCCGGGAGGGCAGGCTGCCCGCCATCAAGGCCGACCGATGGTCGGGCGTAAAACCCCGTAGAATTGGCTGGGCTTTGGCTGGGCCCCCTCGCGCCGGCAGGCAGGGGGACTGAGGAGGAGACTCAGGCATGGTGGACCACGCTTTGGATACTTTTCCGAGGCTGCTACTGCATCACGCCAAGGTTCGCGGCGACAAGCCGGCGATCCGGGAAAAGGACCTCGGAATCTGGCAGACCTGGAGCTGGTCCCAGGTGGCCGATGAAGTGCGCGCGTTCGCCTGCGGGCTGGCGGAACTGGGTTTCAAGCGCGGCGATAACCTCGCCATCATCGGTGACAACCGTCCGCGTCTGTATTGGGCCATGACGGCAGCGCAATGCCTGGGAGGCGTTCCCGTGCCGCTGTATCAGGACGCCGTGGCCCAGGAAATGGCCTTCGTCCTCGAGAACGCCGAGATCAGGTTCGCCATCGTCGAGGATCAGGAACAGGTCGACAAGCTGCTGGAGATCAAGGGCCGATGCCCGCAACTCCAGCACATTCTGTATGACGATCCGCGCGGGTTGCGCCATTACATCCAGACCGAGATTCAGAGCCTGGACGAAGTCATGGAGATGGGGCGAATTCACGACCGCAACCACCCCGATTTCCTCGACGGCGAGATCGCCGAGGGCAGGCCGGAGGACGTGTCGGTCATGCTCTACACGTCCGGCACCACCGGACAGCCCAAAGGCGTGTGCCAGACCCATGGTGCGTTCATCACGGCTGCGAAGACCGGCTGCGAATTCGACAGACTGGGGCCGGACGACGAGATTCTGTCCTATCTGCCGATGGCCTGGGTGGGCGATCACCTGTTCTCCTACGCCCAGGCGATCTATGCCGGCTTTACCATCAACTGCCCTGAATCCGGCGACACGGTGATGACCGACCTGCGCGAGATCGGACCGACGTATTACTTTGCGCCGCCGCGGGTATTCGAGAACCTGCTCACCCAGGTGATGATCCGCATGGAGGACGCGGGTGCGATCAAGCGCTGGATGTTCCGTTATTTCACGGATGTAGCGAAGCGCTGCGGCGCCGAGATCCTCGACCGCAGTCCCGGGGTGACGGCGGCCGACCGGCTGCTTTATGCACTGGGCAACCTGTTCGTGTACGGACCCTTGCGCAACGTTCTGGGCATGAGCCGCATCCGGGTCGCGTACACCGCCGGCGCGGCCATAGGCCCGGATCTGTTCCGCTTCTACCGCTCGATCGCGGTCAACCTGAAGCAGCTCTACGGCTCGACCGAGACCTGTGCCGCGGTCTGCCTGCAGCCCGACGGCCAGATCAAGTTCGATACGGTCGGCCCGCCCGCGCCGGGCGTGGAAGTGCGGATCGCCGACAACGGCGAAGTGCTGGTGCGCGGGCAGGTCATGCTCAAGGAATATTACAAGCGGCCCGATGCCACTGCGGAGTCGATCGACGATCAGGGCTATTTTCACACCGGCGATGCCGGTTTCTTCGACCCGGAGGGACACCTGAAGATCATCGACCGGGCCAAGGACGTGGGCAAGCTCGCCAACGGCGCCATGTTTGCGCCCAACTACATCGAGAACAAGCTCAAGTTCTTCTCCTACATCCGGGAGGCGGTGGCGTTCGGCCACGCGCGCGACACGGTGTGCGCGTTCGTCAACATCGACATGGGCGCGGTCGGCGACTGGGCGGAACGGCGCAACATCGCCTATTCAGGCTACACCGACCTGGCGCAGAAGACCGAGGTATACAACCTCGTGCTCGAATGCGTGGAACGCTGCAACGCCGAGCTGGCGCTCGACCCCGTCCTGAGTCATTCGCAGGTGCGCCGGTTCCTGATCCTGCATAAGGAGCTCGATCCGGACGACGACGAGCTGACGCGCACGCGCAAGGTGCGCCGCGGCTTCATCGCGCAGAAATACGGCGTGCTGATCGAAGCGCTTTATTCGAGCAAGCCCTCGCAGTTCATCGAGACGCAGGTCAAGTTCGAAGACGGGCGCACCGGGATGATCAGTGCCGACCTGCGCATCATGGACGTGAAGGTCTTCGATGCCGCCGCGGGAAAGAGGGCGGCCTGAACAGGGTCATGGGCAAGGTATGAGCGGAAGGAACATCGGCGAACCGATCCTGGTGGTCGAAGACATTTCGCTTTCGTTCGGCGGCGTAAGGGCGCTGCAGAACGTTTCCTTCGACGTGCGCGAGCACGAAATCCGCGCCATCATCGGGCCCAACGGCGCCGGCAAGAGCTCGATGCTGAACGTCGTCAACGGCGTCTACCATCCCCAGGTCGGCACGGTCACGTTCAAGGGAGAGACGCGCCACCATGTCGACCCCCATCATGCCGCCTCGCAGGGCGTCGCGCGCACGTTCCAGAACATCGCGTTGTTCCGCGGTATGACCGTGCTGGACAACATCATGACCGGCCGCAACCTGAAAATGCGGACCAACTTCCTGCAGCAGGCGCTGTGGGTGGGAGCGGCCAAGCGCGAGGAGATGGCGCACCGCCGCAAGGTGGAGGAGGTGATCGATTTTCTCGAGATTCAGCACATCCGCAAGACGCCGGTGGGGCGGCTGCCCTACGGTCTGCAGAAGCGCGTGGAACTCGGGCGCGCGCTTGCCGCGGAGCCCGAGTTGTTCCTGCTCGATGAACCCATGGCCGGAATGAACACCGAGGAAAAGCAGGACATGTGCCGCTTCATCCTCGACGTGAACGATCAGTTCGGCACCACCATCGTCCTGATCGAGCACGACATGGGCGTGGTGATGGACCTGTCCGACCGGGTGGTGGTGCTCGACTACGGCCGCAAGATCGCCGACGGCAAGCCCGACGAGGTGCGCAGCGACCAGGCGGTGATCGACGCCTATCTCGGCGTAGCGCATTGAATTCGAACCGGCCCGGAAACGCATGAACTGGCAATTCTTCCTCGAGGTGCTCGCCGGCGGCCTGCTCGCCGGCGTGATGTATGCGCTGGTGGCGCTCGGGTTCGTGCTGATCTACAAGGCCTCAGGGGTGTTCAACTTCGCCCAGGGCGCCATGGTGTTCTTCGCCGCGCTGACTTTCGTCAGCCTGGTGGAGCGCGGCATGAACTTCTGGATCGCGCTGCTGGCAACGCTCGCGGTGATGATCGGCCTGGGCATCGCGATCGAGCGCGCGGTACTGCGGCCGCTGGTGAATCAGCCGCCGATCACCCTGTTCATGGCGACGATCGGGCTCACGTTCGTGCTGGAAGGCCTGTCGCAACTCATCTGGGGCTCGCAGCCGCACGGACTGGAACTCGGCATCCCGGACGAGCCGATGCAGTGGCTCTCGGAGTCGGCGAACATCAACATCAGCCAGTTCGACCTGTTCGCTGCGTTGGTGGCCGGGATCCTGGTGGCAGTGCTCGCGCTGTTCTTCCAGAAGACGCGCATCGGCCGCGCGCTGCGCGCGGTCGCCGACGACCACCAGGCAGCGCTCGCAGTCGGCATTCCGCTGCGCCAGATCTGGGCCATCGTCTGGGCGGTGGCAGGTTTCGTGGCGCTCGTGGCGGGCCTCATGTGGGGCGCGCGAAACGGCGTGCAGTACGCGCTGACCTTTATCGCGCTGAAGGCGCTGCCGGTGCTGATTCTCGGCGGATTCGAGTCGGTGGCCGGCGCGATCGTCGGCGGGCTGATCATCGGCGCCTCGGAGAAGCTCGCGGAAGTCTATCTCGGGCCGTTCGTCGGCGGCGGACTGGAATCCTGGTTCCCTTACGTGCTGGCGCTGCTGTTTCTGCTGGTGCGGCCGGAAGGCCTGTTCGGCGAGAAGCACATCGATCGGGTTTAGTCTCTTATGACTCGAGTGCTGACACATCAGGCGAAGATTCTGGGTCTAGATACGTCTCCCGATTTCGGGAAGTTGCAACTTCGCAACTTCCCGAAATCGGGAGATCATGAAAGGCAAAGCGAGCCACCGGTGCCGGCTCGGTCGGCCTAGGGGCGGGGGGAACATGCTTTATCGCGAAGCGGGCCAGTTCAAGGCGACCTACGTCGAGGACCAGCAGATCTTTCCGATCCGGCAGGACCGCATCGCCTTCGCGATCCTGCTGGCCGTGGCCTTCCTGGTGGTGCCGCTGGTGGGCAATCAGTATTGGCTTTCCGCGATTCTCACCCCGTTTCTGGTCGCCTCGCTGGCCACCATCGGCCTGAACATCCTGACCGGCTACGCGGGCCAGCTCTCGCTCGGAACGGCGGCCTTCATGGCGGTCGGCGCATTCATGGCTTACAACTTCGAACTGCGCATGCCCTGGATGCCGATCCTCGGGTCGTTCGCGCTCGCCGGCCTGTGCGCCGCAGCGGTGGGGATGGTGTTCGGGTTGCCCAGCCTGCGCATCAAGGGCTTCTATCTGGCGGTCGCGACGCTCGCTTGCCAGTTTTTCGTGTTGTGGGCGCTGCAGCGCATCGGCTGGTTTACCAACTACAGCACCTCCGGCGTGATCACCGCGCAGAAGATCGTGATCCTCGGCTATGCCGTCGTCACGCCGGCCAGCAAGTACCTGCTCACCTTGAGTGTGGTCGCGGTCATGGCGCTGCTGGCAAAGAATCTGATGCGCAGCCAGACCGGGCGCGCCTTCATGGCGGTGCGCGACATGGACGTGGCGGCGGAAGTGATCGGTATCCGCATGATGCGCACCAAGCTGCTCGCCTTTGCGATCAGCTCGTTCTACTGCGGGGTAGCCGGGGCGCTGTACGCGTTCTGCTACCTCGGCACGGTCGAGCCCGAGGCCTTCAACCTCGACATTTCGTTCCGCATCCTGTTCATGGTCATCGTCGGCGGCGTGGGCTCGATCCTCGGGTCGTTCCTGGGCGCCGGGTTCATCACCCTGCTGCCGATCTTCCTCAACCTGGTCTCGGGCTGGATCAGGCATACTTTCGGCGTCGAACTGGATCATGCCATGCTGTCGAACCTGGAACTGATCATTTTCGGCGGACTGATCATATTCTTCCTGATCGTGGAGCCGCTCGGCCTGGCGCGCTTATGGCAGATCGGCAAGGAAAAGCTCCGGCTTTGGCCATTCCCCCATTGACTAGCGGACTTGGGGGCGTCTTTTTTTGCTTTCGGGGACGATTTCGGTATAGTAGGTCGAGTGAGGGTTATAAGCCCCGCGATTCATGGGAAGTCATCACTGAGGAGCTAGGACAATGTTGAAACGAACCAGACAGATGGCATTGGGGGCATTGGCCGGCGCGGCGATGCTGGCGCTTGCGTCCGGACCGTCGTTCGCCCAGAACGAGCAGTTCATCCCGGCGAACGGCTACTGGGTGGGACCTTACGCCCCCGGCGGCTCAGGCTTCTTCGGCGGCGTGATCGACTACTTCCAGATGCTCAATACGCGCGACGGCGGCATCAACGGCGTCAAGCTCACCTGGGAGAAATGCGAGACCGAATACAACAACGCCCGCGGGGTCGAGTGCTACGAGCGCAGCAAGAAGAAGGGCCCGACCGGCGCCACGGTCGTCCACCCGCTGTCCACAGGCATCACCTACTCGCTGATCGAGAAGGGGACGGCGGACAAGATACCGCTGATATCGATGGGTTACGGACGCACCGACGCCGCCGACGGGCGTGTGTTCCCCTATGTGTTTCCGCTGATCACGACTTATTGGAGCCAGAACACGGCCAAGATCAAGTTCATCGGCACGAAAGAAGGCGGGATGGACAAGCTCAAAGGCAAGAAGATCGTGAACATCTATCACGACTCGGCCTACGGCAAGGAGACCATTCCGGTGCTCGACGTCCAGGCGAAGAAGTACGGCTTCACGGTGACGCATATAGCCGTGCCGCATCCTGGCAACGAGCAGCAGGCGCAGTGGCTGCAGGTGCGCCAGATCAAGCCCGACTGGGTGATCCTGCGCGGCTGGGGTGTGATGAATCCCACCGCGCTCAAGGCCGCCGCCAGGGCCGGTTTTCCGCGCAACAAGATCGTCGGCGTGTGGTGGTCGGGCGCCGAAGAGGACGTCATTCCTGCGGGCGACGCGGCCAAGGGCTATATCGCCGCGGGCTTCAACCTTCCGGGCACGAACTTTCCGGTGATGCAGGAAATCCTCAAACAGGTCTACAAGAACGGCAAGGGCGAGATGGAGGACGATTCGCGGATCGGGTCGATCTACCATACGCGCGGCGTGGTCGCCGGGATCATCACCGCCGAGGCCATACGCACGGCGCAGGGCAAGTACGGCAAGAAGCCGATCACCGGCGAACAGATGCGCTGGGGCATCGAGAATCTGAACATCAACGATGCGCGCCTGAAGCAGCTCGGTGCCGTCGGACTGATGCAGGCGCTCAAGGTTTCCTGCATGGACCATGAAGGCGGCGGCGCGGTCAAGTTCCTGCAGTGGAACGGCAAGAAGTGGAACGTGATCACGGACTGGATTGCCTCAGACCAGTCGATCGTGCGTCCCATGATCGAGCAGTCGGCCGCGGCGTACGCGAAGGAGAAGGGCATCACCCCGCGCGACTGTTCGAAAGAGTCCTAAAGGCGGACGCCGACGCGCTACCTTCAGTCGCAGGGTCAAGCGGTGGGCCGGGAGGCCCACCGCCTTCGACCCGGCGGTTCTTTCGCCAGGAGCTGTTCGATCCGTCATGTCCGCTGTCCCGAAGCCTGACACTCAACGCGCATACCTCTCGGTCCAGAACATCGAGGTCATCTACGATCACGTGATCCTGGTGCTGAAGGGTGTTTCGATTTCGGTCGAAAAGGGCAAGATCGTGGCGCTGCTGGGGGCCAACGGCGCCGGCAAGTCGACCACGCTCAAGGCCATTTCGAACCTGCTGCGTGCCGAGCGCGGCGAGGTGACCAAGGGCTCGATCGAGTTCGAAGGCAGGCGCGTGGACCGGCTTACCTGCAACGAACTGGTGCGCCTGGGCGTGTGCCAGGTGATGGAAGGGCGGCATTGCTTCCAGCATCTGACGGTCGAGGAGAACCTGCTCACGGGCGCGTTCACGCGCAAGATCGGTCGTGCCGAACTCAGGCATGACCTGGACAAGGTCTACAGCTACTTTCCACGCCTGAAGGAACGCCGCAACAGCCAGTCCGGCTACACCTCCGGGGGCGAGCAGCAGATGACTGCGCTCGGCCGGGCGCTCATGGCGCAGCCGAGCATGATCCTGCTCGACGAGCCCTCCATGGGCCTCGCGCCGCAGCTGGTCGAGGAGATTTTCGAGATCGTCAGGGACCTCAATCAGAAGGAAGGCGTGTCGTTCCTGCTCGCCGAACAGAACACCATGGTCGCACTGCGCTACGCGGACTACGGCTACATTCTCGAGAACGGCCGCGTGGTGATGGACGGCGAGGCCGCGAGCCTGCGCGAGAACGAGGACGTCAAGGAGTTCTATCTGGGGCTGTCGACGGCCGGCCGCAAGAGCTTTCGCGACACCAAGTTCTACCGCCGGCGCAAGCGCTGGCTGTCCTGAAGCGCGGGTCGTCCCGACATGCCGGAGTACTACGACGCGCTGGAGACCCGCGATCCGCAGGAGCGCGAACGCGCGCTCATGGCGGCGCTGCCCGGGCAGCTGGCGCACGCGAAGAGGAATGCGCCCGCATACGCGACGATTCTCGCCGGCGTAGATCCCCGCGACATCACTTCGCGCAATGCCCTGGCGCAGCTTCCGGTCACCCGCAAGTCGGAGTTGAAGGCGCTGCAGCTCGCCGCGCCGCCTTTCGGGGGCCTCGCGGCGACCGCGCCCGGGCGGCTCGCGAGACTTTTCATCTCTCCGGGCCCGATCTACGATCCGGAGGGCGTGCGCAAGGACTGGTGGCGCATGGCGCGGCCGATGTACGCCGCCGGCATACGCGCGGGCGATATCGTGCAGAACTGCTTTTCCTACCATTTCACGCCCGCCGCATCGATGATGGAGGGCGGGGCGCTCGCGCTGGGCTGCGCGGTGATTCCGGCGGGAACCGGCCAGACCGAGATACAGGTCCAGTGCATGGCTGAACTCAGACCCTCAGCGTATGTCGGCACCCCGTCATTCCTCAAGATCATCCTCGAGAAGGCGGCCGAGACCGGTGCCGACATCTCGAGCGTGGAGAGGGCCGTGGTCGGCGCCGAGGCGTTGCCGCCGTCGCTCAGGAAGTGGCTGCGCGAGCACGGCGTTCCCAGGGTCCAGCAGATCTACGCCAGCGCGGACCTGGGCAATATCGCCTACGAGAGCGAAGCGCTCGAGGGCATGATCATAGACGAGGAACTCATCGTCGAGATTCTGCGGCCCGGTACCGGCGACCCGGTGGCAGAGGGCGAGGTCGGGGAAGTCGTCGTGACCACGCTCAACAGCGATTATCCCCTGGTGCGTTTCGCGACCGGCGATCTGTCGGCGGTGCTGCCTGGCATCAGCCCCTGCGGACGCACCAACATGCGCATCCGCGGCTGGCTGGGACGCGCCGATCAGACCATGAAAGTAAAGGGGATGTTCGTGCATCCGTCGCAGGTCGCCGACGTCGTGAAGCGGCACAAGGAAATCCTCAAGGCGCGCCTCATCGTCGACAACCCCGGCGGCCAGGACCGCATGACCCTGCACTGCGAAGTGAGGGAGGGAACACCGGCCGGGCTCGTGCAGGCAATCGCCGAAAGCCTGCGCGACGTGACCAAGCTGCGCGGCGAAGTCGTGTTGCGCAAGCCCGGCGAACTGCCGAACGACGGCAAGGTCATCGAGGACGCGAAGAAGTACGACTGACGCCCAAGCGGCTGTGGGCTCGTCGCCTGGCGCGGCATCTTGCCCTCGACGCACCGCCGGACCCGCTCACGGACAACCATGCGAGAAAAACCACTCCACGGAATTCGAGTCCTCGATCTCACGCGGCTGCTCCCCGGCCCCCTGGCGACCATGCATCTGGCCGACATGGGCGCCGACGTGATCAAGATCGAGGATACGGGTGCGGGCGACTACGCGCGCACGCTGATGGGTGCCGGCAGCGGGGGCATGAGCGAGTACTTCCGCGTCCTCAACCGGAACAAGCGTGGACTGCGGCTGGACCTGAAGCAGGCCGGCGGCCGGGAGGTCTTCCTGCGACTGGCCAAGCGCGCCGATATCATCGTCGAAGGCTTCCGCCCCGGGGTCGTGAAGAAGCTCGGCGTCGACTACGATGCGGTGGCGGCGGTCAACCCGCGCATCGTCTACTGTGCTATCACCGGTTACGGCCAGAACGGGCCGTACGCGATGCGAGCCGGCCACGACATCAACTATATCGGCTATGCCGGCGTGCTGGACCAGATCGGCCCGGGCGACGGCCAGCCGGTGGTGCCGAATTTCCAGATCGCCGACCTGCTCGGCGGCACGCTTACCGCCGTCATGGGCATACTCGCCGCGCTGGTGGACGCGCGAGCGCACGGCCAAGGGCGTTACGTCGACGTGGCGATGACGGACGCGGTCCTCGCACACGCGGTGGTGCCGCTGGTGGCGTTGCTCGAACAGGGCCATCCCCCGGCGCGCGCCTCGCAGCGGCTCTCGGGCGGATTGCCCTGCTACAACGTGTATGCGACCAGCGACGGACGCACCATGGCGGTGGGAGCCCTGGAGCCCAAGTTCTGGCACGCGCTGTGCGATGCGCTCGGATGCCCGGAGCTCAAATCGCAGCACACCGTTTTCGGCAGCCATGGGATGCCGGTCAAGCAAAGGCTCGCCGCCATCTTCGCCTCTCAGACCCAGTCCCACTGGACGCAGAAGCTGGCGCACCTGGACGCCTGCGTATCGCCCGCGCTCACCATCGAGGAGGCGCTCGCGGACGAGCAGTTTCGTGCCCGCGGCATGGTGGTTGAGGAAAACGGCGCGCCGCGTTTCGCGCTGCCGGTGAAATTCTCGGACTTCGAATTCGCCATCGAGCGATCCGCGCCGCAACCGGGCGAGCACAGCGCGGAAGTGCTGCGGGAAGCCGGTTACGGCGACGCAGAGATCGAATCACTGCGCGCCGGAGGGATCATATGAACCGCATCCGCGTCGATGAAATGGAGCATCCGTGAATTTCCTCGTGCCCGATGGTTTTCGTCCGCGCCTGCTGCTGACCGCGTTCTGCGGCCTGCTGTCCATCGCCGCAGCAGCGGGAGGGGAAGAGCCACCCGCCATCACGGAGGAAACGCCCTATGTGCAGTCGGGCATGGTCGTCGTCGAGACCATGCTGGAGATGGCGGGGGTGCGCGCCAGCGATTTCGTCATGGACCTGGGTTCGGGCGACGGCCGCATCGTCATTGAGGCGGCCAGGCGGTACGGCGCGCGGGGCCTGGGCGTCGACTACGATCCGCGGCTGGTGAAGCTGGCGACCGAGAACGCCGCCAGGGCCGGCGTCAGCGACCATGTGAGTTTTGTCGAGCAGGATATCTTCAAGACCGATCTGGGCGCAGCGTCGGTGGTGACCATGTACCTGTTGCCCGAATACAACCTCGCATTGCGGCCGCGGCTGCTCGCGCTGAAAGCCGGCACGCGCATCGTCTCGCACGACTGGGGCTTTGGCGACTGGCGTGCCGACGCCGAGACTACGGTGCCGGTGCCGGACAAACCGGTCGAAGTGAAGAAATCAAGCACCATCCGGCTGTATATCGTGCCTGCAAAGGTGGAGGGCGCGTGGCGCTCGAGGCTTTCGCCCGGCGCCCGCGATGCGCGTTTCGAGCTGCGGCAGAAATTCCAGGAGGTGTCCGGCACCGCGGTCATCGGCGGCCGCAGCCTGCCCATCGAGCGCGCGTTGCTGCGCGGCGAATTTCTGTCGTTCCGGGTGCAGGACGGCCAACGCACGCTGCGCTTCAACGGCTACGTCTCTTCAGGTCGGATCACCGGCCAACTGGGCATCGGCGACCGGAGCTACCGCTGGAGGGCGCTGCGCGCCGATTCGCAGGCGCAAGGTTGAAATTCGCTGCCGGTCAAATCGAGACCTTGCAGCGCTCGCCCTGATAAAACTTTTCAGAGCGAGGTGCCTGGCCGTATCAAATATCCTGCAAATTGATACCATTGCAGCGGCGGTCTGCGCGTTCCGCTCTGACTTACGCGTCTCCCGGGCCCGTCGAAGTCCGGCTCGATGTGAATTAATCCCTTTCCTGGGTTTTGGGCCCTATGTTCTAATCAAGCACGGTGTATCTATCAAGCAGCGCTGAAGACTGGAAGAGGGCAACTCGATGAAGCAAACAATCGTCGTTATTCTTTCTTGCGCTGCCCTCTTGGGTTTTGCGGGACTTGGTTTCGCTAACGAATCAGGAATAGTCAAGACTGTCCGAGGGCAAGTGCTGATTGAGCGTGGCAGCAGCAAACTGGAAGCAAAGGTCGGCGATCCCGTTCAGGAACGCGACCGCTTGGTTGTGCAAAGCAATGGTAGTGTTGGCATCAGCATGAGCGATGAAACGTTGCTTGGCATGGGTCCGAATTCAACAATGGTAATCGACAGGTACTCGTACGATCCCGTCACCAGAGAGGGGAAAGTGGAGACCTCAATATTGAAGGGTACGCTGCGATATGTCACCGGGCTGATTGGCAAAGCGAATCCTCAATCAATCAAGGTCATGACCGACAATGCGACAATCGGCATTCGCGGTACGGAGTTCATTGTTGAGGTACCTGGTAAGAACTAGGTGGGAACCAGGCGGCTGGCAAGCGTATGCCTACTCGCAGGCGCTATTCTGGTGGCGCTTTATTATGCGACACGTCCTGTTGAGCGGATAACATTGTTGCCTCAACAGGACGGTTCGCCCAGTGGCATCGTCGTGCAGTCGAAGACTGGAGCGACCTCCGTGCTCGACCGCCCTTACAGCGTCGCGACAGTTACTGAGAATCGGATTGGTTCCGCACAGACGGATGAGGCTGCTGTTAAGACCCGCTACAGCGAGTTGTTTGACGCGCTTCCAGCAAGGCCTAGATCTTATACGGTGTTCTTCAATTCCGGAGGGACAAGACTAACGCCAGAATCAGAAAGGTTCTTGCCGATCATTGTAAGAGTATTGGTCGACCTGAAAGAACTGCCGGCCTCTGAATTTACTGTGATTGGTCATGCCGATGAGGTCGGGAGCAATGCTTTGAACGACGATCTTTCGCGTCAACGCGCAATGAGTGTAGTAGCTATCCTCAGAGCCAGGGGGATTGATACCACGCGCACTTCTATAGTTGGTCGCGGCAGCCGCGATCCGCTTGTGCCGACCCGGAAAGGCGTATCTGAAGAAAGAAATCGGCGCGTAGAGATTCGACTGAAATAGGCTTGGTTGCAGTCGAAAGACAGTGCTCGACGCCGCAGTGGCAATAGCGCCAGGAATTTCACCATGACGCATGTCGAAATGACAGGACTGGCTGCCGTAGCCGAAGTCTGAACCGTAGTTTTGTCATTCGCGACCGTCTGCTGCAGATCGAACTGCGCCCGATAGCCGTCCGCTATCCGGAAATGCGTTTGCAGCCCACGCAAGGGCTCACCCGGTATGAAGTTGAAGTTGATGATTTGTCCGAGCCGGGGTGAAAGCTCACCGTCCACACAGGGGTAGTCGCATCGACGCTAATGATTAGGCGCTCTCAGGCGGTCACCAGCGGCACGAGATCGCCGTCTTCCCGCTTCGCCGCGCGCACGCGCTCCAGTTCGTGCACGATCCACTCGGCGAAGTGCTGTGGGGTCATGGCGAAGAAACGCTGGTTGATGTCGCGCAGAACGCGCGTCTGCGCGACGTAATCGGTCAGCGAGGCGAGCGGCAGCCGCTGCTTCTCGAGCAGCGCAAAGGTGAGCATCACCCTCGCCGCATGGCGCGCCAGCCGCGCCGGATCCTCCTCGAAGGCGTGCAGGCGCGAGTAGGCGCGCTCCAGTGCGGCGTCGACTTCCTCGAACGGCGCACCGTGGCCCGGGATCACGCATCGTACGTCCAGCGCGGCGATCGAGTCGAGCGTGCGGCGCGTCTCGGCAAACGTGGCTTCGCGGCCGAAAAGCTGCGGGAACAGCACGCCGAAGCCGTCTTCCCAGAGCGCATCCCCGGAAATGAGAATGCGTTCCTCCGGGGAATGGAACATGAGCGCGTGGGTGTCGTGGCCGGGTGCGGCGATCGCAACCCAGTCGATCCCGCCCATGCGCAGCCGGTCCCCGGCCGCGAGGGTCGCATCGACCCGGAAACGCTCGGCGCGCTGGTCGGCATAGGACAGCAGCAGCGCATCCTCGTCCCAGCGCTCGATCAGCGGCGCCTCGCCGGCGGGCACGCTGGTATGGCAGCCGTAGCGCCGCTGCAGTGCCGCGTTGCCCCCCATGTGGTCAGAATGGCAATGCGTGTTCACCAGCCGGTCGAGCGTGCGCCCGCCTCGATCGGCCAGCGCGTGCTCGACCAGCGCGAGCGTCTGCGTGGCATGCGTCAGATAGCCCGAGTCCACCAGCACCGTATCCTCGGGGCCGGTCAGCACGACGTTGTTGCTGGACAGCCAGCCGCGCTCAAGCACCCGGATCGAGGCGGGCAGCTTCAACACGGCGTCTGCCGCGCCGGCAGCCGTTCGAGCACGGCGCGCTTCTGGCAGTCGGAGTACGTCGACCATCCGGCGATCTCGCCTATGGTGCGCAGGCAGCCTTCGCAGTACCCGGTGTCGCCGTTCATTTTGCAGACGTCGATGCACGGCGAAGGAACACCGTCGTCGAGCGCTGCTGCGGCCGGCTTCATGCGCCGGCTTTCGCGGCGAGCGCCTGGGCGACCCGGGAGGCGGGGGTGCGCCCCAGCTCGGCGCAGATGGTCCGCCCGACGGCCGCGAGTTGCTCCAGGTCGACGCCGGTCTTGATCCCCAGGCCGTTCAGCAGGTACACCACATCCTCGGTGGCCACGTTCCCGCTTGCGCCTTTCGCGTACGGACATCCGCCCAGCCCCGCTACCGAACTGTCCACGACCGTGACCCCGAGTTCGAGCGCGGCGTAGATGTTCGCGAGCGCTTGCCCGTAAGTGTCGTGCAGGTGAACCGCGAGCCGGTCAAGCGGAACCCGTTCGGCCACGGCGCGCAGCATCGCCTGGATCGCGCCCGGCGTGCCGACGCCGATGGTGTCGCCAAGCGAAATCTCGTAGCAGCCCATGGCGTACAGCTTCTCCGCGACCGAGGCTACCGCCGCCGGCGCCACGTCGCCCTCGTAGGGGCAGCCGGCGACGCAGGAGATATAGCCGCGAACGCGGATGTTTCTGGCTCTGGCCGCCGCCGCGACCGGTTCGAACCGCGCCAGGCTCTCCTCGATCGAGCAGTTGATGTTCCTGCGGCTGAAGGATTCGGAGGCGGCGCCGAACACGGCGATTTCGTCTGCGCGCGCGGCCACGGCGGCTTCGAAACCCTGCAGATTGGGCACCAGCACCGGATAGGCGACGCCGGGCTTCCTGCGGATGCCGGCCATCACCTGCGCGTTGTCGGCCATCTGCGGCACCCATTTCGGCGATACGAAGGCCGTGGCCTCGATCGCGCTCAGCCCGGCATCGGCAAGCCGGTCGATGAGCGCGATCTTCACCGCGGTGGGCACCGTGCGCGCCTCGTTCTGCAGTCCATCGCGCGGCCCCACCTCGACGATGCGCACGCTGTGCGGCAGCCCGGGCTGCCGCTCGCCGGCGAGTCGTACGCTCATGTTGTCTCCATCTCTAACCCGGTCGGCACGACGTTCAGCGTGCTCGCTTGGCCTTGCCCGCTGCGGACGGCTTCGTTTCCGGATGCCAAGCAGGCTTCCGCTTTTCGAGAAACGAACGCACCCCTTCCCTGCCCTCGTCGGATGCACGCGCCTTCGCAATGCGCGTCGCCGTGTCCGCGATCAGCTTGGCGTCGAGGGGCTTGCGCGCCACGGCGCGTATGAGGTCCTTGGTGGCGGCGAGCGACACCGGACCCGCCGTGACGAGATGGCCGAGAATCTCGCCGTGACGAGATGGCCGAGAATCTC
>MEQZ01000177.1:4604-9122 GCA_001770425.1 Betaproteobacteria bacterium RIFCSPLOWO2_02_FULL_65_20 | reverse complement strand
CACGCGCTGCATGAGCTGCGGCCAGTGCTTCGAGTGCGACAACTGCATCGTCTATTGCCCGCAGGCGGCGGTGAAAAAGGTGCCCAAGGCGCAGGCGACCACCGGCCGCTATGTGTATACGGATTACGACCGCTGCATCGGCTGCCATATCTGCATGGACGTGTGTCCCAGCGGCTACATCAAGATGGGGCTGGAGGTGTAGATGCGGCGCGGCGTACACCGGCCGGCGAACGAGCCGGCATAGACCCGATTAACGCACCGGAGCATCATCAGTGTCGAGCACCACCGAACAAGCCAGCGCCAAGATCACGTTTCGCCGCTACAAGGACGGCGACGGGAAGTGGAAGCGCTGGCAGGAACAGATTTTCGATGCGGACCACTCGCACAAGTGCCCGACCTACATCCAGGCGACGCCGCCTTGCCAGGGAAGCTGCCCCTCGGGCGAGGATATCCGCGGCTACCTGAACATCGTGCGCGGCATCGAAAAGCCGCCGGGCGGGCTGGGCTGGCAGGAGTACGCGTTTCGCCGCCTCGCCGGCGCCAACCCGTTCCCTTCGGTGATGGGGCGGGTGTGCCCGGCGCCGTGCGAATCCGGATGCAACCGCAACGAGGTCGATGATTTCGTCGGCATCAACTCGGTGGAACACTTCCTCGGCGACACCGCGATCGCGATGAATTTCGCCTACGACAAGCCGGCGGTGCATAGCGGCAAGACCGTGGCGGTGATCGGCGGCGGGCCGGCAGGCCTGTCCTGCGCCTACCAGCTTGCGCGCAAGGGCCACGAGGTCACGGTTTTCGACGAACACGCGGAACTGGGCGGCATGATGCGCTACGGCATTCCGGGTTTCCGCACGCCGCGCACTATCCTCGACGCGGAAATCCAGCGCATCCTCGATCTCGGCGTGAAGACACGGCTGAAATGCCGCGTCGGCACCGATGTCGCCATGGAGCAGATCCGCGCCGAGTTCGACGCGATGTTCCTCGGCCTGGGCGCGCAGTCGGGGCGGCCGCTTCCCTGCGCCGGCAATGCGGCGCCGAACGTGGTCACCGCCACCGCGTTTCTGCAGGCGTTCAACGACGGCCGCATGCGCCACGTCGGCAAGCGCGTCGTTGTTGTCGGCGGCGGCGACACCTCGATCGACGTCGTCACCGTCGCGCGGCGCCTCGGCCACATCGTGCACGCCCACGAGGCGGACCGCCCCGAGCGCGCCATCGCCAGCTACATGGCGCACGACGTCGCCGAGGTTTCGGCCAGGCAGGGCGCGGAGGTCGTGCTCACCTCGGTGTTCGGGATCGACAGGATGCAGGCGAACAAGCACGAGGTCGAGCAGGCCACGGCCGAAGGCATCACCATGCGCGGCGGCCTGACCCCGGTCGGGGTGGTGTGCGGCGCCGACGGCCGCGCCACGGCGCTGCGCGTGGCGCAGTGCGAAGCGAAACTGGTCGGCGGCAGGCTCGAAGTCAAGCCCGTCCCGGGCACCGAGGAAGACATACCGGGCGACCTGTTCGTCTCCGCCATCGGCCAGTCGGTGGACTTCACCGGCCTGGAGGAATTCAACGACGGCAAGGGCGCGGTCGCCGCGGACAAGAACTATCAGGTGTCGGGCAAGCCCGGCATATTCGTCGGCGGCGATATCGTGCGTCCGAACCTGCTGACCACGGCGATCGGCCACGGCTCGATCGCCGCCGACGGGATAGACCGGTTCCTGCGCAACGAGGTGCTGGAGAAGCGTCCCAAGATCGACGTTCATCATTTCGACATGGTGCGCAAGATGGTCGAGCGGGGCCTGAAGGTGGACGACGCGCTTGAACCGCTGCGGGGCACGGACAGTTCCAGCGCCGCCGTGCACAACTACGACAACCGCTCCGACCGGCACGTGATCCCGCACGAGGAACTGTTCCTCGGCCACTTTCCCAGCGCGCCGCGCTACAGACGCGACACGATCACGCTGAACAAGGAGACCGCGCTGGGCAACTTCGACGAGCGCATCGTGGCGCTGGCCGAAGCGAAGGCGCAGGCAGAGGCCAAGCGCTGCATGAGTTGCGGGCAGTGTTTCGAATGCGACAACTGCGTGGTGTACTGCCCGCAGATCGCGGTGAAGAAGGTGCCCAAGGCGCAGGCGACCATGGGTCGCTACGTCCATACCGACTACGACCGCTGCATCGGCTGCCACATCTGCGCTGACGTGTGCCCGACCGGTTACATCAAGATGGGGCTGGGTGAGTGAGGAGCGAGAAGTGAAGCGTAATGGGATCGGAGCACTTGCCGGCCATATCGCGCGCGCGATATGGCCGCTCGCGCTGTTGCTGCCGATTCTCGCGTTCGCCTCCGGGCGGGTGCCCAAGCCGGTCATCGACATCGACAAGCCGGGCAAGTGCGTGGAAGACACCGCGACCATGCGGCGGGAGCACCCGGACATGCTCAGGCATCAGCGCGATCTGACGGTACACGAGGGCATACGCACGCGTCAGCACAGCCTGAAAGAGTGCGTCAGTTGCCATGCGAGCACCAAGACCGGCAGCGTGCTCGGCGAGAAGGGCTTCTGCCAGAGCTGCCACGATTATGCGAGCGTCAAGCTCGATTGCTTTAGCTGCCACGCCTCCAAACCGAAGGGCGCCGCCGGAGCGAAGCCATGAACGCAGACGCGAACGACCGCCTCAGCCGGCGCGGGTTTCTCGCCATCTCCGCAGCCACCCTGGGCGGGGTGATGCTCGCGCCGGGGATCCGGCTGATCGAAATCGCCGCCGCGCGCGCGCCCGAGCAGGCGGTGTCCAGGCGGGTCCGCTGGGGCCTGTTGATCGACACCAACATATGCACTCCCGGCTGCGACGATTGCGTCAAAGCCTGCGCCACCGAGAACGGGATCAAGGACACCGGCCGTCCGCGTACCGACCCACAGTGGATACGCAAGCTCGAGTTGAACGACCGGCGCAGCGGGCGCACGCATTCGGTGCCTGTGATGTGCCAGCATTGCGAGCATCCGCCCTGCGTCGACGTCTGCCCCACCGGCGCTTCGTTCAAGCGCGCCGACGGCATCGTGCTGGTCGATAAGCACATCTGCATCGGTTGCCGCTATTGCATGATGGCCTGCCCCTACAAAGCGCGCTCGATTGTGTTTGAGGATGTCACCGATCAGAACCCGGACGTGCCGCGCGGCAAGGGCACGGCAGAGGGCTGCACCCTGTGCGTGCACCGCGTCGATCGCGACCGGCAGCCCGCCTGCGTCGAGGCCTGCGCGAAGGCCGGGCACAATGCGATGATCTTCGGCGATCTGAACGATCCTCAGAGCGAGATCGCGCAGCGCGTCGCCAAATACGCCAGCACGCAGATCCGGGCCGACCTGAGACTCAATCCCGGCGTGCGCTATCAGGGGCTGTGACATGGCCGAATCCCCAATCTATCGCGAACTCGGTGGTACCGGCCGCCGTTACTGGAAGTTGCTGGCGCTGCTCGCTGTTCCCCTCGCGCTGGGGGCGGTCGCCTATATCTACATCGAGCACTACGGCCATATCGTGACCGGCATGGACAACCAGATCGTCTGGGGCATGCCGCATGTATTCGCGGTATTTCTCGTCGTCGCCGCGACCGGCGCACTGAATATTGCCATCGCGGCTTCGGTGTTCGGCAAGACCGCCTACAGGCCCGTGGCACCGCTGTCGGCGCTGGTCTCGCTGGCGCTGCTGGCCGGCGGCCTCGCAGTGCTGATGCTCGATCTGGGCCGTTCCGACCGCATGATCGTGGCGATAACGCGTCTGAATTCTCAATCGCTCTTCGCCCTCAGGGTCATACTCTACGACGGCTTCATGGCAAGTGTGGGTATCTATTTGTGGTTCCTGCTCGAGCGGCGCATGAACCGCTATATCAAGCCGGCCGCCATCCTGGCCTTCCTGTGGCAACTGTTGCTGATCACCGGCACGGGCCTGGAGTTCGGCTTCAATGTCGGCCGCGAAGTCTACGACTCGGTGCTGTACGCGCCGATGTTCATCGCGTTTTCTTCGGCCTACGGCACCGCGGTCTTCGTTCTGATCCTGTTTGCAGTTTGCGGCTGGGAAGAGCGGCCTGTCTCCGGCGAGTTGTTGCGCCGGCTCAGGAATCTGCTCGGCATTTTCGTCGGCGCTTCGCTGTTTTTCGCCGTGCTGTTCCTGTATTCCAAATACGAACTTGCGCGCTCGCGCGAGGTTGCGCGGTTTCTTCTTTTCGACGGCGGCGTGTACACGGCGCTGCTGTGGTTGGGCCAGCTTGCAATCGGCGGGATCGCGCCGCTCGCACTGCTGCTGCGAGCGCAAGCCTCGCGCGCCGCCGTCACCGCGGCCTGCGTGCTGGTGATACTGGGGGGGCTGGCGCAGATGTATGTCACCCTCATCGGCGGCCAGGCGTATCCGCAGATCCTGTTCCCGGGAATGATCGAATCGAGCAGTTTCTTCGACGGCGAAATCCATCCCTACACGCCCAGTGTGCCGGAGGTGTTGCTCGGATTGGGCGGAGCGGGACTCACCGCGGCTATCGTCGCCGTCGCG
>MEQZ01000177.1:0-4580 GCA_001770425.1 Betaproteobacteria bacterium RIFCSPLOWO2_02_FULL_65_20 | reverse complement strand
CCTCAGGCCTGAGGCCGCGGCGGCCCTCGAGCCTGGAGCGACGCATGCACCGCCTGCTTATTTCGGCCGCCCACAAGTCCTCGGGCAAGACCACCATCAGCATCGGCCTGTGCGCGGCGCTCAGGCGGCGCGGCCTCGTGGTGCAGCCGTTCAAGAAGGGGCCGGACTACATCGATCCCATGTGGCTGTCCTGCGCGAGCGGCCGGGCGTGTCGCAATCTCGATCCCTATCTCATGGACAGTGAGGAGATCAACTCGACATTCCGGCGCTGGTCCGACGGGGCCGGAATGAATCTGGTCGAGGGCAACAAGGGGCTGTACGACGGGCTCGCGCTGGACGGCAGCAACAGCAACGCGGCGCTGGCGCATATCCTGGGCCTGCCGGTGGTACTGGTCATCGACGCGCGCGGCATGACGCGCGGCATCGCCCCGTTGATCCTGGGCTATCAGGCGTTCGACCGCGGCATTCACATCGCTGGCGTGATTCTGAACAATCTCGGCGGTGCGCGGCACGAGGCGAAGCTGCGTGCGGTCATCGAACATTACACGGACGTGCCGGTGCTCGGGGCGGTACATCACGATGCGCGCCTGCAGATCGTCGAGCGTCATCTGGGCCTGATGCCGAGCAACGAGGCTGCCGGTGCCTCGTCCATGATCGCGGAGATCGGCGCTGCGATCGGCGCCCAGGTCGATCTGGAGCGCATCGTCCGGGTGGCGGCGGGTGCCCCGCGGCTCGCTGCGGGCAAGGCTGCGGGCGTGAACTGCAGGCTGACGGCCAGGCAAAAAGTCCGCATCGGGCTGGCCCGGGACCGGGCGTTCGGCTTCTATTACGCCGATGACCTCGATGCGTTCGAGGCCGCGGGCGCGGATATCGTTCCGCTGGACACGCTGCGCGACCGGCAGCTTCCGGAGGTCGACGGACTGTTCATCGGCGGCGGATTCCCGGAGTCGTTCATGGCCGGGCTCGAAGCGAATGCCGCGCTGCGCGGACAGATCCGCGATGCGATCGAGGCCGGGCTGCCGGTGTACGCGGAGTGCGGCGGGCTCATGTATCTCGCCCGCACGATGACCTGGCGGGGGAGGACCTGCAGCATGGTCGGTGCGATACCGGGCGATATCGTGATGCACGACAAGCCGGTCGGTCGCGGCTACGTGGAGCTGACCGAAACCGGGCGCAGCCCATGGCCGCAGCTTGCGCAAGCGGCCGCAGCGCACGTGCGCGGCCACGAATTCCATTACTCCAGCCTGGAAAACCTGGACCGGAACATCGAGTTCGCCTACGAGGTCAGGCGCGGCCACGGCGTCGACGGCCGGCGCGACGGCATCGTGTGCCGGAATGTGCTCGCGTCGTACGCGCACCTGCGGGGGGTCGGCGGCAATGAGTGGGTCGCGCGGTTTGTCGCCTTCGTACGGCAGGTCAAATCCGCCGCGCAGGCGGGCCCGCGACGTGACATGAATCTCGAGTCCCGTCCCGGTTAATACGCTGACGGCGAGCCGTCCAGGTGCAAAACCGGCGGCTCATTTCAGCGCCGGCACACCGTTTAATCGAGCCGCCCACGCAGCCCTTGGTTCTCTCATTTCGACCGATGCGGTCATTCAAGCGTAGACTGATTTACAATGCTTCCAGATCTTGCTCGACTATCAAGAAAATGATTATGAGCGAAGTTCAGGCCCAACCCTACCCAGTAGAGAAGATTTCAGTAATCGCCAAGGGCGCCGATGTGCTGGTGCGGGAATACGTGCTCGGTCCCGGAGAATTCATCCCGTGGCACCATCACACCGAGGTTACCGATCACTACTACGGCCTGGAAGGCATAGTGTTGATCGAAACACGCGCGCCGGGCGGGCGCCGCGAACTGAATGCCGGCGAATCCGCCGCCGTAACACCTCTAACGGCGCACCATGTATCCCACTCGTCCGGCAAACCGTGCCGCTTCCTGCTGATACAGGGCGTGGGAAAATACGACTTCGTCAAAGAGGAATGACCACCATGCCCGCAACAACTCCTGCGCCTCACGGCGCCCCGAGTCCCAGCTACAGCATTACCCTGCGTGTCCAGGTGAAGAACCGCGTCGGCATGCTGGGCAAGCTCACCTCCACCATCGGTACCATGGGCGGCGACATCGGCGCCATCGACCTGGTTTCTGCCACCAAGGACCAGGTAGAGCGCGACATTACCGTCAATGTCAGTGACACCCGGCACGGCCAGGAGGTGATTGAGGCCGTCAAGCAGCTCGAAGGCGTGCGTATCGTCAACGTGTCCGATCGCACGTTCCTGATGCACCTCGGCGGGAAGATCGAGATCGTCGGCAAGATACCGCTTCGCACCCGCGCCGACCTGTCGATGGCCTATACGCCGGGCGTAGCTCGCGTCTGCATGGCTATTGCCGAGGACAAGTCGAGAGCGCAAGTCCTGACCATCAAGAAGAACTGCATTGCGGTCGTCTCCGACGGCACGGCGGTACTGGGGCTGGGGGACATCGGCCCGGAAGCGGCGATGCCGGTGATGGAGGGCAAGGCGATGCTGTTCAAGGAATTCGGTGGAGTGGATGCGTTCCCCATCTGCCTAAACACCAAGGACACCGAGGAGATCATCCGCATCGTAATCGCGCTGGCGCCGACATTCGGCGGCTTCAACCTCGAGGACATCTCTGCACCGCGCTGCTTCGAGATCGAGGAGCGCCTCAAGGCGGCCCTCGACATCCCGGTTTTCCATGATGACCAGCATGGCACCGCCGTGGTGGTACTGGCAGCGGTGATCAATGCGCTCAAGATCGTCAAGAAGAGAATGGCCGATCTGAAGGTGGTGGTCAACGGCGTCGGGGCTGCCGGGGTAGCCTGCAGCAAGATACTGATGGCTGCCGGCGTGACCAACATCGTCGGCTGCGACCGCACCGGCGCGGTCTACAAGGGGCGCAAGGCGAACATGAACGTGGCCAAGGAGTGGTTCGCCGCCCACACCAACCCCGAAAGATTCAAGGGAACGGTCCTGCAGGCGATGCGGGGAGCCGACCTGCTGCTGGGGCTATCCGCGCCGGGAACCGTTACCCGCGAAGCGGTGCAGAGCATGGCCAAGGATTCCATGGTTTTCGCTCTGGCCAACCCCACGCCCGAGATCATGCCCGAGGACATTCAGGACTGCGCCCGGATCATCGCCACCGGCCGCAGCGACTACCCGAACCAGATCAACAATGTACTGTGCTTTCCGGGGATCTTCCGCGGTGCCCTCGACTGCCGCGCCACCTGCATCAACGAAGAGATGAAGCTCGCGGCGGCGCAGGCCATCGCCAGCGTGGTGGGCAAGCACGAGTTGTCGGAGGACTACATCATCCCCAGTGTCTTCAACCGCAAGGTGGCGCAGGTCGTAGCCAAGGAAGTGGCGCATGCGGCCCACCAGAGCGGCGTCGCCCGCAAGCGCCGCACCCACTTGAATCTCTACCACTCCTAGCGCGGCGCCCATTGCAGACCGGCTGGCAATCTGATGGAGGAATGCTCGCCGCTTACTGATTTTCTCCCTGCAAGACTTCAATCAAGGAGACGGTTTATGCACGGAAAAGCGCTTGTGGTGGACCTGACCACCAAGACGACGCAGGAGCAGGAGGTCCCGCAGAAATACTACGACCAGTACATCGGCGGGCGCGGTCTCGGTGGGCGACTCCTCCACGACCTCGTGGCTCCGAAGGCCGATCCGCTGGGACCGGAGAACGTGCTGATGTTCGTGTCCGGGCCGCTGAATGCCACCCGCGCTTTCTTCTCCTCGAAGTCCGTGGTCGTCACCAAGTCGCCGCAGTCGGGGACCTGCCTCTACACCATCTCCAGCGGGCAGTTCTGCAACAACCTCTCCAAGTGCGGCTATGACGTGCTGATCGTCAAAGGCAGGTCGGAGCAGCCCGTCTATCTGGTGGTGCTGGACCGCAAGGTCGAATTCAAGGACGCATCCAGGCTCTGGGGAATGAACACCGGCGACGCCGATTACTTCATCCAGCAGAAGGTGCCGGCCAACACTTCCGTCGCGTTGATCGGCCCGGCGGGCGAGAACCTGATCAAGTATGCCTGCATCGTGACCGAGGGACGCCAGCGCAATGCCTTCGGACGCGGCGGCGCGGGCGCCGTCATGGGCTCGAAGAACCTGAAAGCGGTGGCCGTGCATGGGACCGGGGCGGTTCAGATCGCCGACAAGGCTGCCCTGCGCGAGGCCCAGCGCTTGGTCAACGGGCGGCTTGCTGCGGTCCCGGAATGGAGGGCCGACCAGCGCAAGTACGGCACCCGCGGCTCTCTGGTGATGCTGAACACCGCCGGCGTCCTGCCGACCCGTCAGTGGCATACCGGGCAGTACAAGGATGTCCAAACCTACTCGGCGGAAACCATCAGGCGGGACTGGATCGTCGAAAACGACGCCTGTGCGCCTTACTGTCCCAACCCCTGCTACCACTGGACCACGGTGAAGGACGGCGAGTACGCCGGCGCGCGCGCCTTCGGGCCGGAATACGAGACGATCTACGCCTTTGGCCCCAATCTCGAGAACCCGCGCTTCGATTCGATCATCGCGGTCGACGACCTGTGCGACCTGCTGGGCCTGGA
>MEQZ01000176.1 GCA_001770425.1 Betaproteobacteria bacterium RIFCSPLOWO2_02_FULL_65_20 | reverse complement strand
TGAGCAACTCGACGCAGTCGTCGAGATGCCGGCTCAAGGGCTTTTCAGCGCTCCAGAAGTCGAGCGCAAGACCGAATCCGATATTCAAGGCTTTAGCTTCCGATTTGGCGGTCTTTGCGTTCGACGATGATCGACTGGATTTCCGCAAGAGCAGCAAGTCTCAGCGACTCACTTTCTCTGCGGCAATCAGCTTGCGAATCTCAGCGAGCTTCGCCTTCAGCCGTTTCTCGCTCTCACGCCCGACGCGCAGCAGGATCTTCTGCCCGCTCGACAGGCCCTCCAGATCGGGGTCGGAGAAGCGGTAGAGCACCCAGGGGCGCGTCGGCTTGAGCGGGCCCTCGATTTCCGGCAGATCGACTTTCAGCGGGCCGGGCGGTTCGGGCGTTTCGAGCAGAAGGTCGATCACCGCGACCAGGCGGTCGTTGAAATGCTTTCCCGGGTAGCCGAGGTGCTCGTAGGCGCGCTGGAACAGCGGGTAGAGCAGCTGGTACAGTGCAACCGCGCGTGCGCTGTCCACCGATTCGACCAGCGCGACGAACGGCGCGTAGCGAGCGGCGTTCTTCGCGCCGATGACCTTCCCGTTATCCGCGACCTCGACGGTGAAACGCCCGGGCGTCGGGCGGACCGGCCACATCCTCGGCGGCGCGAGCGAGCGCGAAAGATTGTCCACCGTGGCCGCCACGCGGCGCACAAAGTTATCGATCCGGATGTAGTTCTTGACGGTCTTGGCGCCGAGCAGCTCGGTGATCCGCTCCTTGACGAAATCGTCGGCCTGCTCGTAGGGCGGTAGTCCCGTCGCGCCAGGCGGCGCTTGGACGGGGTGTTTGACCGCCGGCTCCACCGGCGCGACCACCGGTGGTGACACTGCCGCGGTCGGAGGCGGCAGTTGCTGCGGCGCCGGCCGCAGCCAAAAATAGGCGCCGATCGCGATCAGAACCAGAACTGATCCCAGCCCAACCCATAGTCGGTTCATCGCCACCTCGTCTCGGAGTGATGGGGCGTGCAGCGGGTGACGTCCATCTTACGCTCATGACAGCCGGATTGGCGCAGGCGCGGAACGCTTGGCGCACGGGGCGTCCATCTGGCAGCGGGTGCCACCGGCAGCCGCCGGCCAGTGGAGCGGCCGTCGGCAATCTGTCATCTGCGCTATATGTTTAGTCCCATGCCCCGACTGGCCGCGCTACTGGCGCGGTGGAGTCCAGAGTCTTGATCAGTCCAGGCCGGCGTCGGGCATCGGCTGCGATTTTTCGAGCGCGCAGCGCACCAGCGCAGCCGACCGATAGATGCCGTGCACGGCTTTTCCGTACGGCAGCGTCAGGAACAGCGCCGAGACCACGCCCAGATGAACGACCAGCAGCAGGCCGCAGACCGAGCTGTCACGCAGCGCCAGCAGCGCGAGACCGGAGAGGCTGGTCGCAAACAGCAGCGCGATGAAGGCCACGTCCATCCCGAGTTGCCCGGGGTCGCTGGTTTGCGGATCGCTGCGCAATTTGAGCCACAGCAACCCCGCGGGACCGATCAGCAACCCGACGCCCCCCGACGTGCCCAGGACGACAGGCAGGCTAAGATACCCGTATGGCGCCTTCCATCCGAACGCATAGTGATAGATCGTCCCGACGACGGTTGCGGCAAAACACAACGCGAAACCGTAGAACGTCAGATGGTGAAACCAGCGCCGGGCCTGCGAACGGCGCTCGTCCGGATAGGTGCAGCCTGCCCCTTTCCCGTCCAGGTATTTCAGCGTGAGCACGTCGCCGAGCGCGCGCCGCAGCGCATCGGGCCGCGTGAACTCCGAGAGGCTTTCCCCCATGTCGCGCCAGAACCGGATGAACCCCATCGCCAGCGCAAGCGCGACGAACAGGAAGACGCCGCCCAACACGCCCGCCATCACCCGGTGCGGCATGAACCGGTAGAAGTCGCCCGCTGGATCCGGCGTCGCCGCGACCAGATCCTTGCCCAGGACCAGCGTCGCCGCCGAGAGCGCAAGCACCAGCATCAAGGCGAGCACCAGCGACACCGCGAGGCCGTTACGCGCGAACATCGCCGCGAGCGGCGCCGGCCATGCGTACTGCCGATAGGTCCGGGCACGGATCTCGGCGAAGCTCTTGGGCACGTTGACGTTGAATTCGTGCGGAGGGGAATATTGGCAGGCGTAATAGCACTCGCCGCAGTCGTGACACAGGTTCGCGAGGTAGTTGAGGTCGCTGCGGGTGAACTGCAGCCGCCGCTCCATCGCGGGAAACACGGCGCAGTAGCCTTCGCAATAGCGGCAGGCATTGCAGATGCGCATGATGCGCTCGCCATTGACCAGCGGGTCGTTGGCACCGTCGGCCGTCGGGTCATCGACGTGCATGGATCGCCGCCTCCTGTCCGGCAATGCGCCCGAATACCGTGCCGATGGTCATGCCGAAGCCGGCCAGATAGCCCTTGCCCAGAATGTTGCCGGCCATGATTTCCCCCGCCGCGTAGATGTTGCTCGGCGAGCCGTTTTTCATCAGCACATTCGCGCGCTCGTTCACCTTGACGCCGAGATAGGTGAACGTGATGCCCGGACGCAGCGGATAGCCGTAATACGGCGGCGCATCGATCGCCCGGGCCCAGTGGGTCTTCTCGGGTGAGAGCCCCCGGGTGCGGCAGTCGTCCAGAACGGCGTGGTCGAACCTGCCCGGCCGCACGGCCTGATTGAAGGCGCGCACCGTCTCGATCACCCGCTCGGCCGGCAGGTTCAGCTGCGAGGCGAGGCCTTCGATGGAGTCTGCCCCGAAGGGCGGAAACACCGAAGGCATGAACCGGCCGACGGCCCTGGAGTCGATGATGCAGTAGGCGATCTGCTCGGGCTGCTGCGCGACCAGGCGGCCCCATATGGCGTAGCGCTTGGGCCAGAAATCCTCTCCCTCGTCGTAGAACCTTTCTCCGTCCCTGTTGACGACGATCCCCAGGGACACGCAATCGATCCGCGTCACGATTCCGCCGTCGAATTTCGGCGCCCGCGCGTCGATAGCCACCGCATGGCACTGCGTCGGATCGCCGATCTTTTCTGCATCGCGGTCGATCAGCACCTTGAGCACCTTGCCCATGTTGTAGCGCGTTCCCCGGATGAGAAAATTGTCCGCCGCGGGCCCCCACGCCTGCCTGAGCCACGCCAGGTTCGACTCGAATCCGCCCGAGGCCACGACCAGCGCCCTGGCCGCGATCCTTCGCTTCTCGCCGCCGGCGCAGACGACCGCATGATCGAAGGCGCCGTCATCGATCGCCAGATCCACCACTTCGGCATCGTAGTGGACCTGGATTCCCAGCCGCTGCGCGGCGGCGTAATACTCGTTGACCAGTGCCTTGCCGCCACCCAGGAAGAATGCATTGGTCCTTCCAAGGTGCAGCGTGCCGCCCAGCGCGGGCTGGAAGCGCACGCCGTAAGCCTTCATCCACCGGGTGCAGGCGGCCGAATCGCGGATGGTCAGCCGCGCCAGCGCCTCGTCGGTCTGGCCGCCCGTGACCCGCCACAAATCGCCGTAATACTCCTGCTCCGGATAGGCGTCGGTGAGGAGATCGGTGGGCGCATCGTGCATGCATCGCAGGTTGCGCGTATGGCTGCTGTTGCCGCCGCGGAACGCCTTCGGCGCGCTCTCGAGCAGCGTCACGCTTGCGCCGCGCTCCCGCGCGCTCAGCGCCGCGCACAGCGCGGCATTGCCCCCGCCTACCACCAGGACTTCGCAGTCCTGCAGCGCCCCCGGCATGGTCTTCAGGCGGCGGTGACGAGCACGTTGACGTTGCCGCTTCCGGAGGACTGCGCATAATCCCCGAACTGCCTGCCCGACATCTTTCTCGCTCCCGCCGACAACGCCTGCATCGCGCCCAGCAGCGTCGCCAGCACGCGGCCGCCCATCTCCGCCTTCACGGCTGCGCTGTACTCGGGAAACCAGGCGTTGATCGCAGCCAGGTCTCCCGCGCACAGCAGCCCGATCATCCTGCGGTCCATTTCCATGCGTTCCGGCGTCGGCCAGTTGTGGCGTCCGCGCACCACGGCGTGGGTCAGCGCCGAACTCGCAATGAACACCGCGCGCCTGCCGGTCGCGCGCGCGGCCTCGTCCACCAGGCGGCCGGCGAGCCGGCATTCGTCGTGATCGGCCGCCAGCACCGTCGGTATCTGAATCACGGGAAGCTCGGCATCAGGATCCAGGTGCAGCAACGGGATCAGGCCAGCGTAGTCCCACGAGTAGTGCTCCGAGGCGTTCGGAAATGCGGGCACGCCGTGCGGCCTGAACGCCTCGATGAGGGCCGCGCCATACGCCGGATCCCCCTTGCGCTCGTAGAAGGTGCCGGGGATCAGTTCGATGGCTTCGGTCGCCACGCAGTATCCCCGATGCGGATTCTGGAGCGTCGCGAACCAGTTGAAGGTGGAAACCCAGTGCGCCGATTCCACCACCAGCACGTCAGGCTTCATCGCGCGGATCGCCTCGCCCATTTCCCGCAAGCCCCTGACCAGGCCGCGCTGGAAATCCGGGATGGTCGCCTCCGAACCCAGGCTCGGAACATGCGCAGCAACGCCGACAGCAATCAATCCTTTGTCCGCCATGGGAATCCTCTTTGCCAGTCGAGATTGGTCGGGTGCGAAAACAAGACTACGCACTCTACAGCCGCAAGCGGGTTTGTCAACCCGAAGCGCCCGATGCGAGGCAAGCCTCACGAAGCGGCTTGCGCGAACAGCGCGCACGACAGTGCTGCTCGAACGGCCGAGCCACGACGCAGGAAACCACCGAACTCGGCGCGTCGCGAGCGTTGGACCGTAGTCGGTCAGCCGTTGCGCCGTTCGCAATGTTCCGGGAATTCCCCGTGAACCTGAAACAGCCGGAAGGCTGTGCGCCGGTCGCGGTCAGTCGACTTTGGCCCCCGCACCTTTGACCACCTCGGCCCATTTGACGATTTCCGAACGGATGAAAGCGTCGAACTGCTCGGGCGTGCTTCCGACCGCGACCATTCCCAGGCTGGCGAGCTTTCCCTTGACCTCGGGTGCGTCGAGCGCCTTGGCGAAATCGATGCCCAGTTTGTGAATCAAGTCGCGCGGCGTCGCCGAAGGGGCCACGACGCCGAAAAAAGCGCTGACGTCGAACCCGGGCACGGTCTCGGCAACCGCCGGGACCTCGGGCAACAGGTCGACGCGCTTGCCGGCGCCGACTGCCAGCACCTTCAGCTTGCCCGACTTGATCTGCGCCAGATGCGTAGGCAGCACATCGAACATGATCTGCACCCGCCCGGACAGCAGATCGATCTGGGCCGGCTGGCTGCCCTTGTAGGGTACATGGACCATGTTGATCCCGGTCCTGGCCTTCAGCAACTCCATGGCCAGATGCGCGGTGGTTCCCGATCCCGGAGACGCATAAGTCACGCTGCCCGGATTGGCCTTCGCGAACGCGATCAGCCCGGCAACGTTGTTTGCCTTGAACCCGGGGTGCGCCACCAGAAACAAAGGCGCGGCGACGAGCTGCGTCACGCCCGCCAGATCCTTCAGCGTATCGTAGGGCATCTTGCGGTGGATGCTGGGATTGACCACCATCGCACTGGGCGCCATTGCCAGCGTGTAGCCGTCGGGATCGGCCTTGGCCGCCGCGTCTACCCCGATCATGCTGCCCGCGCCGGGCTTGTTTTCGATGACGACCGCCTGGTTCCACATCTCGGTGAGCTTCTGGGCGATCGTCCGCGCCAGCAGATCGGTCGGCCCCCCCGCGGGAAACGGAACGACAAGGTGAACCGGCTTGGTCGGGAAATCCTGTCCCTGCGCCGCCGTTGCCAGAGCGAACATCGCCGCCAGCGCACACAGCGCGCGAAACATCGTGCTCAGGATCGATTTCATGGCTCGCCTCCTCCGTCCGGATTTCCCCTTGCAATCTTAGCAGCATCATCGCAGCCGCGGCTGCAATTCGCGCATCCTG
>MEQZ01000175.1:4383-22577 GCA_001770425.1 Betaproteobacteria bacterium RIFCSPLOWO2_02_FULL_65_20 | reverse complement strand
GTCGCGGATCGCCCTGTGGTGCAAAGATAGCGCAGCACGCTCCGCAGATGCCATGCGCGATGTCGCCAGTGGCTGCGGCTGGCCCGGCGGGCATCATGCACCGCGGATACGGCGGGGACCAGGCGCACGCCGTAGCCTGCGGCGCGCAAGCGCGCGCAGATGTCCACGTCTTCGTAATAGAGGAAATACCTTTCATCGAATCCGGCGACCGCCCGGAATGCGTCGTGCCTGAAAAGCATGAACATCCCGGCAACCCAGTCCGGCGAAAACGGCGTGGAGCCGATTTCGTAGTCGAGCGCGTGGGCGCGCCCCAATGCCTTGGCCGCCAGACCCGACAGCGTGGGGAAGCGCCGCGCACTATCCTCGGTGCGGCCAGCGGGGTCCACGATGCGCGGCGCGACGACCCCGGTACCGGTGCGTTCCAGTTCCTCGATCAGCGCCGGGAAGGGGTCGGCCGCAAGCCGGATATCGGGGTTCAGCACGCCGAACGCTCGCCCATGGCACAGGCGAAACGCCGCGTTGTGGTTGGCGCCGAAGCCGCGCGCCGAACGGTTGCGCACCAGTTCGATCGGGTAACCGAAGTCTCCGGTTTCGAAGGGCAGCGATTCCTCTACGTTGAGCGTGAGGACAACCCAGACCGTATCCCGGCAATGCGCGGCCAAGTCATCGAGCAGACCCTTGACCAGCCGGGACTGCAGGTGACTCACCACTGAAACGCACACTCGATCCTGATTCATAGGCATGGCAATGAGTCCCAGGCAAGGCTACCACGTATCGCCGGCTCCGGACCGCCGCTCCAGGGCGCGCGGCTCGCCGTGCGCCTATCTCCGGTAGGTCCGGCAGGTTCGGCAGGTTCGGCATGACGTAGAATGTTCGGCCTATGGCCGACGAGATTCTCAATAGGACTACCTATCCCTACCAGACGATCGTCTACGTCTCGGTCACTTATATCGATAAGCAGACCGGACGAACTGTGGCCTTGTTCGATCCCGATGCCGGGCGGCAGGTCAACGGCTCGCACGCCAGCGGCGTCGTGGTCGGAAGGAACGATGTGCTCACCGCGGCGCATGTCGTGCAGTTGCCCTGGTGGCTGGACCAGTCACGCTACGGCATCAAGGTGGAGGTCTATCCGGGTGCCGATAACGATCCTTTCAGCGCGCCTTTGGGATCGTATGTGGCTACAAGCTGGAGCAATTACGACGTCATCACTCATCTCGGATCGATTTCGACCGAGCAAAGCCAATACGACTTCGCGCTGCTGAACTTCGCCGAGCCGCTGGGCGACACGCTCGGGTGGATGCGCCTGGATTCCAGCGCTCGAAGCGGCGGTTCGGCCAATGGAACGGGATATCCCGGCAGCGGCCCCGGAATGATGAATGCATCGGTCACGTACTACGATGATTGGCGATACTACCTCTACCACACGTCTGAGCCCCTAGGGCAAGGTGCCTCCGGCGGGCCATTGTGGTACTCGAACGCGGACGGAACCTTCGTGCTCGGGGTGCTCTCTTCGGGAAATGCGAGCACGGACAACTACGCATCGCTCGCCGCGCCGGGTGTGATCGAATGGTTGAATCAAAAGATGGCTGCGAACGATTTCCTGATCGCCTCGATCACCGGCAACACCATCAGGGTGAGTGCGCCATGGGCATACATCACCGCCGCCACGGCGATATGGGCTTCGGCCGGGACCACCGGCCTGGGTGACACGATCTCGACCGCAGCGGCCTATCTGCCGGTAGTTAGCCTCGACGGAGGCCCGGGTACGGATGTGCTGAAGCTGACCGACGGCGGGCTGATCAATTTGAGGAACATTGCTTCCGTCGAAGTCCTGGACCTCAGGGGCACGCTCACCGAAAATACCGTGATCAACATGAGCGCGGATTTCACCAGGGTATATTTGGGACCCAAAGGCGACACGATCACGGTCGCTGCGGCTGCGGCCACGGTAACGGGCGGGGCGGGCAACGATACGATCGCCGTGGGTTCGGGCAACATAGTGATCGACGGCAGTGACGGTATCGACATCATTATATTGCCGTTGCCCCGTGCTAAATACCAGCTCAGCGTCGGCAGTTCGCCGCCACCCGACAGTGTGTCGGGCAATAACTACACCGTCACCAGTGTCGAGCGCGTGCAGTTCGCCGACAAGAAGCTCGCATTGGATTTGAACGGCGCGGCCGGTGACACCGTCAAGCTGATCGGAGCGGCGTTCGGGCCGCAATACGTCGCGAATCCGGCTTTTGTCGGGGCGGGTCTGGCGGCTTTCGACGCGGGAATGACCGTGCAAGAGGTGGCGGAACTGGTATTGGGTTCGAGCGTATTTCAGCAACTGGCCGGATCGCTCAGCAACGCAGCCGTCGTGACCCAACTCTACACGAGCGTGGTTGGCGCAGCGCCCGCTGCGGCCGACCTGGACACCTATGTCGGCCTGCTCGATGACGGCATGAGCCAGGCCGAACTGCTGGTCATTGCCGCCAATAGCGACATGAATAGCCAACGCATCGATCTGGTCGGATTGGCCGGTGCCGGGGTGGAGTACGTGTGAATACGGGGCACGCGGCCGGGCCGGTACGCCGCCGCCGCGACCTCGCGGGAAAGCGATTTGCGCACCGGAAGCCGGAGGCGTCGCGTAAGATACCGGCCGTATGAACAGGACTGTATCGGTCATTCTTTGCGGCGGCGCCGGCACGCGCCTCTGGCCGGTGTCCCGCTCGGCGTATCCGAAGCCGTTCATCCGTCTGCCCGATGGCAAGAGCCTGCTCCAGCACGCGTTCGAGCGCGCCGCCGGCTGCGCGACCAGCGAGGTTCTGCTGGTCACCAACCGCGAGTACTATTTTCAGGCGCGCGATGAAGTGGAGGGCGTCACGCACGGGCCGCAGGGCGCGGCGGTGCATTTCCTGCTGGAGCCGGAAGGGCGCAACACGGCCGCGGCGATAGCGCTTGCCGCCCATTGGGCGGCATCGACGCTGGGCCCCGGGACGGTGCTGCTGGTGCTGCCGGCCGATCACCTGATACGGGAACAGGAGGCGTTCGCGCAGGCCGCGCGCGATGCGATTTGCATCGCCGGGGACGGGCAGCTGGTGACCTTCGGTGTCGTCCCGAGCGCGCCGGAGACCGGCTACGGTTACATCGAAACCGGCGAGCCGCTGCACGGGCTGCCCGGCGCCAGGGTGCGGCGATTCGTGGAAAAGCCCGATCGCGCGCGCGCCGAAGCGTTCATGGCGAGCGGCCGCTACCTCTGGAACTCCGGCATGTTCTGTTTTCGCACCGATGCGATTCTCTCCGCGCTTTCGCGCCACGCGCCCATGCTCGCGACTGCGGCGCGCAGTTGCTGGCACGCGACCGCGGCGAAATCCGCATCGGACAGCACGGCGATCGAAATCGACGCGGCGAGCTTTGCGGCGATCGAGTCCACCTCCATCGATTACGCCGTGATGGAAAAGGCCGAGTCGGTCGCGGTGGTCCCCGCCGGGTTCGACTGGAGCGACATCGGTTCCTGGAATGCGTTATCCGCGCTCACTGAGCCGGACGGGGAGGGCAACCGGGTGCGCGGCGATGCGGCGCTGGTCGACGTCGAGAGGAGCTTCATTCATTCCGAGGACCGGCTGGTCGCCGCGCTGGGCCTGTCCGACGTGCTCATCGTCGACACCCCGGATGCGCTCCTGGTCGCGCATCGCGACCGGGCGCAGGATGTGAAACGCATCGTGCAGCAGCTCGAGTCGCGCGGGCACGAGGCGAGTCGCCACCACCGCACGGTGCACCGGCCGTGGGGAACCTACACGGTGCTCGACGAAGGTCCCGGGTTCAAGATCAAGCGCATCGCCGTGAAACCCGGGGCGTCGCTGTCGCTGCAGATGCATCACCATCGCAGCGAGCACTGGGTGGTCGTGAGCGGCGAAGCCGAAGTCGTCAACGGCGACGGGCGACTGCGGGTCCGGGCCAACGAATCCACGTATATTCCCGCCGGCCACAAGCACCGGCTCGCGAACCCGGGCGCGGCAGACCTGGTGATGATCGAAGTCCAGACCGGCTCGTATCTCGGCGAGGACGACATCCTGCGCTTCGAGGACCGGTACGGGCGCGTGCCGGGCTAGCGCCGGGAAACAGGGCGGGAAATCGCGGGAAACCGTGGTCTGTCCCCATTTCCCAGTTGACTTCATATAGGAAGTTCATGCTATAGTTCCTATATGACTTTTGCTCTACGCGTTCCGCTGAATACCTCGCCCGAGCAGGCGGCGCGTTTGCTTGCCCTGCAAAAGGCGTTCGCCGACGTGTGCAACGCGATCGCGCCCATTGTCCAGCAGACCCGTTGCTGGAACCGGGTGGGCCTGCACCATTTGGCGTATCGGGCGATGCGTGCGCGTTTCCCCCAGGTCGGCTCGCAAATGGTCTGCAATGCGATTTATTCCGTCTCCCGAACCTGCCGTCTGGTGTTGCAGCATCCCAACAGCCCCCTGAATATCGCCAAGCGCCCCGGGTCTGCGCTTCCGCTCCTGATCTTCCTGCCCAATTCCCCGGTGTATTTCGATCGCCATACGCTAAGCGTCAAGGACGAGAAGCTGTCGATGTACACCCTGGATGGCCGGATGCATTTTCAACTCGCCTTGCAGCCGGAAGATGAGGCGCGCTTTCATCGGGAAAAACTGCGCGAGATCGTGCTATCGAATGCTGGCCAGGGCTTTCAGCTCGTTTTCTCGTTTTCGCCGGATGGCGATCCGGAAGCCCAGGTGCTGCCTGCGGATGCATCCGCGGAGTTTCCGGAATACCTGATCGTCAACCCGGGGATCGCTCCCGCTTTAGACCAGGTAGATACGCGGGAAAGCGCGCTGCCATGAGCGATGACGCGTCCTGCCGATTTCTTGAATTTCGCAGTAAAAGCGTGGAGAAGGCGTGAATGAAGATTCCCGATAAGCGTTCGGAACTGCAAGAAGCGTTGACCGGGCAGAAGAAATATTTCCAGAATGCCCTGTTCTTCAGTTTCTTCACCAATCTACTGGTGATGGCGCCGACCATCTACATGCTGGAAGTCTATGACCGCGTGGTCAACAGTCGCAGCGGGATGACTCTGGCGATGCTGACTCTGTTGGTGGTCGGCCTGTATGCGCTGATGGAGGCCCTGGAATGGGTGCGGATGGAAGTCCTCCAGTTTGCCGGGCGCAGGTTCGACGCAAAAACCAGCGAGCGGGTATTCGACAGCGTTTTCGAAGCCAATTTGCGACGCATACCCGGGACCTCCGTGCAGGCCCTCAACGATCTGCGCACGGTGCGCGAATTTCTCGCCAGCCCGGCCTTGATCGCCATCATGGATGCGCCGCTGGCCATGCTCTACATCGTGGTGCTATTCATGATCAATACGACCATGGGCTACATGGCTATCGTCGGCGCCTTGGTTGCGGTGGCCCTGGCCTATTTCAACGAACGCGATACCCTGCCGTCACTGACCGTGGCGAACCGCTCAGCGATCGATGCGCAGAATTACGCCATCGGCAGCCTGCGCAACGCCCAGGTGATCGAAGCCATGGGCATGCTGGGCAGCATTCATGGCCGCTGGATGAAAAAGCAGAAGCAGCTTCTGTTCATGCAAGCCTCCGCCTCCGACGCGGCAGGCACCTATTCGTCACTCTCGAAGTTTGTCCAGCTGGCGCAAACCTCGCTATTGCTCGGCGCGGGCTGCTGGCTGACCATTCTGGGACAGTTCGAGGGCGGCGGCGGCATGATGATCGTCGCCTCGATACTCGGGGGCCGCGTGCTGGCGCCGATATCGCAGGTGATCGGCATGTGGAAACACGTGGTCAATGCGCGCGACGCCTATTTCCGCCTCAACAATCTGCTGCAAGTCCTTCCGGCCAGGCAGCCGGGCATGTCCCTGCCCGCGCCCAAGGGACTGCTTTCGGTCGAAGCGGTCACGGCCGCTGCGCCGAATTCGAATGTCGCCATCATCCGCGGCGCGTCATTTGTCGTACCGGCCGGCAAGGTCGTCGCCGTCGTCGGGCCTTCGGCATCGGGCAAAACCACATTGGCGCGGCTTATCGTCGGCGTCTGGCCGGCCGCCAGCGGCAAGGTGCGCCTGGACGGCGTGGACATCTTTCCCTGGAACAAGGCCGAACTCGGTCCGCATATCGGCTATCTGCCGCAGGACGTGGAGCTTTTCGACGGCACGCTGGCGGAGAACATCGCGCGTTTCGGTCCGGTGGACATGGCCCGGGTCGAGGCGGCAGCGCGCGCGGTGGGCGTGCATGAAACCATTATGGCCTTGCCCCAAGGCTACGAATCCGCGATCGGCGATGACGGCTGTTTCCTCTCGGGCGGGCAGCGTCAGCGTGTCGGGCTGGCGCGCGCTATTTTCGGTAACCCGCATCTGCTCGTACTCGATGAACCCAATTCCAGTTTGGACGAGGCAGGCGAGCAGGCATTGGTCCAGACGCTGCTCGCGCTCAAGGCGCAAGGCACGACGATCCTGGTCATCACCCACCGCACCAGCGTGCTCCAGGCCGTGGACCTGATGCTGCTGCTGGTCGAGGGCCAGGTGAAAGCTTATGGGCCGCGCGACGAGGTGCTGGCAGCCCTGCGGGGCAAGGCGCAAGCACCGGCAGCCTTGGCTAATCCGCCGGCCGCGCCAGGCACAGCGCAGACCTCGGCCGCGTAAAGCCTGAAGTCACTCTATCCCCTTCTTAGAAGCGCACCGTCCACTCTCATGAAAACATCTTCCTTCTTTCAGCGCAGTGAGTTGTCAAAGACGCTATGGTTGTTCCGGCGCGAGTTTGCCGTGTGTGTGATTTTCACCATGGTGGTGAACATCCTGATGCTCACTCCCACCTTGTACATGCTGCAGGTCTTCGATCGGGTGCTGCTGAGCCAGAGCGAGCTGACGCTGGCAGTCCTGACCCTGGTGATGCTTTTCTTCTTCGCCGTGATGGCTTTTTCCGAATGGTCGCGCGCGCGGCTGCTGGTGCGCACCGGGGTCAAGCTCGACGAACAGCTCAATTCGCGCGTGTTCAATGCCAGCTTTGAGGCCCAGCTCAATCGCTCCGGGGTGAATTCGGCGCAGCCATTTTCGGACTTGACCAACCTGCGGCAGTTTCTTACCGGCCAGGGCCTGTTCGCCTTTCTGGACGCGCCCTGGACGCCGATCTACATCGCCGTGCTGTTCATGCTGCATCCGTGGCTGGGGTGGCTCTCCATCGTTTTTTCGCTGTTGCTCGTGGCGTTCGCATACATCAGCCATCGCCTGACGGTCGAGCCGCTCGACAAGGCGATGGCAGCGGGCATGCAGGTGAACGCCTATATGCACAGCAAGCTGAAGAACGCGGAGGTGATCGAGTCCATGGGCATGCTGGGAGACTTGCGCCGCCGCTGGCAGGCACGGCATCAGCAGCACTTGCTCCGGCACCATGAGGCGCAGGATCTGGGCAGCCGCATGCAGTCCGTAAGCAAGTTTCTGCGCTATACCCAGCAATCGCTGGCGCTGGGCGCCGGCGCGCTGCTGGTGATCGATGGGGAACTGACCCCGGGCGCCATGATCGCTGCCAACGTGTTGATGGGGCGCGCCTCGGCCCCCATCGACCTGATGGTGGCGACCTGGAAATCCTTCTTTTCCGCACGCAAGTCTTTTGAGCGTCTGGAAACCTTGCTGGCAGAACACCCGGCGCGCGCCGCGGGCCTGGTTCATCCCGCGCCGCAGGGACACATGCGCATTGAAAACCTGGTGGCGACCGCACCCGGTCGCGCGGCGCCGATTCTCAAGGGCTTGAGCGCCGATTTTCCGGCCGGCGAAGTGATCGCGGTGATCGGGCCGTCAGGCTCGGGAAAATCCACCCTGGCGCGCTCGCTCGTGGGCATCTGGCCCCATCTCGAGGGCAGGGTGCTGATTGACCGCGAGCCCATCCAGAGCTGGAATCGCGATGAACTGGGGCCTTTCCTCGGCTACCTGCCGCAGGACATCGAACTGTTCGACGGCACGATAGCCGAGAACATTGCACGCTTCGGCGACATCGACCCGGCCAAGGTGATTCTGGCAGCGGGGCGTGCCGGCGTGCATGACATGGTTCTGCGCCTGCCGCGAGGCTACGACACTTCCATGGGCGAGGCCGGCAGTCTGCTCTCGGGCGGGCAACGCCAGCGCATCGGCCTGGCGCGTGCCATGTACGGCGATCCCAGCGTGATCGTGCTCGATGAGCCCAATTCGAATCTCGATGACGCCGGCGAAGCGGCCCTGGTGGTCGCGGTGAAGGATCTCAAGCAGCAGGGGAAGACCGTATTTCTCATCACCCACCGCACCAACATCGTCGGCGTTGCCGATCGCATCCTGGTGCTGCACGACGGTGCCATCCTGCGTTACGGCCCGACACGGGACGTCATCGCCGCCATGCAGCCCCGAGCCGCGACGGCAGCTCGGGGCGTACCTGGCGGCAACGCCCCGCCGGCGCCCCAGCCCGCTTGACCTCTTTTCAAAACATCAGGAATTAAGCCATGGCACTTCGGAATCTATTGGGAAACCTCAAGCCTGTTCCGGCCCCGACCGTGGGTCCCGCGCTGGAAGCCGAACTTGTACTGCCCTCGGATACTTCCCGGCCGGCGCGAGTCGGACTGTGGGTGCTCGGTATCGGCTTCGGCGGCTTCCTGCTCTGGGCCGGTTTGGCGCCGCTGGATGAAGGCGTGCCGACGCAAGGCATGGTCGCCATCGATACCAAGCGCAAGGACGTGCAGCATATGTCCGGCGGGCTGGTGCGGGAAGTTTTCGTCAGGGAAGGGCAATTCGTAAAGAAGGATGAGCCCTTGATTCGCCTGGACGATGCCGTGGTGGCAGCCAATTTCGAGGCGGTGCGCCAGCATTACTTCACCCTGAGGGCGATGGAAGGGCGTCTTGCGGCGGAACAGGCTGATCGGGCCGGGATCACTTTCCACCCGGACCTGCAGGGACAAAATAATCCTCAGCTCAAGCAGACCTTGAACAACCAGCAACAATTATTCCAGTCGCGGCGCATGGCACGGCAAGCGGACATGCAGGCGATCGAGGAGGCTATCCAGGGCCAGCAGGCTTCGATCCAGGGCTATGAAGGATTGCTCAAAGCCCGCAACACCCAACTGGAAATCATTCAGGAACAACTCAACGGGATTCGCGATCTGGTCAAGGAAGGCTATGCCCCGCGCAACCAGCAACTCGATCTGGAGCGGGCGGCGGCAGAGGCCATGGGCTCGATCGCCGACCTGCGGGGCAATATCCTGCGAGCGCGCCGCGCCATCGCCGAGATGAAATTGCGCGCCGTCCAGCGCACTCAGGAATATCGCAAGGAAGTCGACAGCATGCTCTCCGACGTGCGCCGCGAGGTCCAGGCCGATGAGGAGAAATTCAAGGCGGTGAAAGAAGAACTGGGACGCACCATCATTCGCGCCCCGGCCGAAGGCCAGGTGGTCGGACTGGCGGTGCAAACGGTGGGCGCCGTGATCGGGCCGGGACAGAGGCTGATGGACATCGTGCCGCAGAATGAACGCCTGCTCCTGGAAACCAGGGTGCCGCCCCATATGATCGACCGCATCCACGCCGGTTTGCCTACCGACGTGCGCTTCTCCTCCTTTGCCCATTCTCCGTCGCTGGTGGTGCAGGGCACGGTGGATTCGATATCCGCGGATCTGATCACCGACCCCAGGACCGGCATGCCTTACTACCTGGGGCGCGTCTCCATCACGCCCGAGGGCTTGAAGGAACTGGGCCGCCGTCAAATGCAGGCCGGCATGCCTGCCGAGGTGGTGATCAAGACCGGCGAACGCACGGTGCTCACCTATCTCCTGCATCCATTCCTGAAGCGCATGGCAGCCTCGCTGAAAGAGGAGTGAGATCGTGAATCCCGGCAAGCCTTACCTAATGCTACTGCTAATGCTCAAGCGCCCGTGGACCTGGATGATGAGCGTGCGACGCGGCTGGCTTGCGTGCGCGGCCTTCGCGCTGATGTCGCATCCGGCATACGCCGCCGACCTGCTGGGGGCCTACCGCCAGGCGCTGGAGAACGACGCGAACTTTCTCGCCGCGCGGGCGAACGCCGAGGCCACGCGCGAGGCCGTGCCGCAGGCCCGCGCCGGCCTGCTGCCCAATCTTTCATTCAGCGGCAGCCGCACGAAGAACAACACCGACATCACGCAGAACACGATACTCGGGCCGCGCACGTCGCATTCTGACTACGTCGCCGAAGGGCAGACCCTGACGCTGCGCCAGCCGCTGTACCGGCGGGCCAACCTGGCGCAATACCGGCAGGCCGAAGCGCAGGTGGCCGGCGCCGAACTGACCCTCGACAAGGAGCGCCAGAACCTCGCTGCGCGAGTGGCTGCCGCCTACTTCGACGTGCTCGCGGCGCAGGATCAGCTGGGCTTTGTCGCCGAGGCGAAGAAGGCCTATTACGAGCAGTGGCAGCGCGCGGTCGCGATGCTCGACAAGGGCGCGGGCACGCGCACCGACCGGGACGAGACCAAGGCGCGTTACGACGGGGTGCTGGCGCAGGAGATCGATGCCGCGAATGCCGTCGATCTCGCCGAGCGCACGCTGGCGTCCATCACCAGCCGGCCGCTCCCTGCGGCCGCGCTGGCGCGGCTCGACGCGCGGCGCCTGCCGCTGGAAGCGCCGACGCCGGCCTCGTTCGACGAATGGGCGGCGCTGGCGGAGAATGCCAACCCCGAGCTGGGCTCGCTGCGCTATGGCATCGAAGCCTACACGCAGGAAGTCGACAAGCAGCGCAGCGGCCACCTGCCTACGCTCGACCTGATCGCGCAGCGGTCCTACAGCGCCAGCGAATCGGTCTCGATCATCGGCAGCGAGTACAACACCAGCCTGGTCGGCATCCAGGTCTCGATCCCGCTGTACTCGGGCGGGGCCGTGATGTCCGCCGAGCGCCAGGCGCAGGCGGGGCTGGAGCGCGCGCGGCAGCAGTACGAAGCAGGCAGGCGGCAGATGACGCTCAACCTGCGCCGCGAGTTCAACAACGTGACGGTGGGGATCGCCAGGGTGCGGGCGATCGAGGCGGCCTACAAGTCGGCCGCGCTTGCGCTTGGGTCCACCGAGATGGGCGTCAAGGCCGGCACGCGCAACACGCTGGACGTGCTCAACGCGCGCCAGCAGGTCTACGGCGCCCAGCGAGATCTGGGCAAGGCGCGCTACGACTACGTGGTGGCCAGGCTCAGGCTCAAGGCCGCGGCCGGCACGCTCGGTGAGGACGACATCGAGACCGTCAACCGCTGGCTCACCGCGGCGAAGTAGCCCAGCCGCGCGCGCGTTCGAGCGCGCGCGACCAGTCACCCATGCGCGCCGCTGCCGCGTCGCGCGACATCACCGGGGTAAATCGCGCGCTTTCCCGCCACTGGCCGGCGATGGTGTCGATGTCCTTCCACACGCCGATCGCGAGGCCTGCAAGATAGGCTGCGCCCAGGGCCGTAGTCTCCAGGATGCGCGGGCGAACCACCGGCACGCCCAGCAGATCAGCCTGGAACTGCATCAGCAGGTCGTTGGCGCTCGCGCCGCCGTCGACGCGCAGTTCCGCGAGCGAAATGCCGGCATCGCGCTGCATCGCGGCCAGGACATCGGCGGACTGGAATGCGATCGATTCGAGGGCGGCGCGGGCGAGGTGTGCGGCGCCCGAACCGCGCGTGAGGCCGACGATGGTGCCGCGGGCATAGGGGTCCCAGTGCGGCGCCCCGAGCCCGGCAAACGCCGGAACGAAATAGACGCCGCCTGAATCGGGCACGCTCGCAGCGAGTTTTTCCACGTCGCCGGATTTCTTCAGGATGCCCAGGCCGTCGCGCAGCCATTGCACCACCGCGCCGCCGATGAATACACTGCCCTCCAGCGCGTACTGCGGCCGCCCGGCGCCGACGCGCGCCGCCGCGGTGGCTAGCAGGCCTTCGCGCGAGGCCAGAGCATGCTCGCCCGTGTTGAGCAGCAGGAAGCATCCGGTGCCGTAGGTGTTCTTCGCCATCCCGGGCGAGTGGCAGCCCTGGCCGAACAGCGCGGCCTGCTGGTCGCCTGCGATGCCGGCGATCGGGATCTCGGCGCCCAGCACGCTGCGCAGGCAGTGGCCAACCACCTCGGAGGAGGCGTGCACTTCGGGCAGCAGCGCCGCTGGCACGCGAAACAGCGCAAGCAGTTCCTCGTCCCAGCGATCGGCATGGATGTCGTAGAGCAGGGTGCGCGAGGCGTTGCTCACATCGGTGATGTGCAGTGCGCCGCCCGAGAGTTTCCATACGAGCCAGGTGTCGATGGTGCCGAAGGCGAGTTCTCCGCGTTCGGCGCGCGACCTTGCGCCGGGGACCCGGTCCAGGATCCAGGCGAGCTTGGTCGCGGAGAAATACGGATCGATCACCAGTCCCGTCTTCGCGCGCACGCGCTCGGCCAGGCCGTCGTTCCGCAGGCGCTCGCAGGCGCCGGCCGTGCGCCGATCCTGCCAGACGATGGCGTTGTGGACGGGCTTGCCGGTCGCGCGTTCCCAGACCAGCATGGTTTCACGCTGGTTGGTAATGCCGATCGCGCGGACATCGCCCGGCCCGATGCGCGCTCGGGCGAGCGCCTGTTTCGCGCAGGCAAGCTGCGAGCGCCAGATGTCCTCCGGGTCGTGCTCCATCCAGCCGGGCTGCGGGTAGATCTGCCTGAACTCCTTCTGGGCCGACGAGCGTGCCAAGCCGCGCTGGTCGAATACGATCGCTCGGGAACTGGTCGTGCCCTGGTCGAGCGCGAGGACATATTTCACTGGCAATCCCCTCCTCTGGTCGCGGGATTCTAGCATCGGGACTGTGCTAATATTCGCGGCCTGGCAGCAACGCAACGACAGAGTTCAGATGCCGCTTTCCGAGGGCTCCGCCCGACGCAGTCTCACCCACACGCGGACCGTCCGTTTCGAGGGCTACTGCGGCGCGAAGACCGGCACAGAAGCTCAATCCTCCGAAGGGACCGCATGAAAATCCACGAATACCAGGCCAAGGAAATCCTGCGCCGATACGGCGTACCCACGCCGCAGGGCGTGCCGTGCTTTACCGTCGACGAGGCCGTGAAGGCCGCGCAGTCCCTCGGCGGCAAGGCGTGGGTGGTCAAGGCGCAGATCCATGCCGGAGGGCGCGGCAAGGGCGGCGGGGTCAAGCTCGCAAAAACGATCGACGAGGTCCGGCAGTTCGCGGGCCAGATTCTCGGCATGCAGCTGGTGACGCACCAGACCGGCGCGCAGGGCCAGCAGGTGCGCAGGCTGCTGGTCGAGGAGGGCGCCAACATCGCCAAGGAACTCTACGTCGGCATGGTGGTGGACCGCGGCACCCAGCGCGTGTGCCTGATGGCCTCCAGCGAAGGCGGCATGGACATCGAGGAAGTCGCGGCCCAGACCCCGGAAAAAATACACAAGGTATTCATCGATCCGGCGGCCGGCCTGCAGGACCCCGAGGCCGACGACGTCGCGAGGAAGATCGGCATCCCCGAGTCGTCGATTCCGCAGGCGCGCGCGGTGCTGCAGGGGCTCCACAGGGCATTCTGGGAGACCGATGCTTCGCTGGCGGAGATCAATCCGCTCATACTCACCGGCGACGGCCGCCTCATCGCGCTGGACGCCAAGGTCAACTTCGACGACAACGCGCTCTATCGCCACCCCGACCTGGAGGCCATGCACGATCTGGACGAGGAGGATCCGGCCGAGGTCGAGGCCGCAAAGTCCGATCTCAACTACATCCAGCTGGACGGGACCATCGGCTGCCTGGTGAACGGTGCGGGCCTGGCGATGGCGACCATGGACACGATCAAGCTCTATGGGGCAAGCCCGGCCAATTTTCTGGATGTCGGCGGCGGCGCGACGACGGAGAAGGTGACCGAGGCTTTCAAGATCATGCTGCGCAACCCCAAGCTGCAGGCGATCCTGGTCAACATTTTCGGCGGCATCATGCAATGCGACGTCATCGCCGAGGGCATCGTGGCGGCGGCGCGCGAGGTCAGGCTCTCGGTGCCGCTGGTGGTGCGCATGAAGGGCACGAACGAGGACCTCGGCAAGAAGATTCTCGCCGATTCCGGGCTGCCCATCATAGCCGCAGACAATATGGCTGACGCCGCGCAGCGGGTTGTGGCCGCATCGAAAGGGAAAAACTGATCATGTCGATCCTGATCAACAGGAACAGCCGCGTCGTCACGCAGGGCATCACAGGCAAGACCGGCCAGTTCCATACCCGCACCTCGCGCGAATACGCCAACGGCAGGAACTGCTTTGTCGCCGGTGTCAACCCGAAGAAGGCAGGCGAGGATTTCGAAGGCATTCCGATTTTCGCTACCGTGAAGGATGCGAAGGCGAAGACGGGCGCCAACGTCTCGGTGATCTACGTGCCGCCGCCGGGCGCCGCCGCGGCGATCTGGGAGGCCGTCGAGGCCGACCTGGACCTCGTGATCTGCATCACCGAGGGCATACCGGTGCGCGACATGATCGAGGTGCGCGAGCGGATGAAGAAACAGGACCGCAGGACGCTGCTCGTGGGGCCGAACTGCCCCGGGGTCATCACCCCGGAGGAAATCAAGATCGGCATCATGCCGGGCCACATCCACAGGCAGGGCCGCATCGGGGTCGTGTCGCGCTCGGGCACGCTCACCTACGAGGCGGTGGCGCAGCTCACCGACCTGGGCCTGGGCCAGTCAACCGCGGTCGGTACCGGCGGCGACCCGGTCAACGGCCTGAAGCATGTCGACGTGCTGCGTCTGTTCAATGACGATCCGGATACCGATGCGGTGGTCATGATCGGGGAGATCGGCGGCTCCGACGAGGAAAGCGCCGCGTACTGGGTCAGGGACAACATGAAGAAGCCCGTCGTCGGATTCATCGCCGGCGTCACCGCGCCGCCCGGCAAGCGCATGGGCCATGCCGGCGCCATCATTTCCGGGGGCAAGGGCACAGCGCAGGAGAAGCTGGCCGTGATGGAGGCCTGCGGGATCAAGGTGACCCGCAATCCCGCGGAAATGGGCAAGCTGCTGAAGACCGTGCTTTAGGTCTTGGTGGCGAGGTGATGACGCGATCGGCCCAGGGCGCAGCGTAGGGCGCGGCTTCAGCGCGCCGCGGCACCGGCGCGAATGCCGTGACTGGCGCGGTAAACCCGCGCCCTACGAAGCCTCCAGCCCGGGCGGCACAGGGATTGACGACGGTCAAGAATCCGAAATTCTCGACCGCGGCGTTCTGGAAAAATCCTCTTCGCCAACGTAAGCTGTAGGCTTAGAGCCGCTAACAGAATGAATGGACGTCAGCGGCCTGAATCGGGGGAGCATCAGGGGCTGTGCCCCTCATATCGTTAGGTGCTCTTGATCGTTCGTGCGGACGCGGCAGGCAGCTGCGGCGCCCGCGCCCGATATGCGGCAAGCGAGGTAACGCGGTGAGCAGTCAGTCCACACACGAGCCAACCATCCGGCCCATCAAGGTCAGGCACGCCCTCAAGGGCCGTAGCGTCGATCCGAAGGCGCGGCAGGACGTGTGCGCATTGCTCGATGCAGCCGGCACAGTTGCACCGCGCCGGCGCGATCTGCTGATCGAATATCTGCACCGGATCCAGGACCGGTACGGCCATTTGTCCGCGGCCCATCTGGCCGCGCTCGCCGCAGAACTGAACATGGCGCAGGCCGAGGTGTACGAAGTCGCCACCTTCTATCACCACTTCGATGTCGTGAAGGAGGGCGAGGCGCCGCCGCCCGCGCTCACGGTGCGCGTGTGCGATTCGCTGTCCTGCGAGATGGCGGGCGCGAAGAGCCTGCTTGCGCGCCTGCCCGGCATTCTCGGCCGCGACGTGCGCGTGCTGCCGGCACCCTGCATCGGCCGCTGCGAGACCGCACCCAACGCGGTGGTGGGACAGAATCCCGTACCGCGGGCCACGGTGGAAAAGGTGAGCCGGCTGGTGGCCGCGAAGGCGACCCGGCAGGTGACCGGCAGGTACGTGGGTTACGGGGAATACCGCAAACGCGGCGGATACGGATTGTTTGCGGCGTGCCTGGCCGGAAAACGCGGCCACGAGCAAATCATCGGCACCATGGAGGACGCGGGGCTGCGCGGCCTCGGGGGAGCGGGCTTTCCGGCCGGTCGCAAGTGGAAGATCGTGCGCGCCGAACCCGCGCCGCGCAACATGGCGGTGAACATCGACGAGGGCGAGCCCGGCACGTTCAAGGACCGTTACTACCTCGAGCGCGACCCGCATCGTTTTCTGGAAGGCGCGCTGATCGCCGCGTGGACCGCAGGTGTCGGCGAGATCTGGATCTACCTGCGCGACGAATATGCCGGCTGCCGAGCCATACTGGAGAAGGAACTTGCGGCGCTCGCCGCCGATCCGCCCTGTGCGCTTCCGCCCATCCATCTGCGCCGCGGCGCCGGCGCCTACATCTGCGGCGAGGAGTCGGCGATGATCGAGTCGATCGAGGGCAAGCGCGGCATGCCGCGCCTGCGGCCTCCGTACGTCGCCCAGGTGGGCCTGTTCGGCCTGCCCACGCTCGAGCACAACATGGAAACGCTCTACTGGGTGCGCGACATACTGGAGAAGGGGGCTGCCTGGTTTACCCGCAACGGCCGCCAGGGCAGAAAGGGCCTGCGCTCATTTTCCGTCTCGGGTCGGGTTAAGAAACCCGGCGTGCATCTGGCCCCCGCCGGCATCACGGTGCGCGAGCTCATCGACGAATACTGCGGCGGCATGCTCACCGGGCACAGCTTCTATGCCTATCTTCCCGGCGGCGCTTCGGGCGGGATACTGCCCGCCACGATGGGCGACCTACCGCTGGACTTCGACACGCTGCAGCCGCACGGCTGCTTCATCGGCTCGGCGGGGGTGATGATCCTCTCGGACCGGGACCGCGCCGTCGATGCAGCGCGCAACATGCTGCGCTTCTTCTCGCATGAGTCCTGCGGCCAGTGCACGCCCTGCCGCGCAGGCACTGCCAAGGCGTTGCAGCTGATGCAGAACAAGGAATGGGACCGGCCGCTGCTCGCCGAACTGTCGCAGGCGATGATGGATGCATCGATCTGCGGCCTGGGACAGGCGGCGCCGAATCCGGTGCTGTCGGTCATGAAGTATTTTGCGCATGAGCTGACCTGATCACCTGTGTGGACACCATGACCACCCGACAGCAGAATGCGCAGGATACCGCCGCGCCGGACGTTGAATTCAAGCTGAACGGCAAAACCGTCGCCGGACTGGCCGGCGAGACCATCATCCAGGCGGCCAAGCGCCACGGCATCGAGATCCCGCACCTTTGCCACAAGGAGGGCCTGCGGCCCGACGGCAACTGCCGCGCCTGCGTGGTCGAGATCAAGGGCGAGCGCGCGCTTGCGCCTTCATGCTGCCGCACGCCGACGGCCGGCATGGAGGTGGTGACGGACTCCGATCGCGCCCGCACGTCGCAGAAGATGGTGCTCGAACTCCTGCTCTCGGACATGCCGGAGGCGAGCTACACGCGCGCTTCAGAGCTTGACCAGTGGGCACGAAAAATGGGCGTGGGCCGGCCGCGGTTTGCCGCGCGCGTGCAGCCGAGGACCGACCTGTCCCACCCTGCGATGGCGGTCAACCTGGACGCCTGCATCCAGTGCACGCGCTGCCTGCGCGCCTGCCGCGAGGAGCAGGTGAACGACGTCATCGGCCTGGCCTTCCGCGGCGAGCGCGCGAAAATCGTCTTCGATTTCGACGATCCCATGGGGGCTTCGACCTGCGTTGCGTGCGGCGAGTGCGTACAGGCCTGTCCCACGGGCGCACTGATGCCCGCGCGCGAAGCGGGGCTGGTCGAGGCCGACAGCGAGGTCGATTCGGTCTGTCCGTTTTGCGGGGTGGGCTGCCAGCTCACCTATCACGTCAAGGACAACAGGATCGTCCTGGTCCAGGGCCGGGACGGCCCGGCCAACCAGGGGCGGCTGTGCGTGAAAGGCCGCTACGGCTTCGACTATGCGCACCATCCGCAGCGCTTGACCCGGCCGCTGATCAGGAAGCCCGGCGTGCAGAAGTCGGCTGACTTCACGATGGACCCGGACAACTGGCGCGACGTGTTCCGCGAGGCAAGCTGGGACGAAGCGCTCGATCTTGCCGCCGGCGGCCTCAGAAGAATCCTCGATCGGCGCGCAGCGGGCAAGTACGCGCTAGCCGGCTTCGGATCGGCCAAGGGGAGCAACGAGGAGGCGTACCTGTTCCAGAAGCTCGTGCGCACGGGCTTCGGCACCAACAACGTCGACCAC
>MEQZ01000175.1:2581-4371 GCA_001770425.1 Betaproteobacteria bacterium RIFCSPLOWO2_02_FULL_65_20 | reverse complement strand
CCAAGGGGAGCAACGAGGAGGCGTACCTGTTCCAGAAGCTCGTGCGCACGGGCTTCGGCACCAACAACGTCGACCACTGCACGCGCCTGTGCCATGCCTCGAGCGTGGCCGCGCTGATGGAGGGGGTGAATTCGGGCGCGGTGTCCAACCCGGTGCGCGAGGTGGCCATGGCCGAGGTCGTGTTCCTCATCGGCGCCAATCCGACGGTGAACCACCCGGTTGCGGCGACCTGGATCAAGAATGCGGTGAAGAACGGCACCAAGCTGATCGTCGCCGACCCGCGCGGAACGGAACTCGCGCGCCATGCAGCGCATTTCCTGCAGTTCAGGGCCGACACCGATGTCGCGCTGCTGAACGCGATGCTGCATGTGATCGTCGACGAGGGGCTGGTCGCCGACGCATTCGTGCGCGACCGCACCTCGGGCTACGAGGCGCTGCGCGACAACGTGAAGAAGTTTTCGCCCGAGCTGATGGCGCCGGTCTGCGGCATTCCCGCGCAGACGATACGGGAAGTCGCGCGGCTTTACGCCACGTCCAGGGGTTCGATGATCCTGTGGGGCATGGGTATTTCCCAGCACATCCACGGCACCGACAACGCGCGCTGCCTGATCGCGCTGGCGATGACCACGGGGCAGATCGGGCGGCCCGGCACGGGCCTGCATCCGTTGCGCGGCCAGAACAACGTTCAGGGTGCCTCCGACGCCGGCCTCATCCCGATGTTCTATCCGGATTATCAGCGCGTGGCCATGCCGGAGGTGAAGCAGCGCTTCGAGAAGCTGTGGGGCACGGGACTCGATCCGAAGCCCGGGCTCACAGTGGTGGAGATCATCAATGCGGCCCGCGAAGGCGGGATCCGCGGGATGTATATCATGGGCGAGAATCCCGCGCTCTCCGATCCCGACGCCAACCACGCGCGGGAGGGTCTGGCGGCGCTGGAGCACCTGATCGTGCAGGATATCTTCCTCACCGAGACGGCGTATCTCGCCGACGTGGTGCTGCCTGCCACCGCGTGGCCGGAGAAGATCGGCACGGTCACCAATACCGACCGGCTGGTGCAGTTGGGAAGGAAGGCGATCGAGCCACCGGGCGATGCGAAGCCCGACCTGTGGATCATCGTCGAGATGGCCAAGCGCCTTGGTCTGCCCTGGAACTACCGGCATCCGCGCGAGGTGTTCAACGAGATGCGCCAGTGCATGGATTCGATTGCCGGCATAACCTGGGAGCGCCTGGAGCGCGACTCCGCGGTGACCTACCCCTGCGAGCGGGAGGGTGATGCGGGCCAAGCGGTCCTTTTCACGCGGCGTTTTCCGACCGCAAGCGGCCGCGCGGCGCTGGTTCCCGCCGACCTGATCCGCGCCGCGGAGCAGCCCGACGCGGAGTATCCGATGGTGCTGATCACCGGCCGCCAGCTGGAGCATTGGCACACCGGCTCGATGACGCGCCGCGCCGGTGTGCTGGACGCGTTGGAGCCCGAACCGGTGGCCTCGCTGCACCCGCTGGATCTGGCGCGGCTCGGCGTGACCCCGGGTGCGATCGTGACGGTGGTATCGCGCCGCGGCAGCATCGCGCTGTATGCGCGAGCCGACGATGGCACGCCGCCGGGCGCGTTGTTCATTCCATTCTGTTACTACGAAGCGTCGGCCAACAAGCTCACCAATCCCGTGCTCGACCCGATCGGCAAGATACCGGAATTCAAGTACTGCGCCGTACGGGTCACGGCAGGTGGCGCGGTTCCGGTGCGGGCGAGCTACGGCGGCGGACAGATACTCGCGACGGCCTGAAACCCGCGG
>MEQZ01000175.1:838-2562 GCA_001770425.1 Betaproteobacteria bacterium RIFCSPLOWO2_02_FULL_65_20 | reverse complement strand
CGCCGGTCAATGAGCGCGGCCCGCTTCCCGGCCTATAGTGCCACCCCACACCGACAACGCGGGCGCAGGCCCGCAGGAGACTTTCATGCCCACCGATATCGACATCGCGCAGAAGGCGACGATGCAGCGCATCTCGAAAGTGGCTCTCGAGAAGCTCGGCATTGCGGAAGAGCACCTGGAACCCTACGGCCACTACAAGGCCAAGGTGTCGCTCGACTATGTCGAGACGCTGAAGGACAGGCCCGAGGGCAAGCTGATCCTGGTGACCGCCATCAGCCCGACACCGGCGGGCGAGGGCAAGACCACCACCACGGTCGGTCTTGGCGACGCCCTCAACCACATCGGCAAGCGTGCGGCGATCTGCCTGCGCGAGCCCTCACTTGGACCGGTGTTCGGGATGAAGGGCGGTGCCGCAGGCGGCGGCTATGCGCAGGTGGTGCCGATGGAGGACATCAACCTGCATTTCACCGGCGATTTCAGCGCCATCGCGCTCGCCAACAATCTGCTCGCCGCCATGATAGACAACCACATCCATCACGGCAACGAGCTCGGATTCGACCTGCGCCGCATCGCCTGGAAGCGGGTGGTGGACATGAACGACCGGGCGCTGCGCGAAATCGTGGTCTCGCTCGGCGGTCCGGGCAACGGCTTTCCGCGCCAGGACGGGTTCGACATCGTGGTCGCCTCCGAGGTGATGGCGATCTTCTGTCTCGCGACTTCGCTCGCGGACCTGAAGAACCGGCTCGGCAACATCGTCGTCGGCTACACCCGCGGGCAGCGGCCGATACTCGCGCGCGATCTGGGCACGCACGGCGCGATGACGGTGCTGCTCAAGGATGCGCTCAAGCCCAATCTCGTGCAGACGCTGGAAAACAACCCGGCGTTCATCCACGGCGGACCGTTCGCGAACATCGCGCACGGCTGCAATTCGGTGATCGCCACGCGCACCGCGCTCAAGCTCGCCGACTACGTGGTGACCGAGGCCGGATTCGGCGCCGACCTGGGCGCGGAGAAGTTCATCGACATCAAGTGCCGCAAGTCCGGATTGCGCCCCGACGCGGTGGTGATCGTCGCCACGATCCGCGCGCTCAAGTACCACGGCGGCGTCGATCTGAAGTCGCTCAATGTCGAGAACCTCGACGCGCTGGAAAAGGGCATCGCCAACCTGGAGCGCCACGTCAACAACGTGCGCAACCATTACGGCCTGCCGTGCGTGGTGTCGATCAACCATTTCACGTTCGACACGGACCGCGAAATCGAACTGCTGAAGAAACGCATGGCCCACCATCACGCGCCGGTGGTGCTGGCGCGCCACTGGGCGCAGGGGGGCAAGGGGGCGGAGGAGGTCGCGCGCACGGTGGCGAAGATGATCGATACTACGCCCGCCAGCTTCAAGTTCGTCTACGAGGACAGCGCATCGCTGTGGGAAAAGATCGGCGCCGTCGCCACCAAGATCTACGGCGCGAGCGAAGTGACCGCCGACAGCAAGGTGCGCGCGCAGATCAAGCGGCTGCAGGACGACGGCTACGGGCACTACCCGGTCTGCGTCGCCAAGACCCAGTACTCTTTCTCGACCGATCCGCAGTTGCGCGGCGCTCCTTCCGGCCACGTCATCAATGTGCGCGAGGTGCGGCTGGCGGCCGGTGCGGAGTTCGTGGTCATGGTGTGTGGTGACATCATGACCATGCCGGGCCTGCCTAAAGTGCCCTCGGCGTGCAAGATCG
>MEQZ01000175.1:0-819 GCA_001770425.1 Betaproteobacteria bacterium RIFCSPLOWO2_02_FULL_65_20 | reverse complement strand
GGTGGTCGGACTGTTCTAACCGGAGGGTACAGGGCATTCGTACGTATAGAATGGCGGCGCTGTCGTCGCCATGCGGATCGTCCTGACGGTGTTCGCCGTCGCGCTGCTGACGCCGCCATGGTCGAATGTCGGCGGCGGACCAGCCCGCCATCGCGGGCAAGTTCGAATAGGCCGCCGCGGGGGCTGGCCGTACGGGCATCCCCGCGGCGCAACATTTCTGAATCGTTGACACGCATCAAGGCGTAAAGTACCGGCAGGAGTGGCATACTTGCGTCGCAATTCGAGTCCTGGCAACCAGACCGGCGCCAAGGTCGGCGATGCGAAACCGGCATCCGCCCTTGGGAGCGTCGGCAATTCGAGGAGAGGAGGGAAGATGACAATGAGTGCATATGTGCCCCGCGTCGGGGCGTACGTGATCGTCGGTACGGCACTGCTGGCCGCGGCCATCGGCGCCGCGGCCGCGCAGCAGTCCTGGCAGCCCACGAAGACGGTGGAGTTCATCATCCCGGCAGGCACCGGCGGCGGCGCCGACCAGATGGCGCGCGCCATCCAGGGCATCGTCGCCAAGCACAAATTGATGAAGCAATCCATGGTGGTGGTCAACAAGGCGGGCGGCGCCGGCTCCGAGGGTTTTCTGGACGTCAAGAATTCCAAGGGCGACCCGCACAAGATCATCATCACGCTGTCGAATCTGTTCACCACCCCGCTTGCGACCAACACGCCGTTCAACTGGCGCGATCTCACCCCGGTGCAGATGCTGGCCCTCGACCAGTTCGTACTCTGGGTCAACGCGGATGCTCCGTACAAGAGCGCAAAGGA
>MEQZ01000174.1 GCA_001770425.1 Betaproteobacteria bacterium RIFCSPLOWO2_02_FULL_65_20 | reverse complement strand
CCTTGCTGCCGACTGGCACCAGCACGACCTTCCTCTTCGTCGCGATGTCGATGAAGTCCTTGTCTTGAACCGCCTTGCTGAAGGCGTCTTCGAGAATCTTCACGATGTCGGCCGGCGTATTGGGCGGAGCTTCGACGCCGCGTAGCGTCGGAAGGAACTTCATGTCGTACCCGAAGTCCTTCGGGACTGGAACGTCGGGCAGGTAGGGATCGCGCTTGTCGCTGAACAGGAGCAGCGGCCGCAACTTCCCTGCCTGGATCAGCGGGACGGCGGTCCCGGCGAGGGTGAGCGTAAAATCCAGGTGCTTCCCCGCCAGGGCGGCGACGCTCCCCGCCCCGCCTTGATAGGGCACCCAGTTGACCTTGACATCCAGTTCGCCAAAGCCGATCAGTCCCATGAGATGGGTCGTGCTGCCCCTGCCGGAGAGTCCTGCGGACAGCGGTTTTTCCTTGGCCCCCTTCAGGAATTCAGGGAACGTCTTCCACGTGTCTGCGTGCACGACCAGAAGCTGGCTCGAGCGGGACCAGGCGAAGATCGGCGTAAAGTCCCTGGTCTTGAAGCCCGTCTTGCCCAGGTACTCCATGATCACGCTCTTGGGGAACGTATAGGTAATCAGGGTGTAGCCATCCGGCGTGACGTTCTGGAACTTCTCGAAAGCGATCTTGCCGCCGGCCCCCCCCTGATTTTCGATAATGACTTGCTGCCCCAGAAGTTTCTCCACGAACGGCGCAATGGCGCGGGCCTCCGTATCCTCCCCGCCGCCGGCCGGAGACGTCACGATAAGCTTCATCGGCTTGCTGGGAAAGTCCGCGCCGAACACCGGCGCCGTGACAAGGGCTGCGGCTGCAACAGCCGCGCAAAGTTTCAGCGTTTTCAACATGGCTCTTCTCCTCTCATTTCTCGCCCTGCACCAAGGTCTTCCAGGGCGGCCCCGCCAGATACGGAACGGTCAGCAAGATAAGGACTTTGCAGATGACCGAAAGATGCAATATGGATTAGGAACCGCAGAAAATCAAGCTGCGCCGGCTCAAAGTGTGAACTCCTCGGCCTCGGAGAACTCCGGCGCCATGAACAGCTCGCCCGGCAACTCGGTGCCGACGCCGCGCTCCCGCGCGACATCGATGGCACGCTTGCACACGGCAGCAAACTGCACGCCCATGCCGCAGTTGTTGCTGTGCCAGGTGATCTGCTTCATTCCCATGCGTCCGGGAAACTTGCCGATGCACAGATCGGAGAGTTCGTTGACGTGCTCCCAGGTGAGGTAGCCCTTGCGAATCGGATCTTCGATCTCGGGCTGCATGTCCTCCTTTGCCTGACTGAGAGAATTGACGACGATGATGTCGGCGCGGCGTCCGACCTCGTCGTCGAGTTCCCTGCGCGAATCGAAGCGCGGCGCCCCGATCATGCCGCAAATGTGAACCCCCTCTTCCAGCCACTCTCCCTTGATCATCGGGTCGGCAGCCGTCGACGCGGTGAACACGACGTCGGACTGCCGCACGCACATCTCGGGAGAGTCCACAGCCCGCGCCTTGATGCCGAATTTCTGCGCGATCCAGGCAGCGAATCGCTCCCGGCGCTCGCTGCGCACCGAATAGACCTTGACCTCTTCGATACCCGGCCGGATGGTCAGCAGCGCGGTGATCTGTCCAACTGCCTGCAGGCCGGCACCGATCAGACCCGCGACCTTGACATCGGGCCGGCAGAGATACTTTGCTGCAACGCCGGATGTCGCGCCCACTCGAAGCGGCGAGATGGCCTCTTCCTGCACGATGCCAAGAAGCGCTCGCGTGTTCAAGTCCCAGACGAGAACCAGACCGGTCATGCCCCCGGGATATTTCTTGCGGCGCTCACCGCCCACGAACGGGAAACTGGTGTGACGGGCGTTCAGTCGCACGGCCGCAACTCCATGGCAGGGCACCGCGCCGGAAATCACATTGAGCTGAAACCAGGTCGGCACCTCGTGTCCGTCGAGCGGAATGTGCAGCCTGCGGCGATTCAGCACCTGCGCACGATTGTGGCCGAGGTCGGCGTAGGCCTCTTCGATCAACCGTATCGCATCGGCCATCGGCACAAGGCCGCGCGTCTCCTCGTTTCGCAGGACAAGTACCGTCTCTGTCATGGAATGCCTCGCAAATGAGAAACCGCGGTGAGTTCGAATTCGTTGGCCATTTCGCTCAAATTACGCCCGGACAGCGGTCCTGTCCAGGGAGAACCATCCAATGAACGAAGCAATATGAAAAGCACTTGCCATGATCCGGGGGTTGATTGTGATACGCTTCTTAACGCCATTCTTTCCGGCGATCCTCTTGAAACTTCAAAGTATCTTGACCATCGCAGCCCGCAACCCGAGACATGCGGCGGCTTCCACCGGCCTTTCTGCCTATTCGCTAGCAGAAGCGCAATACGACTTGTGACCGCATGCAACACGCTCGATCCGGCCGAATTGGACTGAAACGGAGTCATACATGCTGATTATTTCGAACGATGAAGTCCGGACACTCCTGACGATGAAGGATTGCATGGCAGTTCTGGAGGAGGCCTACCTGGAACGGCATCACCAGCGCGCCCTGAGCCGGCCCCGTACCGACTTGTACGTCCCGCGTGGTGATGATGCGTACTATGTTTTCAAGTCAATGGAAGGATTGTTGCCGGTCAAGCATGTCGCTGCACTGAGAATCAACTCCGACATCATCAAGTGGCGCAAGACCCCCGAAGGAATCAGGAAGGACAAACAGCCTCTGGCCGACGGCAATTGGGTAGGTTTGATTGCGTTGTTCGATATGCATACCGGAAAGATGATGGCCATTCTCCCGGATGGCGTAGTTCAGGGATTCAGGGTGGCAGCGACCGGGGGACTTGCGATCAAGTACATGGCGCGGGCCGACGCCAAGACCATGGGCCTGTATGGTGCGGGGTGGCAGGCAGAGACGCAGGTCATATCGGCCTGCGTTGCGCGGACTTTGGAATACATCAAGGTGTATAGCCCCACCAAGGCCAAGCGCGAGGCGTTTGCGGATCGCATGAGCCGTATTGTCGGGATCCCGGTCATTCCAGTGGACAAGCCGGAGGAAGCGGCGCAGGGATTGGATATCGTTGTCGCGACAACTAATTCGATAACCCAGGTGATCAAGCCGGACTGGATAGGTCCTGGCGCCCATGTCTCCTGCGTCAAGCATCTGGAACTGGGTGAAGATGTGATCGCGAAGGCCGATTTCGTCGCGGTTCATTCGCAGCTTACCGTTCCCGAGAATTACGTAATCGGACAGGGTGAAAAACGGATCTACGGCCAGGACCCCAATGAGCATGGCGAGCACAAGGCCAGCGAAACAGGTTGGGAAAGTGCGGTTGAATTACACACCATCCTGGGTGGTGAAGTGAAAGGGCGCGAGAACGACGAGCAGATTACTTGCTTCGTCAACAATATCGGCCTGGGGCTCCAGTTTGCGGCGGTCGGGGCGCTGGTGTACAGCCTGGCCAAGGAACGAGGCTTGGGCATCAACCTGCCGGACGGGTGGTTTACCGAAGACGTTCATCCCTGATGCTCAACGAGGCCAGCGGGTTTGTTCGCTGCCACCTGTCGGCTTTACCGAACTCTTTCTTGTTCCTTCCGATCCGACGTTTTCGAACCAGGCCTCGCCGACAGCGGCTGTCGCCGGACTCGGAACCGGTGCAAAATGCCGCTTCGCCGATCCGACCACTGCAGGATTATCCAGGAGACGACCTCATGTTCGACCCCATTACGCTGCCATTCGGTGCAAAGATGCTGTTCAATACCGTCAAGCTCAAGCCCGGCGTCATCTTCGATGAAGTGGAGCAGGCCGTGGGCGAGATGTGCAACGTCGTCAAGGAGACCTACGGCGGCGACAAGGGCGGGTTCATCGCCGGCCAGGTGTTCAAGTTCTCCGGTTTCGTTTCCGACGAGGGCTCGCTCAACGCCTCGCGCAGCGCTGACGAGCATTACGTCATTGTCACTTACTGGCGCTCATTCGATGAGCACGAGAAATCGCACGCCGACGTCATATTCTCCACCAAGTTCGACGCGCTGGCGAAGATGTGCTCCGATACCAAGGAGCTGGGCTACGACATGCTGTGGCAGGGAGCGCCGGAAGGGCACTAGCACCGGCCGAAGCGATAGGCCGATCCAAGCCGCGCGGTGCGCCAAGCTTGGCATCACGGAGCGCCGGGCTGCCCCGTTCTTCCGGACACCTCTGAATCCCTGTATGCTTTGAATGTCGATACGGAATTCTGGGAGGGATAATCATGAGTTACATGGCGCGACTGGTGTGGTGCGTGCTCGCCGCGGTGCCGGCCCTTTCCGGCCCGGCGCAGGCGCAGGAAACATTTCCGAACAAACCGGTACGCATGATCGTGACCGCGGCTGCGGGCGGCATTACCGACATCATGGCGCGCCTCATACAGGAGCCGGTCGGGCGCGGCTTGGGCCAGCCGATGATCATCGAAAACAAGCCGGGCGCGGGCGGCATCATCGCCACCGACTACGTGGCCAAGTCGGCGCCCGACGGCTACACGCTGGTGATCGTCAACGTCGGCAACGTCGCCATCTCGCCCTGGATCACCAAGAGCCTGCCCTACGACTCGCTGAACGACCTTGTCGGTGTCGCCGCAGTGGCGGAGGTGCCGAGCATCGTCGCAATCAACGACAAACTCCCGGTAAAAACGCTGAAGGAGTTCATCGAGTACGCGAAAGCCAATCCGGGAAAGATCAACTACGGTTCGGCCGGCAACGGGACGATACCGCACCTAGCAGGCGAAGTGCTGTCGCACCTGACTGGCATCAAGATGGTGCATGTGCCGTACAAGGGCATGGCGCCCGCCTCCATCGATCTCGCCGCCGGCCGGGTACAACTCGGATTGATGGGTATCGGCTCGGCGAAAGGGCAGATCGCCGCCGGGCAGGTGCGCGTGCTGGCGGTTGCGGCACCCGTTCGCCTTTCCGCGCTGCCGGATGTGCCGACCTTCGATCAGGCCGGCGTCTCCGGCTATGACGTCACCAACTGGTTCGGCGTCATGGCGCCCAAGGGCACGCCGCACGATGCCGTTCAGACGGTCAACACCCACATCAACCGGGCGCTGGAAGATCCCCAAGTGGTGCAGAAACTGGCGGCGTCGGGCATCCTTCCGATGAGGGAATCGGTCGAGCAGTTCCAGAAGCGCGTCAACGCCGACTATGCGAAATGGCGCGACGTCGTCCGCAGTGCCGGCGTCAAGATCCAATGACGAACGAGTGGGCGGTGAGACCGGGGAAGTCCGATTGATTTTGCAGCCAAGGCCGCCCCCGCGTTCTTCACGGGGCCGGTCTGGGTGCAGACTACCGCCGCCGACCTAATCGAGCTGCAACCCGAACTCGCGGCTGATCCTCGCCGTCTGCTCGTGCGTGTCCAGCAGGATCCTTCCCAGCTCCTCCGGAGTGGACGAGATGGGAATCGAACCGGCTTTTTCGATCAGCTCGCGGTATTCGTTCGATTTCACCAGCGACACGATGTGGCGGTTGAGCAGCGTGATGATGGGTTGCGCGGTTCCCGCCCCTGCACACACGCCGAGCCAGCCGAACCTGACGAATGCAAGCCCTTTCTCCGACAGTGTTTCGATGTCGGGCGCAGCCGCGAGCCGCGCGGGACTGGTGACGGCGAGGATTCTCAGCTGGCCGGCCTTGTGCTGCGGCAGGACCGGGAGCGTCGGTGAGACGTAGAGGTGCACGCGCCCTGCGATCAGGTCAGGCATGATCGCCGCGCCGCCCTTGTACGAAATCAGGGTCATCTCTATCCCGGCCAGCTTGCCCAGTTCGAGCGCGAGTATTTCCTGCGCGGAACCCCGGCCGACCGATGCGTAATTGATTTTCCCCGGGTTCGCTTTCGCATACGAGATGAACGCGTCCCAGTTCTTCGCGGGCAGATCGTTGGTCACCGCGACCCCGTAGTAATAGCGCGAGATCTGGCTGATCGGCGCGATGTCGTCCAGCTTGAAGGCGACCTTCCTGTACAGAGCGGTGTTGATCGACTCGAAATGGGTGCATAGCAGCAGGTTGTAGCCGTCGCGCGGCCTGGAGAGCACATCCTGAGTCGCGATCTGGCCGCCGGCGCCCACCCTGTTCTCGACCACGACGCGTTGTCCCAGAAGCGGCCCCAGCCGGTCGGCGACGAACCGGGCCGGGATATCCGTCGGCCCGCCCGCGCTGAAACCCACGACCAGCCTCACGGGCTTATCGGGATACCCCGACTGCGCCGTCGCGATGCCGCACGCGAACGAGAATAGCGCCGCAGCGCACAACGTCTTCTTCGTCATTGCTCCCCTCCGTTGGCCGTCGTCGGTCAATGCCACAACTGCCGGGTTGCCCTGCGCGCGCCCTCGGCCAGCGCGCCGAACTTCGCCCACACCACCGTGGGATGCACCTCGGTGTGGTAGGTGGCCTGCGAGGAAAACCCGCAGTCGGCTCCCGCGATCACGTTTTCCCGGCCCACGAGCTTCGCGAAGCGCACCAGGCGCTCGGCGATCAGGTCGGGATGCTCGACGATGTTGCTCGCATGCGTGATCACGCCCGGAATGATCGCCTTGCCCTCGGGCAGCTTTACGGTCTCCCACAGATGATATTCGTGCTCGTGGCGGCAGTTGGCGGCCTCGAACGAGTAGGCGCCCGCGTTTACGCGCAGCATGTGGCCGACGACTTCGGCGAGCGCCGCCTCGTGGATACGCGGCCCTTCGTTGATGCCGTAGCAAGTGTGGTAGCGGATCTTCTCGGCCGGAATGCCGCGCAAGCCGTGGTTGACCGCCTCGACGTATATATCGGCGCGCCTGCGCCGAGCGGCGGGCTCGAGCGACGGATCGGCGAAGATGTCGCTTAGCCGCGGATCGTCGATCTGAACGAGAAATCCCGCCGCGACGATCCCCTGGTACTCCGTGCGCAGCGCGTCGCTCACGGCGGTGTAGAAGTCCTCGTCGGTGCGGTAGTACTCGTTCGCGCCGATACCGCTCGGCGCGATGGCCGGCATGAATACCGCTTCGTGTTTCACCCCCGCGACCGCGGCCTTGAGATTGTCGATGTCGCGCGCGAGTGCCTCCTCGCCCCGGTAGCTCGCCGGCCCGGTGCAGACGATCGGGACGATCGGTGCGATGGTGCCGCCGAGCATCGCCCGCTTGAAATATTCTTCGTAGTACTCCGGAAAGGCGGCGAGCTCCGCGGCGAACTGGGTGCGCTTCATCCCCGGCCTGGGCTCGAATCCCGCCAGTCTTTCCTGCACGTAGGTGAAGAAACCGGACTTGGACTGCTCGCCGTCGGTCACGATGTCGATCCCCGCCTCGGCCTGCCGGCGCACCACCTCGGCCACCGCACTGCGGATCTCGCGCGCGTAGGCGTTGCGGTCGTAGGGCTGGCCGGCGAGCGCCGCCTTCATCAGGTCCAGCAGCGCCCTGGGGCGCGGCAGGCTGCCCACGTGGGTGGTGAGAATGCGCTCGGTGCCTCGCGTCATGGCCATGGAAGGTTTCTCCGGGGAATGGGCGGGTCGATGCGTTGCATGCTGCGCAGACGTGACCCAAACCCGTCTCAATAATCTTGCGGCGCTTCCCTCAGGAATACCGGCAGGTCAGTGATCGGCGGGCGGCAGTCCGGCACTTCGTAGAGCATGTCGCCGACAAAGCCGCGGTGATACGCCGTGTGATGATACACATGCAGCAGCATTTCACCGCGTGACATGGCGACCTGATTTCCCCCGACCAGCGTCACGGTGCTGCGCTCGTCGATCGCGGCGTCGGTGAGCCCGTCGGCCCATTTGACGTACCACGCGTCGATTTCCTGCTGTTTGCGCCACAGTTCGTCGAGCGGCGGATGATCCGGCGTGTTGCGCGCCGTCAGGCCGTGGTCCCTGCCCTCGATATGCGCCTGCCACATCACGTCTATCACGTAGTTGTGGTTCAGCGTGTGGACCATGTTCTTGAACAGGCTCTTGCGCTCTTTCGTCGCCTCGCCGGGCGGCAGCGCTGCGATGGCGTCGAACCACAGCTTGTTCGACCACGCGTTGTAGCGGGTCAGCATGCGCGCGGTGCGGGGGGTGATCATTTGTTTGCGCCGCGCTTGCCCTGGGCCGCAAGCAGTTGATCACGCTCGTCCCTGGTCATCCCGCCCACCGCGAAGTGATCCATCGGGACCTCGTTGATCACGATGCGCACCGAATCCCTCGGCGCGTCGAGCGTCTGCACAATGGCATCGGTCACGGCCTTGAGCATCGCCTTCTTTTTTTCCGGGCTCCGCCCCTCGATCATCATGATGCTCACTATCGGCATGGCTGCTCCTTGTCATTTCGAACCGCACGAGCCCGGATCATAGCAAGAACCCGCACGGGCACCGCGTACATCGGCTGCCGCCCCCCCATGTCATACAGGTCCGGGGACCCGCACCGCGATGACCGCGGGAAGCCCGTCGCGCACCTGCTTGAGCCCGCGCGCCAGCGCCGGGCCGACTTCGGCCGTCTCGGTCACGTTCTCGCCGTAGCCGCCGGCAGCTTCGGCGAGTTTGGCGAAATCCGGCGGCGGATCGAAACTTCCACCCGCGTAGTTATTGTTGCGCACGGCATAACCCTCGGGATAGCTGTCGCGCAGGTTCGAGGTGCCGGTGCTGTAAGTGCCGTTCACGAACACCACCGACAGGAACGGCGCCTTGTGAAACCGCGCCGCCCAAAGCGCCGCCATCGGCGTGCCGAAGGAGAAGAACCCGTCACCGCTCGCCAGCACGACATCGCGCTCGGGAGCCGCAAGCTTCGCGCCGAAGGCTGCGCCCACACCCCAGCCGCCGGAGCTGCTGCCGCTGCGAAAGTAGGTGCCCGGCGTTTCACGCCGCGCATACGCGTGGACAAAGTCCCCGTTGGACAGGCCGTCGTTGAGAACCATCGTGTCCGGCTCCAGGAGACGACCGAGCTGATAACTCACCCAGCACCCGTTCGGTTGCGTCAACTTGCCCGCTTCGAGCGCCTGCTGCTCCTCCTGCGCCTGCAGCTTGCGCTTGCGCTCGGCAAACCGTTTCCTGCGTTCGGCGATGCGCGACAGGTCGCTCTTGTCCAGCATGCCGGTGGCTGCGTCGGCTATCGCCCGGGCGACCTTTGCGGGCGTCGCCGAAATCCACAGGTCCGCGCGGAATTCCATCGTCTTGAAGCGTGACAGCACCGGATCGACGCTGATCCAGGCGATCTTCGCATTGGCGCCGGGTGAGTCCACCCCCGGCATGTAGGGCGGCGCACTTTCGAACACCAGCACCACGTCCGCGTCGCGCGCCAGGGGCCCGACCCCGTAAAGAGGATGCGTCGCAGGAAAATTGCAGCGATCGGAATGGCGCGATTCCATCACCGGTATCGCCAGCAGTTCGGCGAGCCGCACCAGTTCTGTCACCGCCTCGGGGTCGCGCCCGATGCGATCGGTGTAAATGCACGGGTTCTCCGATTTCACCAGCCAGCGCGCGATGCTGCGGGCGTCGTCCGGGTCGGGCCAGGTGGGTCTTGCCAGGCCCATCTGGTCGCGCGTGGGAAAACGCGTCACGCCAGGCATGGGGAGCATCGCCGTCTCGCGCGGGATGGCGAGGTAGGCCGGACCCATGGGTTCGCTCATCGCCACTTGCAGCAGTCGGCTCACCATCAGCCCGGGATTGTCCTGGTGCTCCAGGCGGTGATCCACCTTGGTGTACTGGCGCACGATCTCGCCCTGGTCACGCGGCTCCTGCAGCCACTGTATGGACCTGTTGCGGGCGCCGCGCATGGAGCCGGGAAACGCGCGCGGGCCGGTGCCCGCGGTGATCAGCACCGGGGCGCCGCTGCGCCAGGCAGCGTGCAGCGCCGCTCCGTAATGCAGGGTGCCGACGTCCACGTGCACCGCCGTCGCCGACGGACGCCCGGTCACCATCGCCGCGCCGATGGCGGCATTGAGCGCCACCGATTCATGCATCATGGTCACCAGCCTGGGCGCGGGCCGGCCCAGCGCCTCGGCTTTGGCGATCGCCTCCTGGAAGAAATTCATCTCCGCCCCGGAGACGAAGAACAGGTGATCGACGCCGCCGAGTTTCATGGCACCGACCACGGCATCGGACCATTCGTCGGCGGCGTGCTCACCCCAGCTGCTGTCTACACCCAGCGATTCGATCTTGGACATGAAATTCCTCTCCCCATGTTCGTTGTTCGGCGTTCATTGTTCGGTGGGCGCTACGACTGCGTACTCGGCGTGTCGTGCAATAGCGGCACGCGGTATCTGTCGACGGGCGGGTCGATACGGCTCGCCGCGGCAGTCCGCGCATCGCGCCGGCTCAGTCGGCAGTGATGCCAGCCGTGTCGGCTATCTTGCGCCACCGGTCGAGCTCCGATTGCAGGATCTCCGCCATTTGGGCGGGCGTACCGCCACTGGCCTCGAGGCTCTGCTTCAGAAAGGAATCCCTCACCGGTTTCTCGCTCAGGATCGCATTCAGTTCGGTGTTGAGCCGGGCCACGATGTCCGGGGGCGGGCCCGCGGGCGCCAGCATGCCGTACCAGCTCCCTCCAAGGACGTTGGGATACCCCTGCTCGGCCAGCGTGGGCATATCGGGCAGCAGCGAACTGCGCGCCGGCCTGATCACCGCCAGCATCCTCAGTTGATCCCGCTGCATATACGGTGCCGCTGCGGACGTCGTCATGAACATGACGTTCACTCTGCCGCCGAGCAGGTCGACCACCGCGCCGGTGAGTCCTTTGTACGGGACGTGCACCAAGTCCATGCCCGCATCCAGCTTGAACTGTTCCATGATGAGGTGATGGGTCGTGCCGTTGCCGGGCGTGCCATAGAAGAGCTTTCCCGGTTGGGACTTGACCAGCGCTACAAGGTCCTTGACCGACTTGACCGGCGAGCCGCTGCTCACCACCAGGCACTGCAGGCCCTCTGCGAGCGGCACGATGGGAGCGTAGCTTTTGATCGGGTCGAAGCGCAGCTTCCGATTGACCGCGGCATTGGTGATAAACGACGAGGGAGCCAGAAACAGCGTATAGCCGTCGGGCGCGGCATTGGAAACGTACTCAGCACCGATGTTGCCGCTGGCGCCGGGCCGGTTGTCCACCACCACGGCGACCTTGAGGCGCTCGCTCAGGCGCCCCGACAGCGTCCTCGCAACAAAGTCGGGGGCGGTGGACACCGCCTGCGACACGACCAGCGAGACCGGGCGCGACGGCCAGGACTGCGCAAACGCGATGGACGACAAAGCCCAAAGCACCGCTGCGATGACCGGCCGGGACGACAATGCACGCATGATGGTTCCCATACAGTTGTTTTCCGATTGTGACGTTCTGTCTCCGTTCAGTCAAACGGGACGAACTCCCCGGGCGGAAATGTCGCACTCACCGACGCGCCGGTGCGCGATTGCCTTTTGTGCTTGGGCGCGGCAAGATGCAGCGATGGTTTTTCCGCATTCCCGCCAGGCCGCGACGGCCGGCGAACAGCCCGCTGCGAAGATCCCGCGCCTGGGCATCCTGGAAACCAGTTCGCCGGACCCGGCCCGCCTGCAACTCTGGGAGGCATTCCGCGAGCGCTTGCGCGAACTGGGCTATGTGGACGGACAGAATATCGACTTCGAATTTCGCTGGGCGCACGGAAAGCCCGGCCTGCTCCCCGCGCTTGCAGACGAACTGGTCCAACTGAAAGTCGATGCCATCATCACGACCGGCACGCCAGCGGCGTTCGCGGCGCAGCGGGCGACGGCCGCGATTCCCATCGTCATGGCAACCGGCGTTTCGGTGGGTACGGGGCTGAACCAGGGCGCGGCCGGGTCCGGCGTCAACATTACCGGGCTGAGCGATCTTGCCCCGGGATTGAGCGGGAAACGACTGGTGCTGCTCAAGGAAGTTGTGCCCGGCACTGCGCACTTCGCTGTCCTTTGGGATCGGACGAATCCGTCCGGGGCGCTGGCGGTTCCGGAATATCGGGACGCGGCCCGAGCAGCGGGAGTGTCTGTGGCAGTCCAGGGCGCAGCGGGGTTGAACGATTTCGACGACGCTCTTTCCGCAATGGCCGCAGGGGGTGCCGGCGGATTCATCGCCGCTCCAAGTGCAATGTTTTTTGCCGAAAGGGAACGGCTTGCGGCGCTGGCGCTGAAACACCGGCTGCCGGCGATGTTTGTACGCAGCGAGTATGCGCAAGCCGGAGGCCTGATGGCCTACGGCGCCGCTATTCGCGCCAATTACCTGCGCGCTGCGGTCTATGTCGACAGGATACTCAAAGGCGCCAAGCCCGCCGATCTCTCCGTGGAGCAGCCGACGGAGTTCGAACTGGTCATCAACCTGAAGACCGCGAAAGCGCTCGGTCTCGCGATTCCTCAATCGCTGCTCCGCCGAGCGCACCAGTTGATCCAGTGAACCCGGCGCGGCCGGCTTGACGCTCATCCAGCCATCGTCAGACCCCCGGACACGCTCAACACCTGGCCGGTGATGAATGCGGCGTCCTCGCTGGCGAGAAAGCACACCGCGCCGACCACGTCGTCGGGCTGTCCGAGCCGGCCGAACGGAATCGCCTTGGTGAGCGCACCCTTCAGCTTCTCGCCGGACTCTCCTGTCCCGGCGAAATCGCGAAACAGCGCGGTATCGGTCGGCCCGGGACAGACGACGTTGATATTGATCTGCTTGCGCGCCAGCTCGCGCGCCATGGTCTTCGAGAAAGCGATGATGCCGCCCTTGCAGGCGGAATAGACCGATTCCCCGGAAGACCCGACCCTGCCGGCATCGGAGGAGATATTGACCACCCTTCCCCTGCCGCGCGCGTTCATGCCCTTCAGTACCGCGTGGTGCATGTTGAGCGGCCCCATCAGGTTGATCGCGACGATTTTTTGCCACAACGCCGGGTCGCTATCGAGAAACGGGCCGGCACGATCCCAGCCGGCGTTGTTGACCAGCACGTCGATCGCACCGAGCTCCTGTTCGGTTTCGGCCACCGCCGCGTTGACCCGCACCGGATCGGAGATGTCCACCGCGCAGGCTTTCGCCTTGCCGCCGGCCGCGCGGATGTCCGCAGCGACCTGTTCGGCTGCCTTGCCGTCGAGATCGAAAACCGCCACCACCGCGCCTTCCGTCCCGAAACGCCTGCACAAGGCCGCGCCGATGCCGCCGGCGCCGCCGGTCACGACGACCACCTTGCCCTCGAGTCCTCTCATGCTCTCTCCCACCGTCCGATCGCCGACGCAGCCCGGCTCAGCTTGAGTACCTTAAGCGGCCTTCCCATCGCCACGGCACTTAACCAGGCGCAGCGGCGTATAGATCAGCACGACCTTGCCGTCCTGTTTGACGACCCTGTTGCGCGTGCGCACCAGGCCGCGTCCCGGGCGGCTGTTTGACAGCCTCGCCTCGATGACTTCGCACTCGACATGAATGGTATCGCCGGCAAACGCCGGGTTCTCGATGTTCAGTTCCATGTTGAGGAAAGCGTAGCCGGTCTTCTGCATCGTCGCCTGCGCCAGCAGCCCTTCGGCGTAGCAGTAGCTGAGCGCGCCCGGTGCGAGGCGGCCCTTGATGTCCGACTCGGTCCTGAGGAACTCCATGTCGGTGAACAGCACTTCAGTCATGTGGATGCAGTTGATGAACGCGCAGATGTCGGCATCCTGGATAGTGCGTCCGACGGTCTGGAATTTCCGCCCCACCGGCAGATCCTCGAAATACAGGCCCAGTCCTACCGTTTCCATGCGCACTCCTTGCTTCAGACGGCGCCCGACAGGCCGCCGTCGACGTTGATCGCGGTGCCGGTGATGTAGCTGCCCCGGTCCGAAGCCAGGAACGCGATCAGGTCCGCGACCTCCTCCGGCCGACCCATGCGGCCCAGCGGAGCCCCGGTCCCGCCGCCGCGGTTGGCCATCACCCAGCGCTCGAACTGCGCGGGGGTTTCGTGCGGAGCCTGTGCCAGCCGCCGGCTCTCCCACTGACCCGACCAGATGAGCCCCACGCATACCGTGTTGACCAGAATCTTGTGTTCGGCCAGCTCCTTCGAGAGCGCCTTGGTGAGCGCGATGCCCGCCGCCCGGCTGACCGACGTGGGAACCGACCGCGCACGCGGCTGCTTTGCGCCCACGTGAGTGATATTGACGATGCGTCCCGCGCCGCTGGCCTGCAAATGCGGGATGGCGGCCCGGATCGCGCGGATCGCTGCGAAAAGCTTCAGATCGAGGTCCGCCTGCCAGTCATCGTCGCTCACGTCATTGAACGCAAAGGACGCCTCGCGTCCGGCGTTGTTCACGACGATATCCAGGCGCCCGAACCGTTTCACCGTCTCGGCGATGAACCGTTCGGGTTCCCCCGGCTGCCCGATGTCGGCCGCAACGGCAAGCACCTCCGCGCCCGTCGCCGCGCGGATCGCGGCCGCGGCCTCCCGGAGCAGGCCGTCGCGGCGCGCGCAGATGGCGACGCGCGCGCCCTCCTGCGCCAGGCGCTCGGCGGTCATCCGACCGATGCCTTCGCTGCCGCCGGTGATCGCCGCGACCTTGCCTTTCAATCCCAATTCCATCTGCTTTGCTCCCTAAGAGTCGGTTTCAATATGAGGGGCGCATCATTCGATCCGCTTCCCGATCCGCTGGAGAACCTGGGTGACGGACCTGGCGTCCTTCGCCCAAAGATCCTCGTAGTCGCTCGCGTCCAGGTAGGACACCGCCGTCCCGATATTCGTCATCGCGGCCTCGAACTCGGGATCCCGCACCGCCTGCCTGGCGGCCTCGCGCAGGATCTTGAGCGCCGATGCCGGCGTGTCCTTGCGCGCGACGATGCCGACCTGCTGGAAGTACTCGACGTCCAGTCCGAGTTCCTTCAGCGTCGGAACCTCGGGCAGCTCGGCGAGCCGCTTGTCTCCGGACATGGCGAGCGCCCGCAGCGCCCCGGACTTGATCTTGCCGAGCACCGGTCCGGGGCCGGAGGCCAGCGCGTCCACGTGCCCGCCCAGAAGCGCAACCAACGCGGGGCCCGCGCCGTTGTAGGGGACGTGCTTGAGAGTGATCCCTGCCGATGCGGCAAAGATCTCCATCTGCAGGTGGAGGCTGGTGTAGAGCCCCGCAGAGCCGAAGGAAATATCGCCGGGCCTGCGTTTGGCCTCGGCCACCAGGTCGGCCACCGACTGCCATGGCCTCGCCGGATGCACCACCAGCACGAGCGGTTCCGCGCTCAGCCGGGCGATGGGCGTGAACTGCTCGGGCTTGATCTTCGGTGCCCGGCCGAAGAAGATATCCACCGGGGGCGTGATAAAAAACCCCGGCATGGCTACCAGGATCGTGTAGCCGTCGGCGCGGCTGTTGGCGACGAACTGCGTACCCATCACGCTGCCCGCACCGGGCTTGTTGATCACCACCACCGGCTGCTTGAGTATCCGTTCCATGGCCTGCGCGAGAGGTCGTGCGTGCAAATCGGCGACGCCACCGGGGGGCTGCGGCACCACGAGCTGGATCGGGTGAGACGGGAACTCATCCTGGGCGGCGGCGGTCGACACCGCAAGGCTGCACAGCAGCGCGAGCGCGGCGCATACTCTGCACCCGTTCGCATTGATCGAATCGCGTTTCGTCATGGTTGATTCACCTGGGCGTCTTGGAAAGGTTACAGATTCGAGCGGGCATTCTAACTTGTAGCGGAAGACCGCTCATCCTAAGCGGTCTTTCCCCGCGCCGCAACGACGTGCTTCGGCAACCGTCGGCCCGCGATTGACCGTCCTGCGAATCACGTGATACAAGGTCGATCGGTTCGTGACGCCGCACCAGATCGGAGTAGGTACATGTCAAGTCTGCCATTGTCTTTCGCCTGCGCGCTGTACGACCGCATGCAGCCGCTCTACACGGGCGAGGTGAAGCCGGCCGGCATCGATCTGAACTTCATACCGATCGAAGTGCCGCGCCAGATCTTCGACCGGATGTCGGGCGGCCAGGAATTTGACGTGGCGGAATATTCGATCACCGAATTCGTGCAGCGCTTCGCCAGCCAGCCATCTCCGTTCGTCGCCATTCCGGTCTTCCCTTCGCGCAGTTTTCGCCACGGTTTCATTTCCATTCACCGCAAGGCAGGGATCGCGAAGCCCAAGGACATGGAGGGCAAGCGCGTCGGCGTACCGCTGTACGCGATGACCGCCGCGATTTTCATCCGCGGGCTCCTGCAGCACGAATACGGTGCCGATTTGTCCCGGATCCATTGGGTTCAGGGTGCAATCAACAGCGCCGGTTCGCACGGCAATCCGACGGTGCTGCCGCTGGTCAGGCCCGTGCCGATCGAGATCAACAGCAGCGGCAAGTCGCTGAGCGACCTGCTGGAAGAGCGTCGGATCGACGCGATCATCGGCACCAGCCTACCCAACGCCATACGCCGCAATCCCGATGTCGTGCGCCTGTTTCCGAACTACGTCGAGATCGAGAAAGACTATTACAGGCGCACCGGCATCTATCCGATCATGCACCTGATCGCGATCAAGAGGGAAATCTATGAGCGCCATCCGTTCGTGGCGAGCAGCCTCTACAAGGCGTTCGTCGAGGCCCGAGATATCGCGCTCAAGAAGATGGCCAGTTCAAGGGCGCCGCGTTACATGACGCCCTGGCTGACGCGCGACATCGACGAAATGCGCGATGTGTTCGGCGACGAACCGTGGCCCTACGGCGTCGAGCCCAACCGCAGGACGCTGGAAGCGCTGATGACCTATTTGGTCGACCAATCGATCATCGCGACACCGATTCCGGTGGACGATCTATTCGTGCCGACCTTTAGCTGATCCGGGACCGGCGCGCGGCGCCTCATTCTATTTTCCCGATCCGCTGCAGGGTCTGGGCGATGGACCGTGAATCCTTTGCCCATAGATCCTGGTATTCATCGGCGTCCAGATAGGACACCGCTGTCCCGAGTAGGGCCATTGCCGCCTCGAACTCAGGATCCCTCACCGCCTGTTTCACCGCCTCACGCAGAACCTTGAGCGCGGGGGCCGGCGTATCCTTGCGCGCAACGATGCCCACCTGAAGGTAATACTCGACGTCGAACCCGAGTTCCTTCAGCGTCGGAACGTCGGGCAGTGCGGCCAGCCGCCGGTCTCCCGATGTGGCGAGCGCCCTCAGACCCCCGGACTTATTCTAATAAGCTATCAAGATGATACTAATCATGGTATGCTCCGTGTTGTCTCAGACGACCGGAGAAATGCATGGCAAGACCTCGACAGATAGACATGGCGTTGGTTGCGCAGGCGCAAGCGCTGGCCATCGAAGCGGAAACTCTGGAAGACTTGCGCTGTGCGCAGGCGGTGCTGCTGCCCGCATTGCTGGACGCCACCCTGGAGGACACGGCTGCTGCGCTGGGCGTGGGACGAGCGACTGTCGCCAGACTCCAGGCTCTGCTGCGCCGCAGGGTGGCAAGGCCTACGGAGGCGCGGCCGAGTTGGGGCGGCCGACGCCGGGCGTCGATGAGTATCGAAGAAGAGCGCGAATTCCTCGCGCCATGGACCAAGCAGGCCGACGAGGGTGGCGTGCTGGTTGTCTCGCCATTGCGTGCTGCATTGGCCCAGGAGCTCGGGCACCGTGTAGCCGCTTCAGTGGTGTATCGCATGCTGGCGCGCCACGGCTGGCGCAAGGTTGCCCCGGACACTCGGCATCCCAAGAGCGACCCCCTCGTGCAGGAGGAATGGAAAAAAAACTCCCCGAAGCATTGGCGGCCTTGCTGAGTCCGAATGAGGTATGCGGGCGCCGCGTGCGCTTGATGTTCCAGGACGAAGCACGCTTCGGACGCATGGTCAGAATCCGGCGCTGCTGGGCGCCCACGCCCGCGCGACCTGTGGTGTGCAATGGGTACGAGCGCGAGTTCGTGTACGTCTATGGCGCCGTCAGCCCTGTGGAAGGCCAGCACGACTGGATGATCACTCGGCAGATGAACACCGCCAACATGAGTACCTTCCTCGCTCAGGTCAGCGCAAAACATCGCAGCGAATTCATTGTCATGGTCGTCGACGGTGCAAGCTCGCATGTGTGCAAGGATTTGGTAGTGCCAAGGAACATCCGACTGCTGCGTCTGCCACCCTACGCACCCGAACTCAATCCGCAGGAGCACGTCTGGGATGAGCTACGAGAGAAGGAGTTTCCCAATCGCGTGTTCTCAGACATCTCCAGTGTTGTTGAACAGCTCCAGGCAGGACTTCCTCGCCTTTCAAAGAATAGAAAGGGACTGCGCAGTCTGACGTGCTGGCCTTGGATTATTCGTCTCAACTTGAACG
>MEQZ01000173.1:1194-9762 GCA_001770425.1 Betaproteobacteria bacterium RIFCSPLOWO2_02_FULL_65_20 | reverse complement strand
TGCGCGGCCCACCCCATCGCCAAGAGCACCACGAAGGTCAGCGCGTTGGCCGGCCGCTGCAGGTTGAAGTCCACCCAGCTGTGGATCATCAGCGCGATGATCCCCATCGTCACCCCGAACGCGACGCCGCGCGCGAGCGGGTCGCGGCGCTGGTACTGGGTCTTGAGCGCCACCAGGAATGTGGCCAGCACCAGCAATCCGACCAGCCCCACGCCCAGCACCCCCGTCTCGGTCGCGAACTGCACGTAATCGTTATGCGCGTGGTCGTACCAGCCGTCGATCTCCTGTTCGCGGTATTTCGGGAACACGACATAGAACGTGCCGCCGCCGCTGCCCACGAAGGGAAACTCCTTCAACGCCTTCAGCGCCATCAGGCCCGGCTCCACGCGCTCCTCGACCGACTGCTCCTGGCCCTTGCCGCTCGCCTGGTCCCGCGCCTTGTCGCTGCGCGTGAGCGAAGTCTGCTCCAGGCGATGGATCACCTTCTCCACGCCGAACCACGCCCCCACCACGAAAATGTCGATCACGACGAGGCTCACGAGCAATATCACCGTCGAGCGCGTGGCATGCCGCGACAACGCGAGCCCGATCGCCCCCGCAACCAGCATGCTCACGAAGAACGCGCTGTTGCCCATGCGCGAGCGCGTCATCACCAGCGCGATCACCATCACCACCAGCATCAGCCGCAGCAGCACGCGCGGGCTGAGCAGCCACGACGTCCAATCGCGCAGCGCCTGGCGCCAGGTGCGCGGCCCGCCGCCGCGCAGCGTGGCGATCATCATCCCGATCCCAACGGCGAGCGTCATCTCCATGTACCCGGCGAAGTGGTCGCGGTTCGCGAACGTGCCCATCGCGGACGTCGAATGGTCCAGCAGCGTGTTGAACAATTCATAGCGCGCACCGGCCAGATGCAGAAAGCTCCCCAGCGTCGCCTGGAAAACGCCCGAGCCGACGAGCACGAACGCCAGCGTCTGCAGCCGATCCCTGCTGTGCGCGAGAACCAGCGTCAGGCCGAACGCCGCCGCATAGGCCAGGCTCCGGGAAAGGAACGCCCAGGACGCCTCCGGGTCCACCGAAATGACCGCAGCCGGGCCATGCGACCGCATCCACGGCTGGGCCTCCCGGCCCGCCTCGATCGAACCGTGCGAGAGCAGCGCGATCGCCGCCTCGGGCAGCGGCAGCACCTGCACGCACAGCACCAGCAGCCAGCCGCCGAACAGCGCGAGCGCGGGCCAGGCGCGCCTGAACGCGTGCGGCACCTGCGCCAGATTCAGCGCATACAGGGCCAGCCACGCCATGGCCAGAGCGTACAGGCCCGTATCGAGGAGGCTCGATGCCCACGCGATCTTGCTGCCCAAGGGAATCGGTGCCCAGACCAGCAGGATGAGAAAGCAGAAGAATACCCACCGGTCGGCGTGCTTCGCCTCGGCGCCTTCCGTGATGCTCCCGATCCCGCCGCTGTCTGAACTATGCATTCGAGCCGTGCGCAAGATCTTTCATGCTTTCGAACCGGCTACTCCTCGCGACGCCGCAGTTCAGGCGGACATCGCAAGCGGTGTGATCTCCGCAAGCCGGTCGGCGAGAACCTCTCGCGCATGGACAAGATCGTGATGGGCCTGGAGATTCAGCCAGAATTCGGCCTCCATCCCGAAGAACACCCCCAGCCGCGCGGCTGTGTCGGCGGTGATGGCACGCTTGCCCGCCACGATTTCGCCGATGCGGCGCTGAGGCACGCCTATCTCCTTGGCCAGTCGGTACTGCGTCACCCCGAGAGGCTTGAGAAACTCCTCGAGCAGGATTTCGCCGGGAGTCGCCAGTGGAACCTTACGCTTTGCCATGATCCTTGCTCCTCAATGGTAATCGACGATTTCGACATCCCAGGCCGCCCCGTCGCGCCAGGCGAAGCAGACGCGGAACTGGTCGTTGATGCGGATGCTCCACTGCCCAACGCCAATAACGATTGGCCGGAGAGCTTTTCCAGCCTGTTCTGCGGCGGCACGCGCAAAGACTCGATGCGCGTGGCGGCATACAGCATCTGAAGCTTTCGAATCGCCACGGCGGCAAAGTTGGCGAACCGAGGCACGCGCGCTCCATCGAACAAGGCTTCGGTGTCTCGGCACTTGAATGTCTTGATCACAGCCAGATGCTAACGTTCCGCGTTAGTATCGTCAAGGATCACGGGTACCGTGCCGCTTGCGCGCGGATTTACCCCGTAGGGCGCAGGTTCACCACACCGGACCTGAATTCCCCGTAGGGCGCAGGTTCACCGCATCGGACCTGAATTCCCCGTAGGGCGCAGGTTCACCGCACCGGACCTGAATTCCCCGTAGGGCGCAGGTTCACCACACCGGACCTGAATTTCCCGTAGGGCGCAGGTTCACCGCGCCGCGTCTCTGGCGCGCTAAAGCTGCGCCCTACTCCCGCTCGCGCGCCCTACTCCCGCTCGCGCGCCCTACTCTCGCTCGCGCGCCCTACTGCCGTCGGCTCACCCCGGCTACAATCCAGCCATTCCGTGCGGCCGCGCGCGGGCGGGAAGACTCCACAGGCGGAACCATGGCAAAACCGGCAGTAGCGAAGACCGCATTGATCACCGGCATCACCGGCCAGGACGGCGCCTACCTGGCCGAATTCCTGCTCGCCAAGGGCTACGCGGTGCACGGCATCAAGCGGCGCTCCTCGCTGTTCAACACCGAGCGCATCGATCATCTCTACCAGGACCCGCACGAACCCGGCCGCCGCTTCTTCCTGCATTACGGCGACCTGGGCGACTCGGCCAGCATCACGCGCGTGATCCAGCAGACGCAGCCCGACGAGATCTACAACCTGGGCGCGCAAAGCCACGTGGCCGTATCGTTCGAGCAGCCCGAATACACTGCCAACGTCGACGGCCTGGGGACGCTGCGCATCCTGGACGCGATCCGCATCCTCGGCCTGGAGAAGAAATCGCGCTTCTACCAGGCCTCGACCTCGGAGCTCTACGGCCTGGTGCGCGAGACCCCGCAGCGCGAAACGACGCCCTTCTACCCGCGCTCGCCCTACGGCGTGGCGAAGCTCTACGCCTACTGGATCACGGTGAACTACCGCGAGGCCTACGGCATCTACGCCTGCAACGGCATCCTGTTCAACCACGAATCGCCGATCCGCGGCGAAACCTTCGTGTCGCGCAAGATCACGCGCGCGCTCACGCGCATCAAGGTCGGGCTGCAGGACTGCCTGTTCCTCGGCAACCTCTCGGCGCGGCGCGACTGGGGCCACGCGCGCGACTACGTCGAGATGCAGTGGCTGATGCTGCAGCAGGACGAGCCCGAGGATTTCGTCATCGCCACGGGCGAACAGCGCAGCGTGCGCGAATTCGTCGATGCCACCGCCCGCGAACTGGGGATGACGATCACCTGGAAGGGGTCGGGCGCCGACGAGCAGGGAATCGGCCCCGACGGCCGCCGCATCGTCGCCGTCGACCCGCGCTACTACCGCCCCACCGAGGTGGACACGCTGCTCGGCGACGCGACCAAGGCGCACGAAAAGCTCGGCTGGAAACCCCGGACCACCTTCGCGCAACTGGTCGCCGAAATGGTCCGCCACGACCTCGAAGCCGCCGAGCGCGACGCGCTGGTCAAGAGCCAGGGCTACAAGGTTTCGAATCCGCGCGAGTAGGGCGCAGGTTCACCGCGCCGGATTTTCACCCGCGATGATTTCGGCCCGATCCTGTTGAATTAGATAGAATGACCATTTAGAATAGACAAATGGACATTTCGGTCACCTACTTCAAACAGCACTGCCTGAAGATCATCCGGCGCCTCGAGAAGACAGGCGCCACGGTCGCGATCACGCGCCGCGGCAGGGTCGTCGCGCAACTGCGCCCACCGGGGCCGGCCGCCACGACGAAGGCAGCCAGGCCGTGGGAGCGGCTGCGCGCACTGGGCGGCCGCCTGCTCGCCGAACCCGGTGAATCAGTCGTGCGAAACCGGGATTTCGAGGCGCTGCGTTGAGCGTCCTGCTCGACACCCATGTCTGGGTGTGGTGGCTGACAGGCGGCTCGCGCCTGTCGCGCAAGGAGTGTTCGGCCCTCGACGAACTGGCCGAACGTCGCAGCCTGTTCCTTCCGGCAATCGGCCTGTGGGAAGCGCAGATGCTACACGCGAGGGGCCGGCTCGAGCTTCCCGTACCGTTCCCGGAATGGCTCGCCGAGGCGGCGGACGAGCGCATCCTCACGGTGATTCCGCTCGACGTCTCGGTCGTGCTCGCGCTCGCCGCACTGCCTGAGTCCTTTCACGGCGATCCAGCCGACCGGCTGATCGTCGCCACCGCGAGGAGCCGCAAACTCGCGCTTGCCACGCGCGATGCGGCGATTCGAAAGTCCCGCTTGGTGAAACTTTGGCGTGCCTGAGCCGGCAGGCCGCCGCGCCTGCGGCGGATGCCCCACCCGCACCCCATCCCTCTCCCGTCCAGGCGGGAGAAGGGGTTGTAGGGCGCAGCTTCAGCGCGCCGAGCAATGCCCGCCCGAGCGGTAGAGGTCCTGTAGGGCGCAGCTTCAGCGCGCCGAGCAATGCCCGCCCGAGCGGTAGAGGTCCTGTAGGGCGCAGCTTCAGCGCGCCGAGCCACGGACACGTAATCGCCATCGATGGCGCGGTGAACCCGCGCCCTACGGGGGGTTAGGGTGAGGGAAAATGCTGTCATTCACATTTATTTTTCCCAATAGAGCCACGCCTTCCCGATGAGCCCCGACACCCGCATCTACGTCGCCGGCCACCGCGGCCTCGTTGGCTCCGCGCTGGTGCGCGCGCTCGGGCGCAAGGGCTGCGGCAACCTGATCCTGCGCACTCACGCCGAACTCGACCTCACCGACCGGCGCGCCGTCGCGCAGTTTTTCAAGGACGAACGACCCGAAGTCGTATTCCTAGCCGCCGCCCGGGTCGGCGGCATCCTCGCCAACGACACCTTTCCCGCCGACTTCATCCGCGACAACCTGGAGATCCAGACCAACGTGATCCACCAGGCCTGGGCGAGCGGCGCAAAGCGCCTCGTCTTCTTCGGCTCCTCGTGCATCTATCCGCGCGACTGCCCGCAGCCGATCAAGGAAGAAACTCTGCTCACCGGGCCGCTGGAGCCCACCAACAGCGCCTACGCGATCGCCAAGATCGCCGGCATCGAGATGTGCCGCGCCTACAACCGGCAGCACGGCGCGCAGTTCCTGGCCGTGATGCCGACCAACCTCTACGGCCCGGGCGACAACTACGACCTGGAGACCTCCCACGTGCTGCCCGCGCTCGTGCGCAAGATCCACGAGGCCCAGACGCGCGGCGAAAAGGAAGTGGTGATCTGGGGCTCGGGCAAGCCGCGGCGCGAGTTCCTGCACGCGGACGACCTGGCCGACGCCTGCGTGATGCTCGCCGCGCTCGACGACGCTGCCTACGCGGCCCAGATCGGCGCCTGGCGCTATCCGCTGCTGAACATCGGTAGCGGCGCGGACCAGACCGTCACGGAACTCGCGCGCACCATCGCCGAAGCGCTCGGCTTTCGCGGCGAGCTGCGCTACGACGCGGCCAAACCCGACGGCACGCCGCAAAAGCTGCTCGACATCTCGCGCATCAGTGCACTGGGCTGGCGCCCGCGCATCGGCCTGCCCGAAGGCATCGCCCGCACCTACCGCGAACTGCTCGACGCCGGCACCCTCCCGTAGGGCGCAGCTTTAGCGCGCCAAGAAGAGGAAATAGGGGACAGACCACGGTTTTTGCCTGCGACACCGAACTTGCGGCGGCTTGAATGCGAAACCGTGGTCTGTCCCCTATTTCCCTATTTCCTATTTCGCTCAGGCCGCGACTTTTTCCTTGATCGAGAATGCGCGCTGTAACTCCTGGCGCGTCGCGCCGGCGGCGAGAAAGGCGCGGATGATCAGATCGAAGGAGACTGACGCATCGCCGGCCTCGATCTTGGCGACACGCGACTGGCTCGAACCCATGCGCTGGGCCAGTTCAATCTGCGACATGCCGCGCTTCTTCCGCGTCAGCTTCAACGCGTCGGCCAGAGTAAGCTTCAGTTCCACCAGCATCGCTTCCTCGTCGCTCAGGTTGAGGAAGTCCCGGGTAGTGCCGACCTTCCAGCCGGCTGCCCGAAGCTTCCTGAGTCTTTCCGTTTTCATCAAGCCGCTCCCACAACAGTCAAATTGCCGTGTACATCCGAAGTCTTGTCTTGCATATTGCAATCACGGATTTCGGCGTCTCCTGGGTGGTTTTTGCAAACACCTCGAGCACAACGATCGCGTCCTCATCAATGTGATAGACGATCCGCCAGGTTTTGTTCGCCTCCTGCACGCGCAGTTCGCGGCACGCTTTGCCGATACCGGGCATAGGGCGCGAGTGTGGAAGCGCCATATGCTCTCTCCGCGCTGAAGGCGGCGCAAAAGCACGCCTGCCTCAATCCTCGCCTCCAGCGAAAACGGCGGGGTTCGTATCTCACCATGCAGCCAAACCAGTGGCTTATCGGATCGAGGCATCGTTTGCAGTATATGTCAAATACGACATATACTCAATGTCGCTCACCCAAACTGCGGTCTTTGCGGAAAATGGTGTAGATGGCCTATCCACGCGGCTTTCGTACCGATTCGCCCCAGTAGGGCGCAGCTTCAGCGCGCCGATAACTTTCGCCCGGCGCACGAACTAATACGCCCCCTCCCCCGCAAACGCGCGCACCATCGTCAGCGCAATGATCTTCACGTCCAGCCAGAGCGACCAGTTGCGGATGGTGTCCAGGTCGCACTCCACGCGCTTTTGCATCTTGTCCACCGTGTCGCTCGCCACGCGCCAGCCGTTCACCGTTCACCTGGGCCCAGCCGGTGATGCCCGGCTTCACCTTGTGCCTCAGCATGGTGCCGGGCACGAGCTTCCTGTACTGCGTGCGCGACCGCGCAGTCCCAGTAGTGGGCGCGGGTTCACCGCGCCATCGGTGCCGATTGCGGCCGCCGCCCGGCGCGCTAAAGCCGCGCCCTACGGCGATGGTGTCGAGCAGCGTAGGGCGCCCTACGGCGATGGTATCGAGCAGCGTAGCGCGCGTTCACCGCGCCGAATAGCCGAATAGTTGACCCCGGGGTTGATGGCGCGCCAAAGCCGCGCCCTACCGCCGCCGCGATCGCCAGCATCAGCGGCGCGGTCACGATCACGGCGACGATGCCGATCGCCAGATCCTCCACGCGCTTCAGCCAGCCGTCCACCCCGAGCAACGGCGTGTCGAACACGCTCACCCCCCAGCAGGAGCATGCCATCGATGTCCGTCCAGCGCGCCTGCAGCATCTCGAACACGAAGAAATCCGGCACGAAGAACGGCCGTGGCGTCGGAAATCGCATGGATCAGCGCCATCACCTTTTCCTCGCTCGCCAGCGGCAGCGCGACATACGCGTAGTCCACGCCGCGGTCCTGTGCGAGCTGAACCAGCGCCGCGAGAGCGCTGCGCTTGACGGAGCGACAGGAAAGTATATACTTTAAACATATATTTCCTGGGCGACAAAAATGAAAACAGCCAAACTGTTCCGAAACGGACAAAGCCAGGCGGTACGGCTCCCGAAAGAATTTCGCTTCGAGGGCGACGCGGTATTCATCAAACGATCCGGTAGTGCGGTCGTGTTGATGCCGCTGATCAATTCATGGGATTCCCTGATCGGGAGTCTGGACAAGTTCACCAAGGACTTCATGACCGACAGGGACCAGCCCAAGCCGCAAAAGCGCGAGGCGGTATTTGAATGAAGGTCATGCTCGACACCAATACCTGTATTGCGGTCATCAAAGGAAGGCTGCCGCAGGTGTCACGGCGTTTCAACGCCTACAAGGTCGGTGAAATTGGCATTTCATGGGTCACGCTGGCCGAACTGGAATTCGGCGTTGCCAAGAGCCAGAACATGGATAAGAACCAGGCCGCCCTCGACGAGTTTGTGTTGCCGCTGGAGGTTGCCAACTTTGATCCTGAAATGGCCAGGGTGTACGGTCGAGTTCGGGCCATGCTGGAGAAAAAAGGCACGCCCATCGGACCATTGGCTACGATGATCGGGGCCCATGCGCTGAGTCTCGGTGTGGTCCTCGTCACCAATAACACCAGCGAATTTTCCCGCATAAAGGGTCTGACCGTCACAAACTGGTTGGCTGGAGCGGGTTAAGAGAGGTTCCACCCGTGTGCCCCCCGCGCACGCCCCAACCTTAATACGCCCCCGCCCCCGCAAACCCGCGCACCATCGTCAGCGCAATAATCTTCACGTCCAGCCAGAACGACCGCACCGCCACCCGCTCCAGCGCAAGGGCGGAAAACGTGTTTGAAGGCGGCGCTCAAGGAATGGCTGAAGACTCATTCCCGGGCCTGGCAGCGTTCGAGTAGTCGCCCCGTTGCATTGACTGTCCAGTTGCATTTACTCGTCAAATTGAGTAAAAATACTCATAATCATGAGTAAACCGTCAATCGTTTCATCGGCTTCATCCGTTGCATTCGTCCGGCCGCACGCACTGCACCTCGCCCGCCGGCTTGCCGAGCCGCGCCGCTTCATACAGGCGGTGACTGGCCCGCGGCAGGTGGGCAAGACAACACTC
>MEQZ01000173.1:932-1150 GCA_001770425.1 Betaproteobacteria bacterium RIFCSPLOWO2_02_FULL_65_20 | reverse complement strand
ACTACGCGAGCGCCGACGAACCGACCCTGCGAGGCGGGGAGTGGATCGCGCAGCAGTGGGAGGCAGCCCGGCATCTTGCACGGGAGGCCGGCCGGGCCGGCGCGATACTGGTGCTCGATGAGGTCCAGAAAATCTCGCGCTGGTCGGAGGCGGTCAAACGCCTCTGGGACGAAGACACCGCAGCGCGCGTGCCCCTCAAAGCGGTGCTGCTCGGATCG
>MEQZ01000173.1:0-816 GCA_001770425.1 Betaproteobacteria bacterium RIFCSPLOWO2_02_FULL_65_20 | reverse complement strand
CCGGTTCCTGTTCTACGGCGGCTATCCCGGAGCCGCACCCCTGATCGGCGAGCCGCAGCGCTGGGCCCGCTACATCATCGACTCGCTCATCGAAACCACGATCTCGCGGGACGTGCTGCTGCTCAATCGCGTCGACAAGCCGGCGCTGCTCAGGCGGCTGTACCAGCTCGGGAGCAGTTACTCCGGGCAGGTGCTTTCGTACACCAAGATGCTCGGCCAACTGCAGGACGCAGGCAACGCCACCACGCTCGCCCACTACCTCGATCTGCTCGCCGCGGCGGGAATGGTGGTGGGACTGCAGAAATACGCTGGTGACGCGGCCCGCCGCCGCGGATCGAGCCCGAAATTGCAGGTGATGAATACCGCCCTGATGACCGCGCAGGCCGGAATCACCCTTGCCGAGGCACGCGCCGATCGCACTTTCTGGGGACGGCTCACCGAGTCCGCAGTGGGTGCGCATCTGGCCAATGCGGCCGCGGCAGGCTCATGTGAGGTTTTTTACTGGCGCGAGCGCAATCGCGAAGTGGATTTCGTCGCGCGCGCCGGCAAGGTCGTGACCGCAATCGAGGTCAAGAGCGGGCGTGTGCGCGACGCGCACCTGGGCACGGCGGCATTCGCGGCCGCATTCAAACCCAAGCGCACGCTTCTGGTGGGCTCCGACGGCATTGCGCTGGAGACATTCCTGTCGCAGCCCATCGAGCAGTGGGTGCGGGCCTGACCCGACGGTTCACCGCGCCGCACTCCCTCCTCCCCCGTAGGGCGCGGGTTCACCGCGCCGAATTATTGGTACCGCGCACCGGCGCGCTAAAGCCGCGC
>MEQZ01000172.1 GCA_001770425.1 Betaproteobacteria bacterium RIFCSPLOWO2_02_FULL_65_20 | reverse complement strand
CCCGATTCCCCAGCCGGCTGCGTTCTTGAAAAAGGTAATTCCGCGCCTTGCGTGAACTTCGCTCAGGGATACTTTTCCGTTGATCAGATCCTTGACCTCCCTGATCCGGTCCCGCGCAATCACGCCGCGCTGCATGGCGCCAAAAAGAACTTCGGGCTGGTCGAGTTCTTCCTGGGCCATGTTGGTGGTCACGGTGAGATCGGAGCGTCTCAGGGTTTCATCATCGATTTCCTGACGCATTTTTTTTACGACGCCCGCATGCAACAGCTCCTTGTTGCTGTGAACGATGGAGGTGATGTGCGTGCCGGGGCGCAGCTTGCGCCCGTCCAGAACCGGCTGGTTCGAGTTGGTGCAGACGAGCAGGATCTCCGCCGTTTCCAGGACCTCGTCCGAGCTCTGCACGGACTGGATCGGAAAGCCGAGCTTCACCTGCATATCGCGTGCGAATTTCTCCCGGTTTGCGGGTGTGGGACTATAGACTACGGCCTGCGATATGGAGCGCGTCTCCGCCAGTGCTGCCAGATGCATGATGGCCTGCCCTCCCGAGCCGAGCAAACCGACGCGCGTCGCATCCGGACGCGCCATCATGTTCGTGCCCACGACCGCGGCACAGGCGGTGTGATAGCCCGCAGTGGCGAAATACTCTTCGTATCCCTTGGCACGGGGTTCTCCTATCATGACCATCAGCAGATTGGCGGTTTCCGTGTCAAAAAGGGAAAACACAGGCCGGCCGCGACCCGGATACTTTTGCTGTCCCTGCGGCAGGATCTGCACGCGTTCCCCACGGCCGGACGTGCATGCGCCGCGCCTTGACGGACTCACTCCCTGATGGACCGTCATCCGGAACCCCTCCGGGGTAATGGTACGGGTGCGGGGATTGCTCAAAATAACCGGACTCCGCGCGAAATCCTCGAAGCCGGCACGCATCATGTCCACGCCTTCCGAAAATCGCAGCAGCCCGAAGTGATCCTCCGGTCTCAGTACCAGTACACCCATGAATGCTTACCTCCTGGCGAACAATCGTTGTTTCGAAGTAGAACGGCGGAAGCGGTTCGAGCACATCCCCCTTGCCCTGCGCAGGCCTGCCAATGAGGCCACCAATGAGGCCGAGAGAGAAGTCCCTCCATCTCAATCGGCACGCGCACGAATCGCCCGCACCAGCGGCGCCCAGCGCTTGTTCTCGGCGGCCACGAACGCCGTGAACGCCTGCGAGTCCAACTGCCCGGCCTCGATTCCTTCCGGTCGCATGCGTTCCTGGATATCGGGAAGCTGTACGATCCGGCGCACTTCGCTATTGAGGCGGAGCACGATGTCCTGCGGCATCCGCGCAGGCCCGGAAAGCGAGAACCAGCTCGGGGCAACCAGATCGGGGAAGCCCAACTCAAGGAACGTCGGAATTCCGGGATGGTCCGGCAGCCGCGCAGCCGAGCTTACCGCAAGCGGGCGCGCCTTGCCGGCCCGAATCTGGGTCGCGGCAGTGGAAAGCGTAGGTAAGGCGACCGGCACGTGGCCGGCGATCAAGTCGGCGATGGCGGGTCCGGCGCCCTTGTAAGGGATGTGGGTCATCCCAATGCCGGTCAACTGCTTGAACTGTTCCCCGACCAGGTGCCCATTGGAGCCGCTGCCGGCCGTAGCGTAACTCAGCGTGCCGGGCCGGGCGCGGGCGAGGGCGATCAGTTCCTTCAGGTCCTGGGCCGGAACCGAAGGATTCACCACCAGCACCATCGGCGGGCCGCCGATCAGCGCGATATGGGTGAAATCCAGGACCGCATCGTAGGGCAAGGTGCTGGCGAGCGCCGGCGCTACCACATGGGAAGCGAGGCCGGAGATAAGCAAGGTGTAACCGTCAGGGGCAGCCTTTGAGGCTGCCTCCGAGCCGACGATCCCGCCTGCACCGCCCCGGTTCTCCACCAGGAACGGCTGCCTGAAGGTGTCGGAGAACTTTGGCGCAAGCAGTCGCCCGAGCATGTCGGAGACGCCGCCCGTTGCATAGGGCACGATGATGCGCACCGGCTTGGCGGGCCAGGACTGCGCCGACGAGGCATTTGAATAGAGCGGTCCGGCAAGGGCCAGTGCCCATGTGATCAGGGGAAGGGTAAGGCGCTTCAGTTTCATTTCAGTGTCTCCGGTTCTTGCATGTCACGGGGGCCGTTCGTCCAAGCGCCTAACGTCAATCGATTTCCACGCCCGAAGTCCTGACAGGAAAATCGGCGCGCCTGTGCCCGACTCGATAAGTTGCAATCTGTTTGACGCACTACATTACGCTATATGCGCAGCGCCAGCTTGAATGCTTCCTTGACCGTGTGGATGGCGTGGCTCGCAAGCTGGGGATCGCCGACCTGGTAGATCTCCGGCGCGAGCTTCTTCTCCTTCAGCGATTCGTAAAGCCGCAGGTTGGGCTTGAGCCCCGTCGCGAGCAGCACGGTGTCCGCTTCCAGCAACTGCTCCTCGCCGCGCCGCGAGACGACGACCCCTTCTTCAGTGATGCATCGGGTAACGACGCCGTTCACGGTCCTGACCCCGGCATGCTCCAACTCCTTGACGACGACCCAGCGCGTCCCGCCGCCGATGGAGCCGCCCGGGCGCTTTTGCCGCGTCACCAGCGTCACCGCATGGCCGCGCTGCCGATAGTGCGGGCTCGCCGGATCGAGCGCATCGTACTCCTGCAGAAACTCTATCACTTCCGGTCGCAGGGTCCAGCGCCGGGCGAGATAGACCGCGATTTCGGCGCCGATACCGCCGCCCCCGATGATCACCACTTTCTCGCCGATGTCGGCGTTGCCCTCCAGGGCGCGGATCGCCGGCATCACGTTCGGCCGGTCCACGCCGGGAATGTCGGGAATGACTGGATCGCTTCCAGTCGACACGATGATGGCATCCGGACTCTCGCGGCGCAGGGTCTGCTCGTTCGCCTCCGTGCCGAGTCGAATCTCAACGTCCGCCTGACGCACGCTGTGGACCAGCCATTCGAGGAATTTGAACAACTCCTCGCGCCCTGTCGGATAGGAGGCGTGGTGCCACATTCCTCCAAGCCAGGCCTTCTTCTCGAACAGCATCACCTGATGGCCGCGCTCGGCGCAAGTAAGCGCCGCCTGCAGCCCGGTGACTCCGCCTCCGATCACTATCACCTTCTTGCGCTTCGCGGCCTGCGCAATGTCCTCGACTTCCGAGACCACGCCCTGCCGCGGGTTGACCAGGCAGTGCACGGGCTGGTTGTGAATGACGGTGATATCGAGGCACTCGTTGCAGGCGATGCAGAGCCGCAGATCGCCGTAGTCTCCGCGCGCGACCTTGTTAGGCCATTCCGGGTCGGCGAGCGACTGCCGTCCAAGGCTGATCATGTCGGCCCAGCCCTTGCGCAGGATCGCCTCGGCCTCGATCGGGCGGTTGTTTCGGTTGGAGGCTGCGACGGGTACATTCACCGCCCGCTTGATCTCCGCCGCAAGGAACGCGTAGGCGGCGTGGGGAACGTTGGGCGTGAGTTGCGGCACCGAGGTTGCGTGGCCGCCTCCGGAAACGTTGAAGTAGCATACGCCCGCCTCTACAAGCGCCCTGGCGTTCTCGACCGCACGCTCGACGCTGTAGCCGCCCTTCAGAAATTCGCTGCCGTGGAGACGGTAGAAGACCGGGAAATCCTGGCCGAGCGCGCGCTTGATGCCGCGCACGGTCTCGGTGGCGAACCGCAGCCTGTTCTCCGGGCTGCCTCCCCACTTGTCGATCCGGTCGTTGAAGACCTGAGACAGGAAAATGCTGTGAGCGCTTCCGCCGATACCAAGGATGTCGACGGCGGGAAAGCCGGCTTTTGCCGCGCGTACCGCTGTATCGACAACCGCCTGGATCATTTCCTCGATCTTTTCTTCCGCAAAGTCAGCCAGCGTCGGGTGATTCACCTGGTGCATGGTCTGCACGGGAAACAGGCGTCGCACACCGATCTGCGCGTAGGGTACTGCGCCCAATTTCTTTACCGCGTCCACGCAGCGCGAGTAATTCGCAATGTGGCGATCGTTTTCGAGAAAGAATTCAAGCGGGCTGCCTGCGCCTTCGACGTACCAGGCATCGATGATGCCGACGCCGATGAGGCCGAAGCCGCCTTTTGCGCGCGCCACATAGAAATCGATGCCCTCGTCCGTGATGCCGTCGCGCTCGTTGCCGAGATTGGTGTGCATCGGCGGCATGTTGATCCGGTTCTTGATCCGAATGCCTCCGATCGTGATCGGCTCGAAAAGCTTGGGCGTAAGCATGGCTGTTTCTCCGTGATCGGGATTCGAAAATTCAGGTGACCGGGCGGGTGGATCTCTGCAGGCTCGCCCCAAGGCCGCGTTTGTCCACCTTGTTGCCGGCAGCAGTCATGGGAAATTCGGCAATGATTTCCAGCCGCTCGGGAATCTTCCAGGCGGCCACTTCCTGCGACTTCATGAATTCGAGCATCGCCCCGAAGTCGAGCGTAGCGCCCGGCCGCAGCACGACGAACGCGCAGGCGCGTTCGCCCATCTCCTGGTCGGGCAGTGCAACCAATGCCGCGTCGGCGACAGCCGGGTGCCGGCAAAGGATCATCTCAACCTCCGGCGCCGATATGTTCTGCCCGCCCCGGATGATGATGTCCTTGGATCGACCTTCCAGCACGAGGAAGCCGTCGCTGGTGAGGTGGCCCAGATCACCGGTGTGAAAGTAGCCGTCGCGCCAGGCAGCGCGCACGCCTGAAGGGTCGCCGATGTAGCCCCCGTTGCAGTGCGGGCCGCGCGCGCAGATTTCCCCCGTCGCGCCGGGGGGAAGCGGGCGCTGGTGCTCGTCCAGCACCTGCAATTCCGTGCCTGGAAGCAGCAGTCCGTTGGAGCGCAGCCTCATTTCCCGGGGGTCGTCCACGCCATGGCTCGCGAGCGCACCGTAATCCATGAGGCCATAGCCCTGGATGATCTTCGCCCCGGTCGCTTGCTCGAAGCGTGCGCCAATGTCATAGGGGAGCATCCCTCCGCCACTGGTCACCCATCGAAGGCTGGACAGATCGTGACCGCCGAGGCCGGGCAGCTGAAGAATGCGAGCGATCATGGTCGGCACCACGACCGCGCCGGTGACCCGCTCGCGTTCGATCATTGCGCAGGCCGACTCCGGCGAGAACTGCGGCAGGACAATGAATTTGGCGCCTGCCTGCGCCGTGGTGTGGAACTGCATGTCGCCGCCGCCGGTGGAAAACGGGAGGCAGCTGAGCACCACGTCGCGCTCGGTGATTTTCAGGCGCTCTATATAGACGCGACCGCTCGCCAGGCGCGGCCAGCACGAATATTCGATGCACTTGGGCAATCCGGTCGTGCCGCTCGAGGTGACGATGCCGGTCATTTCGTAGGGACGGATGCGCCGGTCCCGGATGCCCGGAAGGGCGGGCCCCTGCGCGAATTCCGCGATGGACGGCAGGCCCTGCGAATTCCGCTCGATGCTGAACAGTTGCGACATCCCCGGCAGTCGCCCGCGAAGATCGCGGTACAGGCCCAGCGCGTCGAACCTGCCGTCGGCGCCTATCACCGCGCCGGCGGGATCAACCTTCTCCGCAACCGCATCGATCTCCGCTCGCCTGAAGCCGGCGTGAAGGAAAGCCGGAATGACCCCAGCCTCTTCGCAAGCGAGGCGAAATAGCACGAACAGCGCCGAATTCGGCCCCTGTGCGAGCAGCACCCCGTCGCGCGGGACCCCCGCGGAAACCAGCCCGGACGCAATGCCGTCGACCGCCCGCATGGCTTCGGACCAGGTGTACGCGGACTGGGCATCGGCGAGCGCCCCCGCATCCGGACGCGATTGTGCATTGCGGCGCCAGTAATCCACGGTACGCTCGGGGCACCAGTGCCCCGCCGCCACCCAGGCGTCGATCATTTCGTCGGTATAGCGTTTGATTGCGGTCATGGACGGTTGCGGGCGCTGCGAAGTTAATTTACATTAGTAATTTGTATTTTGCAATTATTGCGATTGGCAATTAATCGCCGCACACGGCGTGCTGCGCCGGGCCACAAAGGAGAAGACCATGAGCATCGTTCAGGCGTTGCGGTTCGTCATTCCGGGTATCCTGGCTGCGCTTGCCGTTTCCGCAGCGGCGCAGTATCCGGATAAGCCGATCCGGGTCATCGTGCCGTTTCTTGCCGGGGGTACGGCCGACACCCTGGCGCGCATCGTGACCCCTAAGCTCTCGGCGGCCTGGGGCCAGCCCATCGTGGTCGACAACCGCAGCGGCGCCGGCGGAAACGTCGGCGCCGATGCGGTGGTGAAATCCGCGCCCGACGGCTATACGCTGTTGTTTACGCCGCCCGGGCCGCTGTCGATCAACATGCATCTGTACAGCAAGATGCCGTTCGACGCGCGCACTGCATTTGCACCGCTATCGGTGCTCGGGGTGATGCCGAACATCCTTATGGTCGGGCCGCACGTGGCAGCGAAGGATGTCGGCGAACTGGTTGCGGTGGCCAAGGCGAATCCGGGAAAACTGAGCTTCGGCTCGCAGGGCATCGGATCCACGCCGCATCTGACCGGCGCGATGCTTGCAGGCGCGGCCGGAATCGACATCGTGCACGTGCCCTACAAGGGATTCCCTCCGATTCTGGCGGATCTGCTTGGCGGCCGGATCGATTTCGCGTTCAGCGATACAGGCAACGTACTGCCACAGCTCAGGAATGAGCGCGTGCGCGCGATCGCCGTGGCGAGTCTGAAACGGTTCAATGCGTTGCCGGACGTGCCAACGATGATCGAGGCGGGTTACCCCGACTTCGTTTCGGGAGCATGGATGAGTTTCGCCGGACCCGCCGGACTGCCGCAGGATATCGTGCGCAAGTGGCATGAGGAGCTTGTCCGGGTCATCAAGATGCCGGACATTCTGGACCGCTTCACCACGCTCGGCGTCGAAGCCTGGGCGAGTTCCCCCGAGGAAATGCAAAGGTTCATGGAATCTGAATCGAAGCGATGGGGGGATGTCGTGAAGCGCACCGGCGCCCGCGCAAATTGATTGCTGAATGCGATTGCCCGGGGGACCGCGGCGCGCCAGCGGCTTGAGGGTCATGCGCAAGCGCAAGGCGGTGCTGCCCGGCGGCGAGGCGCTCGCCGTGGAGCGCAGACTCACGTATCGTTTTTCGATCCTGTCGAGTCTGGTGATCCGCTGTGTCGCGGCGATGTACGGTCCGAAATACCGGTTGCTGCCTTCGGGCTGGAAGGCAATGGCGTCCATCGGTCGCTTCGGCCCGGTGTCGGCGAAGGAGGTCTGCGCTCATACCACCGTGCCGCCCGACAAGATCACACGGGCGGTCGATCGCATGGTCGAGCTGGGGTTCGTCGTTCGTCGCAAGGACGCCGCGGACCGGCGGCGTATCGCGCTGTCGCTCTCGGCAGCGGGCGAACGCGCGTACCGGGACATTGAACGAGTCACCCGCCGGGTGGAAATCGCGCTGCTCGATGTCCTCTCAACGCGTGAGCGCGAAACTTTCAATGCGATTCTCGACAAACTGGAATTGCGGGCCCGAGGGCTGCTGCTGCTGGAGAAGAACGCCTGGCGCCGGCTCGCAAAGCCGCGATCGCCTCGCCGACGCAGAGCGGTGACGGCCGGGTCCGATTAGCGGAGCTCACCGCTTGCGCGGCGGCCTGTGGTCGTGAAGCGCGCCCGCGGCGCCGCCAGTTTCTTCTCCTTCTGGTAGGGATCAATCCCTACCGACCGCTCGGTTTCCTCCCCGGAGTCCTATGAGCCGTTGTAATCTTCAGCAGGTGCATCAAGTCCTCTAGCGTTCGCAGCTCGGCGCGGACGCGGCCACCATGAGCGATAATGACGCCGCGCGGTGTCCGAGCAACGCATGCGCAAATCTCTTCAAGAGCGTTCTTGTCTGATCGAAAACAGCGGCCCGTTAGGAGACGAAATGGCTTATTTCAAGGATTTCAGGGAATATTTGACCGCTCTCGAAGGAATCGGCAAGCTGCGCCGGATCGCTCGGGAAATCAACAAGGACACCGAGCTCCATCCAGTCGTGCGCTGGCAGTTCCGGGGACTTCCGGAAGCGGAGCGCTTCGGGTTTCTGTTTGAAAATCTCACGGGAATTCACGGGGAGCGTTATCGCGGGTCCGTTGCTTCCGCGGTCGTTGCCCCCTGTCTGGAAAACTACGCGCTGGCCCTCGGTTGCGAGCCGACCCGGCAGGCGATCATCGCGCGATGGGCCAAGGCGTACAAGCATCCGATTCCCACGCGCCTGGTGAGCACGGGACCGTGCAAGGAGGAGATTCACAAGGGGGACAGCCTGCTTTCACACGGCGGCCTGCATGAATTCCCGATACCCATGACCACGAACGGCTTTGAGTCTCTTCCGCGCCTGACCGGGGTCTGCTGGATCTCAAAGGACCCCGACACCGGAGCGATCAATGTGGGGACGTACAACGGGGTCCTGATGGGTCCGCTGCAGAGTTCCGCGCGAGCCTCGCCGCGGGCCGATATGAGGGTCCACTGGCAGAAGTACAAGGCGAAGGGGTTGCCGATGCCGGTGGCCGCGGTCATCGGGGCGGTTCCCGTGGTGGCGGCGACCAGCATTACCGAGATGCCTTACGGCGTCAGCGAGCTGGACGTGGCGGGAGCATTGGCGGGGGAAGCGCTCGATGTCGTGCGTTGCGAAACCATGGACATCGAGGTGCCCGCCAGCGCCGAGATCGTGATCGAAGGTGAAATTCCGACCGATTTCCTGATTCCGGATCCACCCAGCGGAGAGCATACCGGATACACGTTCATCGACCGGATGGTCTACTCGTTCAACGTGCGCTGCATCACCCATCGCAAGAACCCCATCTGGCACGATCTGGTCGATCAGTTCCCGCCCAGTGAGTCGAGCGTGATGGGGAACCTGACGCGGGAGGCGCTGATGTCCTCCTTCTTGCAGACCTCCTGCGGAATTCCGCAGGTGAAGGACGTGGCGTTCCATCACTGCGGCGGTTCCCGCCGCCTGTGCGTGATTCGCATGCAGGACATCGGCACGACGCGCACTTCCCCGCGGACCGTCTGGCGGGCGCTGCACAGTTCGATGGCCATCTCCTCCGAGTGGCCGAAGATCGTCATCGCGGTCGATGAAGACATCGATCCCTGGGATCTGGAGTCCGTCTTCTGGGGTGTTTCCTTCCGCTACCAGCCGCACCGCGACACCCAGATCATCCAGGGCCGCGGCGCCACGGCGGATCAGTCCGGTGGTCCCAGGAACCTGCCGCTGGAGGAGCAGGAATATCCCAGCAGCCGTACGGGCCTGTCGGGAAATTCGACTATCCTGATGGACGCCACGCGCAAGTGGCCCTATACGCCGACGTCACTGCCCACGAAAGTCTATATGGATCGGGGCAGAGAACTCTGGGAAGAGATCGGGCTGCCGACCTTGAACCCCATGGAGCCGTGGTACGGCGTGTCCTGGGGGGAGTGGCCTGAGAAGTACCAACGGCACGCCGAGATGGCCGACCGGGGCGAGTACGACAAGATTGCCGAAGAACTCATGCGGGACAAGAAGAAAGTCTGAGAGAAGTATTCAGTGGCGAGCCTGCATCATTGGGCCGTGATGCCGGCGATGCGGACGCGATCGCCCCATTTCGCATGGTCGGTGACGATGCGCGCCTGGAACTGCTCGATCGATTCCCTTATCGGCAGGCTGCCCCCATCGGCCAGCCTCTTCACCACCAGCGGATCCTCCAATGCCTTGTCGATGTGGTCGTGCAGCGACTGAATGACTGCGCTCGGCGTACCCCTGGGCGCCAGCACGCCGAACCAGTTGGTGATGTCATAACCCGAGACACCGGCCTCATCGAAGGTCGGCACGTCCGGCAGCGCTGCAAGGCGCCTCGACCCCGCAACCGCCAGCACGCGCACCTGTCCCTTGGCGATCGACCCCTTCGCCGACCCGATCGCGATCATGCCGAGTTGAACCAGACCGGCGGCGAGATCGACGGCGGCAGGCGCTGCGCCCTTGTACGGCACATGCACCATCTTGATGCCCGTCATGTGGGCAAACACTTCGGCTGCGAGGTGCGGACCCGTCCCGGTGCCGGCCGATCCGTAGTTGATCTTTCCCGGATTGGCTTTCGCGTACTCGATGAACTCCTTGAGCGTCCTTGCGGGCACCTTGTCGCTGATGGCGACGATGGTCGGCGCCTCGGCCACGGCCGCCACGCCGACAAAGTCCTTCAGCGGGTCGTACGGCAGGTTCTTCTTGATCCAGGGCGCGATGGCGGCGTTGCTGACGTTGACGATCACCAGCGTGTAGCCGTCCGGCGCCGACTTGGCCACGTAGTCGACGGCGATGATGCCGCCGGCGCCCGGCTTATTTTCGATGATCATCGGCTGGCCCAGGCCGCGCCCGACCGGCTCCTGTATGAGGCGCGCCATGATGTCGGTGATGCCGCCCGCAGCCGCCGACACGATCATGCGTATCGGTTTGTTTGGAAATGTTTCCTGCGCCTGCGCCGTGCCCCAAAAGGCCTGCACCGCGGCGAGCATGCACCACACCAGTCGGGTCATGTAACGCATGACAATTCCCCTCCATAACTCAATTTGGTGATTCAAATCATACAGGAAGAACCAATAAAGACCATGCTACGATCCTGATCATCGACCGCTTAGTGTTTCTCTTGCCGATTCGAGGACAATCAAGGAGCGCCAATGAAGATTCTCACACTCTCCGGAAAACCTTTTTTTGCGCTGTCAAGCGGCGCTGGCCTCAGATTGGGCCTTCGGCTTGCTGCGTGGCTGATCGCGGGACTTGCCGCAGCTGGCCCCCTTCAGGCCCAGGATTATCCGAGCAAGCCGATCCGCCTTGTCGTTCCCATCGCGCCGGGCGGCGCGCTCGATGGCGTGGCGCGAGCGGTCGGGCCGCGCTTGTCGGAGGCCATCGGACAGCCGGTGGTGATCGAAAACCGGGCCGTAGGCGGCGGCATCATCGCCATTAACCAGGTGGCGCAGGCCGATCCCGACGGCCATACGCTGCTGATGATCTTCGACAGTTTCGTCACCAATCGCTGGCTCTACAAAAGCGTCCAATATGATCCGGTAAAGGATTTCGCCCCGATCACGCTGGTCACGCGCAGCCCCCAGGTCCTGCTGCTGCATCCGGACGTGGGCGTGAGGACCATGAAGGACTTCCTGGCCCTCGTGCGCTCGAGCGGTGCCGGAATGGATTTCGCCACCGCGGGCGCCGCCACGTCCAGCCGGCTGTCGCTGGAACTGTTCAAGCACACCGCCAATCTGGACCTGACGGCGGTGCACTACAAGGGCGGAAATCAGGCGATCACCGATCTGCTCGGCGGTCAGGTCAAGGGAATGATCGTTTCGATCAGCGTTGCGGTTCCGCATGTGAAGCGCGGCAAGCTGATTGCGATCGCGTTGTCTTCCAGGACGCGCGCGCCGCTGCTTCCCGACGTGCCGCTGATTTCGGATACGTTTCCTGGCTTCGAGGCGCAGGGTTGGGCGGGCATTCTGGCACCCGCAGCCACGCCCCGTCCTGTGATCGACTATCTGAACGCGGCGCTGCGCAAGATCCTGGCGCAGCCCGTGGTCAGGGAACGGTTCGAAATGCAGGGCTACGAAGTCGTCGCTAGCACCCCGGAGGCTTTCGGGGACTGGATCCGCGCCGAATCGAGCAAGTGGGCGCGGATCATCCGCGAGCAGAAGATCACGATCGACTGAAAGAGGCCGCGCTGGACTAACGACAGGGCAGCCATCCAAATCAGGCCCATAGCCCTGCGCCGCGTGCGGGCCCTGCAGCAGCACGCAATGCGACCGTGCGACCTGCGCGTTGTGCGACAGGTTACGCTTCGGCGGCGAGCAACGTCATGGTTTTGAGCCTCTGTCCTTGGTTGGTGCCGTCCGAATGGCTGAAACTGACCGCGTCGCGGACGTATTTTTCCATCGGAAGGTCCTTCATCGCGCCGTAGCCACCGTGGATCTCCAGCGCCCGCACGGTGGCGCGCTGAGCGACCTCGGAGGCGAACACCTTCGCCATCGCGTGCAGTTTCGGGTCGTACTGGTCGTCGTGGTCGGCGGCCCAGGCGGCTTTCCTGTACAGCAGACGCGCGGCTTCGATTTCGATGTACATGTCGGCAAGCATGGAGCCGATCAGTTGCTGCTCGATGATTCGCTTACCTCCCTGCGCGCGCAGTTTGGCGTATTCGAGCGCCGCCTCGTAGGCGGCGCGCGCCACGCCGACATTCGATGCCGCCGTGTAGGCATTGCTAGATCGCATGATCCGGCTGCGTACAGTGAGCGGCGTGCTCGGTCCGCTCAGGACGTGAACCAGGTTTTCCTTGGGCACGCGCACGTTGTTGAGGGCCATGCCGGCGTTCGGGCACAGGCGCTCGCCCATCTTGTCGTGGACGTGATCGACGCTGAAGCCAGGCGTGTCGCTCGGGACCAGGACGTAGGCATTGCCCTGTTCGGTCCGTACCAGGATGCGGTAGAGCTTGGCCACGCTTGCGCCGGAACTCCACTGCTTTACGCCGTTGATGACCCATTCGTTTCCGTCGAGGACGGCGGTGGTCGCGATGCGTACGTTCGGGCCGCCGGCCAGGATATCCGAACCGGTGTTCGGTTCCGTGACACAGGTCGCAAGCAAAAAGCGGTCATCGTCGCGGAACGGGATCAGGAACTTCCGGCACAATTCCTCCGAAAGGCTCCACTGGATCATCTGGACCAGCTTGGCCTGCATCGCCACGATCACCGAAACCCCGAGATCGCCGACGGCCAGTTCCTCGCAGACGATGGCTGCCGTGAGCGTATCGACGCCGGGCCCGCCGTATTTCTCGTCCAGGGTCAGCGTCCGAAATCCGATCTGCGACAGCTTCTCGACGATGTCCCACTGGAAACAATCCTGATGATTGACCGAGCGGTCGCGCTGCAGGGCAATCGGTTTGACGTCCTTCTCGACGAATTTCCGCGCCGACTCCTGGATGGTGCGCTGCTCTTCGGTCAATGAGAATTCAATCATGGTGTGCCTCCTGAAGGTTTAAGAGCCGAATCGTATCTGCCGGGCGAACATGTCGTATTCCGAGGCCGTCATGGGGCGACGTGATCCGCTAAGACTACGGGGGCGGATCGCATAGCAAAAGTATTGTGGACGAATGGCGGCGCAGTGCAAGTCCGGAACGTGACATGGATCAAATCCCGATCATTTCACGCCGGGTGCCCGCGGCGTGACCGGCGCTCTTTACGGCGCGCTATGGTCCGCGGTAGATTGACCCGCCGGCGCAATTGTATCGGGCACGAGGCAAATAGAAATGGTCACAGCGTCCACCGAGTTCCAGGTCTTCGTCAAGCCGATCGGCGCGGCGTGCAATCTGGACTGCCGTTACTGCTACTACCTCGAGAAGCAGCAACTCTATCCGAAAGACGCGCCGCTGCGCATGCCCGAGGACCTGCTGGAGGACTACATTGCCCAGCACATCGCGGCCTGTCCGATCCCCACGGTCCTGTTTTCATGGCACGGCGGCGAGCCGACGCTGCTGGGCGCGGACTACTTCCGCAGGATCGTCGAGATTCAGCGCAGGCATAGGATTTCCGGGCGCGAGATCGTCAACGATCTCCAGACCAACGGAACGCTGCTGGACGAGGAATGGTGTCGTTTCCTGGCCGCCGAGGGCTTCTACGTCGGGCTCAGCCTCGATGGGCCGAGGGAACTTCACGATGCCTATCGCGTCAGCAAAGGGGGCAAGCCGAGCCACGCGCAGGCGATCAACGGGCTGCAGCTCCTGCAACGCTACGGGATTCATTGCGACGTGCTGTGTGTCGTGCATGCGGGCAATGTCGGCCATCCGCTGGCGGTCTACCGTTTCTTCAAGGAGGCCGGGATCCGGCATCTGGTGTTCCTTCCGCTGGTCAAGCGCGCCGAAGATGGCGGAGTGACCGCTGAAACCGTTGCGGCGCAGGCCTACGGCGCATTCCTGTGCGCGGTCTTCGACGAGTGGGTGAGGGAGGACATCGGCCGCATCAACGTGCTGAATTTCGAGGAGGCGGCCAGGCCCGAACAGGGCGCGGAGCATGCGCTGTGCGTGTTCCGGCCGACCTGCGGCGAGCTGCCCGTGCTGGAACACAACGGGGATTTCTATTCCTGCGACCATTTCGTCGACCCGGAACATCGCCTCGGGAATATCCGCGACAGGTCGCTGATCGAGGTGCTGGAAGACCCGGCGCAGCGCGCGTTCGGACAGGCCAAACGGGACTCGCTTCCGCACAGCTGCAGGAAGTGCGCGGTGCTCGACTGCTGCAATGGCGGCTGTCCGAAGGACCGCTTCGTCGGGGCGCCGGACGGCGAATCCGGCGCTAATTACCTGTGCGCGGGCTACAAGGCGTTCTTCACCCACGCACGGCCGGCCATGCGCCGGCTCGCTTCGTACGTGCAGACCGGCCGCTCCATCGAAGGCTTTGCGAAGCTGATCCGTTCGGCGGACGCGAAGGGCTCCACTGCGGGCCGCAACGATCCGTGCCCGTGCGGCAGCGGCAGGAAGTACAAGAAATGCTGCATGGCGAAGCTGTCCTCGGGAGCGAGGTAAGGACGATAGACTTCTCATCGCTACTGAATCGCTCGCTCAAGTGTTGTCCGATGATCAAGCTGCGAATATGGCAGGGAGCGGGCTTGCGCTGGGGGGAAACCGATGCAAAGCCCTGTCTCTGCGTGAATGTCGGGCGCTCGCGATCACTGGAACCCGGACGCTGTTGCAGATGCCGCCGGCGGATCACTGCGCCACGATGCTGATCGGCGATTCGACGATCGTGCCGACGACCTTGCCGCTGGACCTGCTGACCGCCGCGATGAGCCACACGTACCGGCCGGAGGGCAGTCCGGCGAGCGACAGGGTGGGGAACGGGCCTCCCTGGCCGAACAGCGTTCCCTGCGCAGTGGCGAGGCCGAGATAGGAAGTGGCGACGGGCTGGTATCCGGCCTGCGAGGCGTCGCTCCATATCCCGGAGGGCAGCAGGCAAAACGGACCGAACGGCGTATCGACGGCCACGTACAGATCGACTGCGCTGCCGAGCGCAGGCAGGCTGTATGCAACGGTCAGCGCGCCGGAACTCGCGAAACTCTGGCCGGACGCAATGAGGTCGGGCAGCAGCGAAACGACCGACTTGCCGCTGTTCAGTGCGACGTAGGTCCCGCTGGCATCGGTAACGCTGGTGCCCGAGCCCATGAGGTTCGAACGGATCTGATCGCGGCTCAAACTCGGGTCCACTGCCAGCAGTTGGGCTACGGTGCCTGCGACCAGAGGGGAGGCAAAGGACGTGCCGTCCTGAATGGTGCCGGCTCCGCCCCCGAGCCGGGTGCTGACCATGTGGGTGCCGGGCGCGAGGACGGCCACCTGCGGGCCCCGGTTGGCGGTGCTGACCAGCTGGCCGCTCTGGTTTACCGAAGACACGCCGATGATGCCGGGGTAGTTCGCCGGAAACGACACCGTGCCGCCGCCGTTGCCCGCTGCCGCGACGACCGCGATGCCCGCAGCGAGCGCGCGCTCGAGCGCAGAGGCGACAGTCTGCGTCTGGTCCGACAAGGTCAGGCTCAGGTTGATCACCTGCGCGCCGCGAATGATGGCGTAATCGATCGCCTCCACCAGCGTCGCGGAATCGAAGGTCAGCGTGGCGCCCTGGCTGATCTTCACCGGCAGCAGGCGCACCTGGTCTGCGATGCCGCAGGCGCCGGCCCCGTTGTTGCACACCGCAGCGACCAGTCCGGCCACGTTGGTGCCGTGCCCGACTTGATCCTGAGGGGTCGGGTTGCCATCGCCGAAATTGAATCCGTCGCTGCGGATATTCGGTGCCAGATCCGGGTGCGAGAGATCGACGCCGGTATCCAGAAGCGCGACCGTGACGTCGCGACCCCTCGAAACCGCCCAGGCCTGCCTTGCCGCGACGGCATCGATCCACCACGCGTTTGCCGCCTCGGGATCGTTGGGCGCGCCTGCCGGTGCGGGCACGTCCTCGAACTTGCCGAGAAAATTCGGCTCTGCGTACTCGATGCGCGGATCGCCCTTCAACTGCGCGAGGCGCCGGTGAAGACGTGCAGCAGGACCGGGACGGGCCACGTCGACGGCCACGCTGTCGTCCTCGACACCCACGCGCCGGGAGATCCAGCGCGAGGCCTGATGCGTGTGCGGCCCGTAGCCCGGGCGAACCTTGAAGATGATGCCCCGGGCGACCTGAGCGGGAGCGATCGCCGGCAGCATGCACGCGGCTGCAAGGACCAACGCGCGCAGCGCGAGCAAGCCCGGTCCGCGTCGAAAGTGAACGTTCAAGGGAGGCTTGGCGTCATTGTCCAACGGGGTTCCGTGCCATCTCTCGGGCTTACGGGCGAAACCGGCTAAGCGATAATCGAGGCGGTGTTTATCTTAACAGCAGATTGATTTACAGTCCGCTGCTGCAAGCCGGGCCGCGACTTGTAAGTGCGGATCACGTCGGGAGGGCTGTGCATGGGACGGAAAGTCAAGCTCATCGAGTCGACGCTGCGGGACGGGCAGCAGTCCTGGTGGGCGACGCGGATGACCACGGCGATGCTGCTGCCGGCGCTGCCGGCGCTGGATCGGGCCGGCTTTCATGCCATCGAGGTCTTCGGCCAGGCGGTGATGGATGCCAGCGTGCGCTACCTGAAGGAGAATCCCTGGGACCGGTTCCGGCTGATCCGGGCGCGCGTACTGAAGACGCCGCTGATGATGATCAACGGCGGCCTGGGCTTCAGCGTGGGCCGGGGCGCGATGCCAGACGACATGCTCGCGCTTTACTACAAGGCCTGCGCGCAGTGCGGTGTCGACATGTTCTTCGTGCTCGACGGCATGAACGATCTGCGAAATCTGGACATCCCGATCCGGGCGGCAAAGCAGGCGGGCAAGCAGTTCTACGGTTCGATCGTCTATTCGATCAGCCCGGTGCACACCGATGCACACTTCATCGAGAAGACCCGCCAACTGGTGCAAAAGGGCGTCGACGCGCTGGTGTTGAAGGACCCCAATGGTGTGCTGACGCCGGATCGGGTGCGCAGCTTGGTGCCGGCGATGTGCGAGGCGGCCTCGCCGGTGCCGGTGTACTGCCACTCGCACTGCGTCACCGGCCTGGGCCCGGCCACCAATCTGGAGGCGGTGAAATACGGCGCGGACGCGCTGTGGACCTGCACCCGTTCCCTGGCCAACGGTTCCTCGCTGCCTGCCACCGATGCGATGGCCCGCCACCTGGAGCGCTCGGGCTACGAGGTGGGCCTGGACCCCGCGGCCGTCGCCGAGGTCGAGGCGCACTTCCGCTCGATGGCCGAACGCCATCACAAACCTGTGGGCACGCCGGCTGAGTACGATCCGGCCTACTACGTGCACCAGATGCCCGGGGGCATGATCAGCAACTTTCGCGCGCATCTGGCCCAGTTGGGCATCCAGGACCGGCTGGAAGAGGTGCTGGAGGAATGTCCGCGGGTGCGTGAAGACGTGGGTTGGGTCCAGATGGTCACCCCTTTTTCCCAGATCATCGGCACGCAGGCGGCGCTGAACGTGCTCTACGGGCGGTACAAGGTCGTGATCCGCGACATCGAAAAACTGGTCACCGGCTACTACGGCCAGACCCCGGCGCCGCCGGACCCCAACCTCGTGGACCGGGCGAGCAGCCGTATGAAACCGATTACCGAGCGCGCCGCGGCGCATGTGCCGCCGGCGGTGGATCGTTTCCGCAGGGAGCACGGACCGTTCGAGTCGGACGAAGAACTGCTGCTGGCCTATTTCTTCATGCCGGCGCAATTGCGCGAGATGGCCGACGCCGGGCCGATCAGCGAGGTGGATGCGGCGGCGGGCAACTCGCTGGTGGAGCTGGTGCGCGAAGTGGCCAGGCGCAAGGGCGTGACCCGCTTCCACTACGTGCAGCAAGCCTGAGCGCTGGAGATCGGCACCCCGGAGGGCGATTCCTCATCGGACGCCCATCAGGCGAGAGAAACGGCTTTCCTGCCGCGACGCCACTCCGCGACGATGATCAGCGCGGAGACCGCGCCTCCGATGGCGTTTGCCAGCCAGCTGTAGGCGATTGCACCGCCGGGCGGGATCAGCAACCCGATGCCGCTTGCCGCCAGGACGAGGCGGAGGATCCAGCCGATGGGCCGCACGAAATATCCCGCCATCGCGATGCCGATGATCACGGTGCCGGCAAAGGCGGTCATCGCGGCCAGAAATACCAGATGGCCGGGACCCTGGAACAGCAGCAGCGGGTCGAACACGAAAATGAACGGAACCAGGTAGGCGATGATCCCCAGGCGCATGCTCGCGTACCCGGTGCGCATGGGACTTGCGCCGGCGAGAGCCGCGCCGGCGAAGGAGGCGATGCAAACCGGAGGCGTGATCATGGAGAGCATCGCGTA
>MEQZ01000171.1:5410-9192 GCA_001770425.1 Betaproteobacteria bacterium RIFCSPLOWO2_02_FULL_65_20 | reverse complement strand
CTTCTCGGCGCCCGCCGGACCGACATCAGCGCTGCCCTCGAAGACGTAGATGAACGCGTTGTGGTCCGCGGGCAGCGGCTGCGCGAATGTCGCCCCCGCGGGCAGTTCGACGTCGATGTAGAGCGGGTCCGTGGACAGGCCCTGTATGGGTCCGGGCACCGGCTTGTCCTCCGACCGCAGCGTGCCGGCGATCACCTTGGCGCGGCCGCCGGCGCGCAGCGCGGCGACCGGGATTTCGGAGGGGTCGATGTCGCGGTAGCCGGCCGGCTTCATTTTCTCCCGCGCCGGCAGGTTGATCCAGAGCTGGAAGCCGCGCATGCGGCCGTGCTCCTGCTGCGGCATTTCCGAGTGGATGATGCCCCGCCCCGCGCTCATCCACTGCACGGCACCGCTTTTCAGGTCGCCGCGGTTACCCAGATGGTCCTCGTGCAGCATGTGCCCGTCGAGCAGGTAGGTGACGGTCTCGAAGCCGCGGTGCGGATGCGCCGGGAAGCCGGCGATGTAGTCGTCCGGGTCGAAGGAGGAAAACTCGTCCAGCATCAGGAACGGATCCAGGCGCGCGAATGGTGAGCTGCCCAGGCTGCGCCGCAGCTTCACCCCGGCGCCGTCGGAGGTGGGCAGGGCCTCGATGACCCGCTGCACGGTGCGCGTCGAGGTGCTCATGGGGCTTTCCTTTTCAAGTGTTCCGTCCAAGCATGGCTGGCATGGGCCCGGCCGGACCCGGTACAATGCGCAGTCCTGCGAACTGTTGAGTGTTCCGTTTCCGGAGAGCGAATATGACTGCATGGCGTGGCGCGCGTCAAGGATTGTTGGTGCTGGTCGTTTCTGCGATGGCGATCTGTGCGCATGCCCAGGCGCCGGCCAAGCAGGAATTCACGCCGACCGTCGGTCAATCCGGCAAGGATGTGGTCTGGGTGCCCTCGCCGCAGGCGCTGGTGGACAAGATGCTCGACATGGCCAAGGTCACGCCGGCGGATTTCGTGATGGACCTCGGTTCGGGCGACGGCCGCACCGTGATCACCGCGGCCAAGCGGGGCGTGCGCGCGCTGGGCATCGAGTACAACCCGGACATGGTGGCGCTGTCCCGGCGCAACGCCGCCGCGGCAGGGGTGAGTGACCGGGCGAGCTTCGTCCAGGGGGATATCTTCGAGAGCGATCTTTCGCGGGCCACGGTCATCACGCTGTTCCTGCTGCCCGACCTGAACCTCAGGCTGCGCCCGACGCTGCTTTCGATGAAGCCGGGCCTGCGCGTCGTGTCGAACAGTTTCAAGATGGGCGAATGGGAGCCGGACCAGGTGTTCGAACTCGGATGCGACACCTACTGCACCGCCTATCTGTGGATCGTGCCCGCCCGGGTTCAGGGCAAGTGGCAGCTGACCCGCGGACAAGGCGAACTCACGCTCAACCAGGAGTTCCAGAGGATCACCGGCACGCTCAAGTCGGGCGCCGCGTCGGTGCAGATTTCAGGCGGGAAGCTGAGAGGGGAGCGAATCAGCTTCGTCGCAGGCGGCGCGGAGTATCGCGGCCGCGTGGTCGACCGGGCGATCGAAGGCACGGTCAAGACCGGCGGCACCACCGTGCCCTGGGGCGCGCGGCTCTGACGCGCACCGGCGCGGCTCGTCGCTATTCCCCGAGGAATTCCCTGGTCCAGCGGCCGTAATCGTCGCCGCGGGTCACGCGCTGCATGAGTTCGGCCGATGCAATGCCCGGGATCTGCGCGGGCGCGGTGCCTTCGCGCAGCGCCTTCAGTGTGTCGTGAACCGCGCGCACTGCGGCCATGAACGGCTGGTGGCCCTGCAGGCACACGCGCACGCCGAGCGCCGAGAGGGTGTCGCGATCCATCAGCGCAGGCCCGACGCTGCCGAGCATGATCGGCAGCCTGACCGCGGAGGCGATCGCATCCAGCTCGCCGCGCGTCTTCAGGCCGGCGAAAAACAACGCGTCGACGCCTGCCGCTTCGTAGGCCAGCGCGCGCGCAATGGCGTCGGCCACGCCGGTGACCGCCGCCGCGCCGGTCCTGCCCACGATCACCAGGTCCGGGTCCTGGCGCGCGTCCAGCGCCGCGCGCATCTTGCCCACGCCTTCCTCGATGCGGACCAGTTGCGTCGCGCCGGCCGCGGCGTAGCGCGCGGGCAGCGCGGTGTCCTCTATCGTGAGCGCGGCGACTCCCGCCGTCTCGAGTTCCTCGACCGTGCGCCGCACGCCGAGCGCGTTGCCGTAGCCGTGATCGGCATCGACGATCAGCGGCAGCGTGCAGGCGCGGCAGATGCGCAGCACCTGGCCGGCGAATTCGGTGAGCGAAATGAGCGCCAGATCGGGCGCGCCCAGCACCGTGAGCGAGGCGATCGACCCGGCGAACATTCCGGCCTCGAAGCCCAGGTCCTGCGCGATTCGCCCGGAGATCGGATCGAACACCGACCCCGGATGAATGCAGCGGTCGCCGGAAAGAAGGGTGCGAAAGCGCTCGCGCCGTGGAGTCCAGTCCATGTTTTCGGTTCCCCGTGAATAGCGCGATCGGACGACGTTGAAGCCGACCGCGGTGCGGACTATGACGCAAATCCGCGGGATTGTCAGCGCGTGCGACGCAAGCGACGGAATCTCCTATAATTCCCGGGCATGCTTTGCTGACGCTATGAAAGGGACTCAATGAGTTACACGCTGCCCGAGTTTCTGGCCCACGCGGTCGCCCTGGAGCACGAGGCCGCCGAGCGGTATCTCGAGCTCGCGGACATGATGGAGGCTCACCGCAACGACGGCGTTTCCTCGGTGTTCCGGGACATGGTCCGCTTTTCCCAGATGCACCGCGACGAGATCAAGGCGAGGGTCGGATCGATCGAACTGCCCAAGCTCAAGTCCTGGCAATACCGCTGGCGCACGCCGCCCGAAATGGGCGGTGATGAGGCCTTCGATTACCTGATCGAGCCCTACCATGCGCTGAAATACGCGCGCGCGAACGAGTTGCGGGCCATGGAATACTACCGCTCGGTGGCCGGCGAGACCGGGGATACCGAAGTGCGGCGGCTGGCGGCGGACTTTGCCAACGAGGAGGCGGAGCACGTAGCGGCGCTCGACGAATGGCTCGCGCGCACACCTAGGCCCTCGTCAACCTGGGATGCGGATCCGGATCCGCCCCGGCCTGCCGGCTGAGGCGGTCCCGTGCCAGCGCGCTCGGCCCGCGCACTGGAGCGCCTGCTGCGCGCTCAACCCGGGTTCTTGTAATTTCCTTCCAACAGCTTGGCCTGCGCGGCGGCCAGTCGCGCGATCGGCACGCGCGGGCCGGAGCAGGACACGTAGTCGATGCCGATGTGGTGGCAGAAGTGGATCGAGACCGGGTCGCCGCCGTGCTCGCCGCAGATGCCGATTTTCAGATCCGGCCGGGTCTTGCGGCCGTCCTCGACGGCCATTTTCATCAGTTCTCCCACGCCCTTGATGTCCAGCACCTCGAACGGGTTGTCCTGCAGGATGCCGGTCTCGTTGTAGGCAGGCAGGAATTTGTTCTCCGCGTCCTCCCGGCTGAACGAAAACGTGGCCTGGGTGAGATCGTTGGTGCCGAAGGAGAAAAATTCCGCATCCTGGGCCATGCGGCCGGCGCGCACGCAGGCGCGCACGACTTCGAGCATGGTGCCGAACTTGAACTTCACGTTGATGCCGTGGGTGAGTTCCACGATCTTGTGGCTGCGCTGGACGTAGCCGTGGATGCGCTTGAGTTCCTCCACCGTGGCGACCTGCGGCACCATGATCTCGGGATAGATCTCGATGCCTTCCCTGGCGCACAGCGCGGC
>MEQZ01000171.1:741-5399 GCA_001770425.1 Betaproteobacteria bacterium RIFCSPLOWO2_02_FULL_65_20 | reverse complement strand
CGGCTTCCAGTATCGCCTGGATCTGCATCGAATAGATTTCCGGATAGGTGATGCCCAGCCGCACGCCGCGGTGCCCCAGCATCGGATTGACCTCGGCCAGCGCGCGCACCTTCCTGAGGATCGTTTCCTTCCTGGCGATCACGTCGTCTTCCAGATGCGATTCCTCGAAGGTGTGCAGCCCGCCCACGAGCCTGGTCAGGCCGTCGGCATATTGCTGGTAGAGCTTCGGGCTCAGCAGCTTCAGCGTGTCCGGCAGGTCCTTCAGGGCCTTGATCGAGTCGCGCAGCTGGTGCAAGTGCGCGATTTCCACCTCCAGCTGCCCGGCAGTGGGCAGGAATTCGTGCATCGGCGGGTCGAGCAGGCGTATGGTCACCGGCAGACCCTTCATCGCCTTGAAGATCCCCTTGAAATCCGCGCGCTGGATCGGCAGCAGCCGGTCCAGGGCAGCCTGGCGTTCCTCCACCGTCTCGGCCAGGATCATTTCCTGCATGATCGGCAGGCGATCGGTGCTGTTGAACATGCGCTCGGTGCGCACCAGGCCGATTCCCACCGCGCCGAACTCCCGCGCGCGGGTCGCGTCCTCCGGGGTGTCGGCGTTGGCCATCACCTTCAGTTGCGCCGCCCCGTCGGCCCAGGCGAGCAGCGTGGCCATCTCCGCCGAGAACTCGGCCTCTACGGTGGGCACCTCGCCCGCGTAGACGTGGCCGGTGCCGCCGTCGATGGTGATCACGTCGCCTTCGTGCAGCGTGGTATCGCCGATGACGGCGCTGCGTGCCTTGTCGTCGATCACGATCTGCTCGCAGCCGGAAACGCAGGGTTTGCCCATGCCGCGCGCGACCACCGCGGCGTGGGAGGTCTTGCCGCCGCGGCTGGTGAGTATGCCCTGCGCCTGGAAGAAGCCGTGTATGTCCTCCGGCTTGGTCTCCTCGCGCACCAGGATCACCTTCTCGCCCGCATTGCCGCGCGCTTCGGCGGTGTTGGCGTCGAACACGATCTTGCCCGAGGCTGCGCCGGGGGAAGCCGGCAGGCCTTGCGCCAGCGACTTGCCGTGGAAGTTCGGCGACAGTTGCGGCACCAGCAGCTGTTCCAGCATCGGCGGCTCGATGCGCAGCAGCGCGCGTTCCTTGGAGATCAGTCCTTCGTGGAACATTTCGACCGAGCTGCGGACCATGCCGCGGGCGTTCATCTTGCCGTTGCGGGTCTGCAGGCAGTAGAGCGTGCCGCGTTCGATGGTGAACTCGAAATCCTGCACTTCGTGGTAATGCGATTCCAGCCGGTTGTGCAGTTCCGTCAGCTGCAGGTAGATCTGCGGCATTTCCCGTTCCATGTCGGCGATCGGCTTGGGCGTGCGGATGCCCGCGACCACGTCCTCGCCCTGGGCATTGACCAGATATTCGCCGTAGATCACGTTCTCGCCGGTGCCGGGATTGCGCGTGAAGCCCACGCCGGTTCCCGAATCGCTGCCCATGTTGCCGAACACCATGGTGCAGACGCTGACGGCGGTGCCGTTGGCCATGTCCTTGGTGATCTTGAACTGCTTGCGGTAGTCGACCGCGCGCTTGCCCATCCAGGAGCGGAACACCGCGCCCACCGAGATCTCGAGCTGCTCGTAGGGGTCCTGCGGAAACGGCTTGCCGGTCTGGCGCTTGACGATGTCGAGGAATTCCCCGGCAAGCTGCTTCAGGTGCTCGGCGGAGAGGTCCAGGTCCACTTTCGCGCGGTGCTTGCGCTTGAGCGCCGCCATCTTGTCGTCGAAATGCTCGTCGGCGATGCCGAGCGCAATTTTCCCGAACAGCTGGATGAAGCGGCGGTAGGCATCGTAGGCGAAGCGCGCGTTCGAGGTCTGTTTGATCAGCCCCTGAAGCGAGACGTCATTGAGGCCGAGGTTCAGTATGGTGTCCATCATCCCCGGCATGGACATGGCCGATCCGGAGCGCACCGAGACCAGCAGCGGGTTCCTGCTGCTGCCGAAACCCTTGCCGGTCTTCTTTTCCAGCGCCGCCATGTGACCCTTGATGTCGTCCATCAGGCCGTCGGGCAGGCGGTTCGACTCGAGGTAGGCGAGGCATGCCTCGGTGGTCACGACGAAGCCGGGCGGCACGTTCAGGCCGATCTGCGTCATCTCGCACAGGCCGGCGCCCTTGCCTCCCAGCAGGATCTTGTTCTTGCCGTCGCCGTTTTCGAATGCGTAGATATAGGTTTTCATGGTCTGGGGCTCAATCTGAATGACGCTGTTTCAAAAGGGGAGCGGGGCGACGACGGCTGTGCTTGGACCGGCGCGCGCGCCGCAAGGCTCTTTTTAAGGCAATTCGCCGCAAAATGGAAGCGGGCGCATCAAGGATCGGCGTGACGCGGGTGCGTGGAATCTGACGCGCGGCGCCCGGCGGAGTAAAGCAGCAGCACGAGCGCGAGAAACGGCAGCATCGACAAGGTATCGGCGTAGCCGCCGCTGAAGAAAGGGTTGTGCCTGGCCGACCATTCGGTGAAGAAGGTATCGACGGCGACGAACACGCCTGCCGACAACGCGATGAAAATGCCGGCAATGGCGCCGCCGGCGATGTAGCCCGAGGCCAGCAGCACGCCCGGGCTCTGGTCGGATTCCGCGACCAGTTGCTCCTCGCTCAACTGGTGATGCCTCAGGGCGCGGCGCCGCCTGTGGTCCACCAGCGCGCGCACCAGGCCGCCGACGAAGATCGGCGCGGACGACGCGAGCGGCAGATAGACGCCGACCGCGAAGGCGAGCGAAGGGATGCCGGCCATCTCCAGCACCACTGCGATCGTGACCCCGAACAGTACCAGCGCCCAGGGCAACTGGCGGTCGAGTATGCCCTTGATGATGTAGGACATCAGCGTCGCCTTGGGCGCGTCGTACTTGCGCACCGTGGTGCCGTCCGGGCGCTTGGTATGCGTGCCGTTGATGCCCGGATCGACGAAATAGACCGCGGCGCCGCTGTCGTCGACGAGGTACTGCCCCTGCGGGCCGCCCTGGTCGCCGCTCTTGTGCCAGACGCGGTAGGTCCGCGTGTCGGAGGCCGCCTGCGGGCCGGCCAGTTGCGCGGTGGTGTCGAGCGCGCCCGGATCGGTGCGCAGCCCCGGCGCCAGTTCCGCGACCGGTACGTAGACGGTCGCGGCCTGATTGAGGGTCAGCAGCACCGGCCCCAGCAATACCGCCGAGGCGAGCGCGCCGATCATGATCGCCTGCTGCTGCAGGCGCGGGGTCGCGCCGACAAGAAATCCGGTCTTCAGGTCCTGCGACGTCGCGCCTCCGTTCGAGGCGGCGATGCAGACGATGGCGCCCACCGAGAGCGCGGTGACGTAATAGGTGCCGCCGGTCCAGCCCAGCGCGAGAAAAATCAGGCAGGTCAGCAGCAGGGTCGCGATGGTCATGCCGGAGACGGGGTTCGATGAGGAGCCGATCTCGCCGGTCAGGCGCGACGATACGGTGACGAACAGAAAACCGAACAGCACGATCAGCAGCGCGCCGAGCAGATTCATGTGCAGCGTCGGCGCCAGCGTAATCGCGGCGAGCAGCGCGACGATGCCGATGCCGACCCACTTGAGCGGCAGATCGCGATCCGTGCGTGACCTCGACCCCGGCACGATCCCAGCGCCGTAATCCTGCAGCCCGCGGCGCATGCCGTGCCAGATCATGGGCAGCGCGCGCGCGAGGCTGATGATGCCGGCTGCGGCGACTGCGCCGGCGCCGATGTACAGCACGTAGGCGCCGCGTATCTGCCCGGGGCTCATGTCCCTGATCGGCACCGTTCCAGGCGCGAGCGGTCCGGCGAGGCCCTCGCCGAAGAACCTGATCAGCGGAATGAGGAGCAGGTACGTGAGCACGCCGCCTGCGCACATCACCGAGGCGATGCGCGGCCCGATGATGTATCCGACGCCGAGCAGCTCGGGCGAGACCTCCACCGCGATCGAGCCGGAAGCCAAGGGCGCGCCGAAGAGCTTTTCGGGCACGTCCTTCCAGCCCTTCACGGCGATGTTGGCGAACTTGTAGGCGAGGCCGATGCCGAATCCTGCGAACAGCGTGGCCGCGCCCGATTGGGCGCCCGCGCCCGCCTTCAGGATTTGCGCGCATGCGGTGCCCTCGGGATATTTCAGCACGCCGTGCTGCTGCACGATGAGCGCCCGGCGCAGCGGGATCATCATCAGGATGCCCAGCATGCCGCCCAGAACCGCGACCAGCGTGACGCGCGCCAGTTCCAGGTCGAAACCCAGGATCAGGATCGCCGGCATGGTGACGCCCAGGCCGAAGGCGAGCGATTCGCCCGCCGAACCCGCGGTCTGCGCGATGTTGTTCTCCAGCACGCTCGCGTCCTTGAAGCCCAGCTTCGCCCATAGCCTGAACAGCGCGATCGAGATCACCGCCACCGGTATCGATGCGCTCACCGTGAGCCCGACCTTGAGCACCAGGTAGAGCGACGAAGCGCCGAACACGGCCCCGAGCACGGTGCCCAGCAGCAATGCGCGCAGCGTGAACTCCGGCAGCGTGCTCGCCGCTGGGACGGTGGGGTGGAACTGCGTTACGGCAGGATTCATGGGTTACGGGCGTAGCGGCGCGTTGTGCGGGGGATTCCGCGTACTCCGGTCAGACTGCGCCCAGCTGCCGCGCCATCCAGTCGGCGGTCTGGTCGCGGTAGCGGTACCAG
>MEQZ01000171.1:0-720 GCA_001770425.1 Betaproteobacteria bacterium RIFCSPLOWO2_02_FULL_65_20 | reverse complement strand
CGGTCTGGTCGCGGTAGCGGTACCAGAGGTTGTTGACCACGTGATTGCCGCCATCGATCACCGACAGCACGCACGGGCCGGACACTTCGGCGGCGAGTTTTTCGGCTTCGCCGGGCGGGGTCAGCCGGTCCCGGGTGCCGGCGACGACGTAGATGGGGCAGGTGATGTTTTTCGCGATGCCCTGGAGCGACATGCGCAGCGCCACCTTTCCCGCCTGTTCGAGGTCTGCGCTCCTGGAACGCACGCGGAACGCTTCCACGTTGATCACCGGGCGCCCGTCGAAATCCCCCGAGCGCTGGTAGGGGCCCGAGAGCGCGACACAGGCGCGGATCCTTTTCTCGAACGCCGCGGCGCGCGGCGCGAAATAGCCGCCGAGCGATACGCCCCAGATGCCGATGCGTGCAAGATCGACGTCGCCGCGCGTCTCCAGATAATCGATCACGGCTTTCACCGGCTGTTCGTACTCCGGACACAGGCCGAAGTCGTACTCGCCCTCGCCCTGTCCCGGGCCGTCGAAGGCGAGCGTGGCCAGGCCGCGCGCGAGAAACCGGTTCTCGTAATCGTCCATTTCCTCCTTGGCCGAATCCAGGCCCATGCACATCACCACGACCGGCGGCTTCGCCGCGCCCGGGGGCCTGCGAAAATTGGCGTACAGCTGCTTGCCCTGGTAGGGGATCGCGACGCGCTCGCCCGGCGGCCGCAGCAGCGGCAGCGCGCGGT
>MEQZ01000170.1:8998-9372 GCA_001770425.1 Betaproteobacteria bacterium RIFCSPLOWO2_02_FULL_65_20 | reverse complement strand
GCGGTATAACGCTGACACCCGCCGCCCCCGCCACTGCGATCTCCGACGCCGGCGGCTTGGTCGTGACCAATGTCAACTCGGGCACGGTCAGCACGCCGGTGAGAGTGACCGCCTCGACCGCTGGAGCAACCGCCGGCACCACGCTGACCACCCAGTCGAGCGCATTGACCATCACCACAGGCATCCCGGATCAGGACAGTATTTCGGTGAGTGCGACAGTTCTGAATCCGGAATTTCTCAATTTCGACGGCAATACGACGGTGTTGACCGTGCGCTTGGCCGACCATTTCAACAACCCGGTGCCTGACGGCACAGCCGTGAACTTTACGACTGAAGGCGGTTCAATCGTCGCCTCGTGCAGCACGACAGGCGGC
>MEQZ01000170.1:4830-8971 GCA_001770425.1 Betaproteobacteria bacterium RIFCSPLOWO2_02_FULL_65_20 | reverse complement strand
GCGCCTCGCCTCGCCACTGACGGCAGATATACCGTGCTGGTTTACGCCGTGGGGGAGGAAAGCTTTACCGATCTGAATGGTAACGGCGTGGCGGATCTGGAGCCCAACGAACTGATAGACCAAAACGGCGCTCCGACGGACTTACCGGAAGCCTTTCGTGATGACAACGAGAATGGCGTGCGCGACGCCACGGAGACATTTCTCGATTTCAACCAGAATGGCGTTTATGATGGGCCGGACGGCAAGTACAGCGGCGTACTGTGCGACAACATTACGCCGCCTCCTGCAGGAAGTTCGGTTGGCACATGCTCCGCGAGGAGAGCGCTACATGTGCGGAAATTCATCCCCATCATTTTTTCCGGTTCCGATGCCGTCATAACCAAGATTGCACCTGCAGGTACCATCACACTGAATAAATGCCCTACCGCGAGCGAGCAGACGGTAGACCTGAGAGTTGTAGATGTAAACGGCAACCCCATGCCTGCGGGAACAACTATAAAGGCTACATCGACCCTGGCGGAATTAACGGGGATTAGCTCCTTTACGCAAGATAGCACCAATGTGACTCCGCCAGCAGGTGCTGTTACGCATTCAGTGTCCTTGCGGGCTGTTGGTGGTATAGATTGCGTTCGCGCGGGCGCTTCCGGCCGCCTGCAAGTGACGGTCAAGACACCGGGAGATATAACAACCATCAAGTCATTTGACTGGCAGGTCGAGCCTTGATAAAAACGGGCATCCCCCAGATGCCCGTCGCACCGCCGTCAGGAAGCGCCATTTGCAGCGATCGATATTCTGCCCTTAGAATTGGCCCCTCAAGCGGGTGTAGTTCAATGGTAGAACGAAAGCTTCCCAAGCTTTAGACGAGGGTTCGATCCCCTTCACCCGCTCCAGGTTTCCGTCTGCGGCCGGTCGACCCCGGTACGGGCGGTCCGCGGGTGCATCGGCTACTTCTTCAACTCGGGCATGCTGTAATCCCGCCAGCCGGGCACGTCGGCAACTTCCGCGAACGGCTCGCCCACCGGGCGCGTGGCGTCGATCCCGACGGCCGACGAGGTGTGGGTCGCGAGCGGACCGCTGTTGTCGATCGACGGGTCCAGCGGGGCTGCCGGCGTGTGCTCCACCACGAACACGTCGCGGTCCGGCCGCACGCGAAACGACATCGCCCATTCCACCTCGGACGGATTGTGCACGTCGACATCCGGCTCGACGACGACGACCCATTTGGGGCGCACGTTGGTCGCCATAGCCGCCAGTATCGCCTGCCGGGCCTCGCCCGCGAAGCGAGGCTGCATCGAGATGACCACATAGAACTGAACGCCCCCCGAGGCGCGGATGGCGACGCTGCCGACCGTGGGGAACTGCTGTTTGAGCGTGCGCCAGAACGAGGCCTCGAAAGGGATCTGTTTGAGTATGTGATTTTCGGTGACCGGCTTGCCGGTCAGCAGACCCTGAAAATAGGGCTTGCGACGGTGCGTGATCGCGGTGATTCTGGCGGTCGGCTTCTCCGATGCCGGCGTGTAATAGCCCGTGTACTCGCCCAGCGGACCTTCGAGCACCTTGCGTGCCAGATCGACTTCGAATTCGATCACCACCTCGGCGGTCGCCGGAACCTCGAGGTCGACGGTCTTGCAGCGGACCAGTTCGACCGGCGCCCCGCGCAGGCCGCCGGCGACGTCCCAGTCGTTGGTGGTATCGCTGCATTGGACCTGGCAGGCATACGCGAGAACCGGATCGACGCCGATCACGAGCGCGCCCTTGGGGACGACGCCCAGGCGCTCGCATTTCGCGATGTTCTTTCCGAAGCGATGAAAGACCTGCGCAAAAAACGTAAACCTGTCCTTTTCCAGGACCTGAAAGCGGTAGTGGCCGATATCGGGCACGCCGGTTTCGGGATCCTTCGAAACCACGATTGCCGCGGTGATGAAACGGCCGCCGTCCTTGGGGCTGTAGATCGGAACCGGAAAACGCGTGATGTCGATGGCGTCTCCGGTGAGCACGACCTCGTGACAGGGCGCCTCCCCGGAAAAGGTCGTCGGCGCAATCGGATGGTCCAGTCCCGACAGCACTTTCTCGAATATCGTTTCTTCGGTCGCCTCGAAGGCGAGCAGCGCCTTGCTGCGTGATGCGTAGAGGCCCGCAACCAGCGGGTAATCGGTTCCGTTGCTCGTGAAATTGAAGGCGGGCCCCTCGCGCACGCAGGTCTGTTTCAACGCTTTGGGAACATCGTCATCCAGATCCACCGGACGGTCGACGTCGACCAGTTCGCCGTGCTGGCGGAGTACATCGAGGAACTGGCGAAAATCCTGGTACGGCATATTGGTTTCCTTGCTGCTGATTCGAAATGATCGTGTCCGGTCAGGCTGGTGGAAACTGCCCGGCCGGCGGCCTGAGCGACGGCCTACATCGCCAGGTGGAAATGCCTGACGTCTTTGCGCTTCGCCACTTCCCGAACCAGATCGGCCAGGGGCCCCGCGGAAACGGCATCCTCGAGCGGCATCGGACCGGCTGCGCGCAATGCGCGGATGTGTTCGGGCATGAACAGGTACGCGAGGAGCATCTCCTCGTCGGAGGCGAAAGGCCCGTTTTCTCTGCGGAAGCGTTCCAGTGCGGGCGCAAGCGTGAGGCCGGGCCGCTTGGTGATCGGTTGCTTGCCCGTGCGCCGGCTGATGGCGTCGAGCAGGTCCGGGTTCACGGGCGCGGGCGTCTTGCCGTAGTAGCCAAGTACGAGCTGGTCCACCTCGTTCAGCGTCACCTTGTAGCGGCCGTACAGTACGTTGAGCGCCGCCTGCGTGCCGATCACCTGGGAGAACGGCGTGACCATCAGCGACCAGCCCAGGTCCGCACGCACGGCGGGGATCTCTTCGAACACTTCCTCGATTCGATTTTCGAGACCCAGTTGGGCCATCTGCGCCCGGAAGTTGGAGATCATACCGCCTGGCATCTGGTGCTCATAGAACGAAGGGTCGTACTCAGCGGGTTTTCCGACGGGCTTGTTGTGGCGTCTGGCCACCGAGTAGAAGTAGTCCTCGATTTGCTGGATGGCATCAGCATCAAGATCCACCTCGTAGCCGGCCCGCTTCAGGTGCCGCAGCATCGAACTGGTCGCCGGCAGCGAGGAACCGTTGGCCAGCGCGCGCGAGGCCGTCCAGATCACCTCGGCTCCGCACCGGACGGCCTCCAGGTTGGTGGCCGGGCCCAGGCCCGTAATGCAGTGGGAGTGGCAGTAGAAGGGACGCCCGGCCGATGCCGCCTTCATCGCCGGCGCCAGGCTGCGCACGCGCTCCGGGGTGAGGATCCCGTTCGGATCCTTCATCACCAGGATATCGGCCCCCAGTTCGACCAGTTCCTTCGTCTTTTGCACGAAGTGCTCATCGGTGTGCACCGGGCTGATCGAGTAGACGATGCCGCCCAGCACCTTTGCGCCCGCCTTGTGGGCGGCCCGGATCGGCACTTCGAAATTGCGGATGTCGTTGAGACCGTCCATCAGGAAGAACCGGTCGATGCCGCCGGCGGCGCAGCGCAGAAAGAACAGTTCGAGCATGTCATCGGGCATCAGCGCCTTGCCGACGCTGAAGCCGATGCAGATGCTGATCATCTGCAGCGGTGTGTGCTTTACGCGCTCTCTGAGCAGGCGCAGGCGTTCCCACGGATCTTCCTTGAGGTAGCGCACACAGGCGTCCATGCCCGAGGTGCCCAGGCACTCGATGGCATCGTAGCCGACCCGGTCCATCACCGGCAGCATCGGCAGCATCATCGCGCTGGTCATTCGCGTCGCCCACAACGACTGCTGTCCGTCCCGCAGCGTCGTGTCGATGAGGTTGACTCTGCTCGCCATGTCGCGCCTCCTGCGCCTATCGGGCCGGCTCGATGTACATCAACGGCTGGCCGTACTCGACCATGGTGGCATCTTCGATCAGGATGTCGGCGATGCGGCCCGCGCACGGCGCGACCACGCCCGTGAACATCTTCATGACCTCGATCAGGCAGACTGGATCGTTGGCTGCCACCACGCTGCCCACCTGCACGAAGGGCGGCTGGTCCGGGGACGGGCGGCGATAGAACACGCCCACCGACGAGGCCGTCACCGCCACCCAGCCCTCGCGCGGTGCAGCCGCAGCCTCGGCGGCCGGGGCTGCCGGCA
>MEQZ01000170.1:1605-4785 GCA_001770425.1 Betaproteobacteria bacterium RIFCSPLOWO2_02_FULL_65_20 | reverse complement strand
CCGCGCCGGGTGCCGGCGAACTGAACGGTTGGGCGGCAATGCCTGCTGCGCCGCTCTTGGTGACAGCCAGCCGGACATTCCCGATCTCCAGCCGCAGATCCTGCAACTCGGAGTCGAGGAAAATCGTGAGGATTTCCCGGATTTCCTCAATCGACGGACTCATGCAGTCGCCTCCGCGTGGTTGATCTTCCGCGGCCCGCGGGCTGCAGCGGGCGGACCGAGGTGCCTTTCGTGCATGCCCGCGGCGTCGTTCGTGGCGCTCTGTGGATACGCGCGGCGCCATTCCCCGAGGCTGTGGGCATCGGCAATGGCGGGCGTTGAAATACTAGCATGCCGGATCGACGGGCATCTGGGCCGGGCCCCGGCATCGCGACCGATCGCGGTGATACCCGTACGGATCTGTCGCAACCCATGTTTCAACGGCAAAATGTGCCACAATCCCAAAAGACAGCTCTTTCGCCGGGAAAGAATAGAACGGAAAGAGCAATGCACCCGTCTTGGGCATTTGCCTAGGGTGTTCGCAACCGCTAGACTTCCGGTCCGGTTGCCGGCAAAATTTTTTCTGGCAGTCTATTTCAAAGGAAAATCGCTATGACTACGTTTAGATCCGTAATTGGCGCGACCATCCTCTCGTTCGCGACGACGATGGCGAACGCCCAGGTGGTCGGGATTGCAACCAATCCGCAGGGCTCGCTCTATTATTCGGTCGGGACCGCGGTCGCCGGAGTCGTGCAGCAGAAGGGCGGCCTCACTGCCCGGGTCCAGCCCATGTCGGGTTCTTCGGCCTACGCGCCGCTTCTGAATCGCGGAGAGATCGAGTTCGGACTGATGAACGCGATGGACGTGGTCAACGCCTACACGGGCGTCGCGAATTTCAAGGACCGGAAGAACCCGGATCTGCGCCTGCTCGGGGTGATGTTCGCGCTGCCGATCGGCATAGCGGTGCCCAACGACTCGCCGGTCAAGTCGATCAAGGACCTCAAGGGACTGCGCATGCCCAGCCAGTTTACGGCGCAGAGCACGATCGTGGCGGTGCAGGACGCCGTGCTTGCCACCGGCGGCCTGTCGATCGCCGACATGAAGCCGTTCCCCGTCGCCAACTATGTCAAGGGAATGCAGTCGCTCGGCGAAGGCAAGGTGGACGCGGCGCTGTTCGGTCTGGGGACCGGGGCCTCGCAGGAGGTCAACGTGGCCCTCGCCTCGCGGGGCGGACTGCGATTCGTGCCGCTGACCACCACGCCCGAGGCGCTGGCGGCAATGCGCAAGGTATTTTCCAGCGCCTACTTCAAGGTCTTTGATCCGGCGCCAGGGCTTGCCGGGATCATCGGACCCACCGCGGAGATGGTTTACAGCGCCTTCCTCGTGACCAGCACGCATACCTCTGAGGACGTGGTCTACAAGGCAACCAAGGCGATCCACGGGAACAAGCCGACGCTCGAGGCCGCCTCGCCGTCGATGAAGAGTTTCGATCCGAACACGATGAACGAAGCCAGCGTCGTCCCCGTCCACCCCGGGTCGGAACGGTTCTACAAGGAAGCCGGGGAATGGCCTCCCAAGAAGCGCTGATGTCGAACGCCGGGGAAATCCCGGCGGACGTTATAAGGCCTCCGGACTAGATCGCATCGGCGTCGGCTTGGTCGAGGCCGCGCAGGATGCCGGCGGACTCGGGCCACTGGCATGCAGCGCGGGCAGGCGTCCGACGAGAAACCGACCAGGACATCGTCGGAGCTTTTCCAACCGTGAACGACAAGACGACCCAAGTACACTCCGAGGCTCTCGCCGAGCCCGCGCATCCCGCGCTGCGCGCGACCACCGCCGTGCTCGGCGCCATCATGACCGCGGCCTGCGTGGCCTGGTCAGTGGATGCGCCGAGCTACCTGGGTGTCGCGTTCTTCACCCAACAACTGCTTGCGTTCAGCCTGGGGCTCTCGCTCGCCATCGTCTATCTGTCGGTCTCCTGGCGCGGCAAACCGCACCAGGGCGGCATGCCGTGGTTCGATGTGGTCCTTGGGCTGCTCGGATTCGCTGTCAGCGGCTGGATCTGCGTCGAGTATGCGCGGCTGCTCGACGACGTTCCGTATTACACGACCGAGGTGATCTGGCTCAGCGTCCTGATCATTCCGGTGGTACTCGAGGCGCTGCGGCGCTGCACCGGGTGGGCACTGGTGTCGGTCGTGACGGCCTTCATCGTGTACGCGCTGCTTGCCCAGTACGCGCCGCTGGTGATCCGGGGCAAGGCGGCCGATTTCTTCCCCTTGGTAACGTATCTCGCCCTCGATACCAACGCCATGCTGGGCATCCCGCTGAAGGTCGGAGTGGAGGTCGTGATTCTGTTCCTGTTCATGGGCGACATGTTGATACGCGCCGGTGGCGGCGAGTTCTTCATCGATATCGCCATGGCGCTGCTCGGTCACAAGCGGGGCGGACCGGCCAAGATCTGCGTCGTGGGTTCGGGCCTGTTCGGCATGATCTCGGGCAGCGCCGTTTCCAACGTGGCGTCGGTCGGCCCGCTCACCATTCCGATGATGATACGCACCGGTTACAGCCCGAGGGACTCCGGCGCGATCGAGGCGGTCGGCTCGACCGGCGGCCAACTCATGCCGCCGGTGATGGGCGCCGCGGCGTTCCTGATGGCGGAGTTTCTGGAAGTTCCCTATGCCGAGGTCGCGCTCGCCGCGGCCATTCCGGCGGTGCTCTATTACCTGGCGCTTTACTGGCAGGTCGACCTGATGGCGGCAAAGAACCAGCTCAAGCCGATGACCGAGGACCTGCCCCGGCCGCGCGACGTGCTGATGCAGGGCTGGCACTTCATCGTGCCGATGGCCGGCCTGATCCTGATGCTGTTCTACTGGGAATTCGCCCCCGAGTTCTCGGCCATCGTCACGGCCGTCGTGATCTTCGTGACCGGCATGGCGCGAGGGTACCGCCGCGCGAGGCTTACGCCGATGGACCTGCTGCGCTCCCTGGCGGCGACCGGGCGCACCACGACCGACCTGATCATGACCCTGGCCGCCGCAGGCTTCGTGATCGGCGTCCTCAATACCTCGGGCCTGGGTTTCGCCCTGACCTTGTGGCTGGTGAGCCTGTCCGCCAACAACCTGTTCGTGCTGCTGGTCATCTCGGCCTTTGTCGCGCTCATCCTTGGCATGGGCATGCCGACCTCGGGGGTCTATGTCCTGC
>MEQZ01000170.1:0-1572 GCA_001770425.1 Betaproteobacteria bacterium RIFCSPLOWO2_02_FULL_65_20 | reverse complement strand
CCGGGGTCATGAAGATCGCCGCCCACATGTTCATTCTCTATTTCGGCATGCTGTCGATGCTTACGCCGCCGGTCGCGCTCGCGGCCTACGCCGCCGCCACTATCAGCAAGGCGGGGCCGATGGAAACCGCCTGGGCGGCGTGCAGGATCGGCTGGGCGAAATTCATCCTGCCCTTCATGTTCGTGCTGTCGCCGACGCTGCTGATGAAAGGCGCAGGCGGTGCCATCGTGTTCGACATCGCCACCGCGATGATCGGGATCTACCTTGCCAACTGCGGCATGCTGGGCTACTTCCGGCGCCCCCTGTCGGTGCCCCTGCGCGTCGCGCTCAGCGCATGCGGCATAGGCGCGATCCTTCCGGATTCGCATCTGGGCATCGTGTTCCCCGGGTTCATCAGCATGTCGAGCGTGGGCGTCGGTTGCGCGGTGCTGCTCGTCGAGTATTTCACGACGCGGCGGCGGACGAGCACCGCAGGCACCGACGCCTGAAAAGATCACTGGCTAACTTGCTGCGGGTGTCGTACTGACCGACCGGCGCAAGAAGACGATACCGGCCGGCGGGTCGAGTTGGAATTTCGAATCTCATAAAGGAAACGGTCATGCACCAGTTCAAGATGCCGCAGGCGTATGTGGAACGCGTCGTTGCACGCCAGGGCCGTGCGCATGTTTGCGAGACCTTCGATGGTCCCAGTACTGCCCTGGTGGTCGTCGACATGCAGAATTACTTCATGACCAAGCCCTATCAGGCCGCCTGCGCGGTAGCGCAGGAGATCGTGCCGAACGTCAACCGGCTGGCTCAAGCGGTGCGCGGAGCCGGCGGCAGGGTCGTCTGGATCCAGAACCTGGCGCCCTGGGAGTCCGAGGAAAGCTGGTCGGTCAACAGGGAAATGCACACCCGGGACAAGGCAAGATCGCGCTGGGAGTCGATGCAGCGGGACGCCCATGGCTTTCAGCTCTGGCCCGGGTTGGACGTGCGCGAGGCAGATGAACGGGTCGTCAAGCGGCGCTACAGCGCGTTCATCCAGGGCTCATCGAACATCGCAAACGTGCTCGATGACAACCGGATCAAGACCATCATCGTCACCGGCGTCGCCACCAACGTATGCTGCGAATCGACCGCGCGCGACGCGATGATGCTCAATTATCGATCGCTCATGGTGTCGGACGCCTGCGCGGCCGCGACCGACGAGGAACATGCCGCAACGATGGGCAATTTCTACCTCTTCTTCGGGGACGTGCAGTCAACCGACGAGATCGTCGCCCGGCTGAAGACTTAGACTTAGGGAAGCGGCCATATAGGCGTCGCTTGGGCGCGTCGAGTCACGCAGCGCGGTCCCGTTGGACGTGGATACTTCCTCGGCCGGATTATTTCATCACCAGGTTGGGCAGATAAAGCGACAGCGCCGGCACATAGGTGATGATGGCCAGCGCGACCAGATAGGTGACGAAGAACGGGTACAGCCCGCGCACGACCCGGGATGACGATACCTTGAAAATGCTGCAGGTGACGAAGATGTTCAGGCCGAAGGGCGGCGTGAACATGCCTATGGCCAGGTTCACGGTGTAAATGATG
>MEQZ01000169.1 GCA_001770425.1 Betaproteobacteria bacterium RIFCSPLOWO2_02_FULL_65_20 | reverse complement strand
GTCGAGCCGGTGGAGGACAAGAAGCTCATCAGCGGCGCGATCAACGGCATGCTCTCCGACCTCGACCCGCATTCGGCCTATCTGGACGCCGACGCGTTCCGCGAGCTTCAGGTCGGCACCCAGGGCGAGTTCGGCGGTCTGGGCATCGAGGTCGGCATGGAAGACGGCTTCGTCAAGGTCGTCTCCCCGATCGAGGATACGCCGGCGTTCCGCGCCGGCCTGAAACCCGGCGACCTCATCATCAAGATCGACGACACGCCGGTGAAGGGCATGAGCCTCAACGATGCGGTGAAACGCATGCGCGGCAAACCCAAGACCTCCATCCGTCTCACGCTCATGAGGAAAGGCGACCCGAAGCCCTTCGAGGTTACCCTGCAGCGCGACGTCATCCGCGTCCAGAGCGTGAAGTCCAAACTGATCGAGCCGGGGTATGCCTGGGTCAGGGTGGCGCAGTTCCAGGAGCATACGGGCGAGAACCTGGTGAAGCACCTGGCGGGTCTCTATAAGCAGGGCCCGCTCAAGGGCCTCGTGCTCGACCTGCGCAACGATCCCGGCGGCCTGCTGAATGGCGCGGTAGGCATTTCCGCGGCGTTCCTGCCTTCCAAGGCACTGATCGTCTCGACCGACGGGCGCACCGAGGATGCAAAGCGCAAGTTCGTCGCCGCACCCGAAGATTACCTGCGCGGAAGCAAGGACGACTACCTCCGGGGCCTGCCCGCAGGGGTCAAGACGGTGCCGATGGTGGTGTTGGTGAACGCCGGCTCGGCATCGGCCTCCGAGATCGTCGCCGGTGCCCTGCAGGACCACAAACGGGCCGTCGTCATGGGCGTGCAGACCTTCGGCAAGGGATCGGTGCAGACCATTCTGCCGCTTGGCAACAAAACGGCGATCAAGCTCACCACGGCGCGCTACTACACGCCCGGCGGCCGCTCGATACAGGCCAAAGGCATCACGCCGGACATCGTGATCGACGATCCGGTCGCGCAGCCGCGCGTGCGCGAAGCCGACCTCGAGAAGCACCTCACCAACCAGCAGGGACGAGCGGAAGCCGAGAAGAGCGCGGCGAAGAAGACGGCCCCGCCGCAGGCGGCACCTGCGGGTTCGGAGGACCCGTCGCGTGCGCCCATCGAGTTCGCCTCGGACAAGGATTTCCAGTTCAAGCAGGCGATGAATCATCTCAAGGGCCTGCCGGTACAGACCGCGCAGGCGCCCCAGGCCGTCGATCCGAAGCTCGCGCAACCGAAGAAGAACTAAACGCGCGAGTTCACGCCTCGCCCATGAACGACGACCAGCTACTGCGCTACTCGCGGCACATTCTGCTGACGCAGATCGGCATCGAGGGCCAGGAGCGCCTGCTGGGCTCGCGCGTGCTCGTGATCGGCGTCGGAGGCCTCGGGTCGCCGGCGGCGATCTATCTTGCCGCGGCGGGGGTCGGGCACCTCACCCTGGTCGACGGGGACCGCGTCGATCTCACCAACCTGCAGCGCCAGATCCTGCATACCCCGGCCACGCTGGGCGAGCCCAAGGTCGAGTCCGCACGCCAGACGCTCAGGCACTACAACGCCGGGGTCGAGGTCAGCGTGGTGGAGCACCGCGCGGAAGGCGAGGCGCTTGCAGCCCTGATCGCGCGCACCGACGTGGTTCTCGACTGCACGGACAACTTCCCCACGCGCCACGCGATCAACCGCGCCTGCGTGCGCCACGGCAAACCGCTGGTTTCTGGCGCAGCCATCCGTTTCGACGGCCAGGTCTGCGTGTTCGACATGCGAGACAGCGCGAGCCCCTGCTACGCGTGCTTGTTTCCTGAGAACGCCTCCCTGGAGGAGGAGCGCTGCGCGGTGATGGGCGTGTTCTCCCCGGTGACCGCCGTCATCGGCGCGATCCAGGCCGCCGAGGCGCTGAAGCTGCTGGCGCATGCCGGCGAAAGCCTGAATGGCAGACTGCTGATTCTGGACGCGCTGGGAATGCACTGGCGCGAGGTCCGGATCAAGAAGGACCCCGCCTGCGCCGTGTGCAAGAGTACCGAGACGCTGGGTCTGGCTTAGGCGGTGAAGGGACCGCCGCTGGCGGATTTTGGCTTTCGCTGATCTCCCGATTTCGGACAGTTGCAAACTTCGCAACTGTCCGAAATCGGGAGACGGATGAAAACCTAAATCCTTTGCCGACGGCCACCCTTGACTCACCAGTGAACGGGCCGACTCGAGCCTAGGCGAGCAGCGGCCATTGCTTGTCCCAGGATTCCGTCGGCAACCGCTTGAATCCGCTCTTGGCGTACTGGTGCCATCGGCCCGTGACATAGCACAGCAGGATGTTTGCCTTCGCCGCCGGCTCCGGTTCCTCGTTTCCCTGGGTTGCAGCGACCCGCAGGCATTGCTTCAGCGTGGCCTCGAGCCGGTCGTGGAACTGATTGACGCGGGCTTGCAGGCGGTCGTCCTCGTTGACCAGCGCCGCGCCGATCAGCACCCGCGTCATGCCCGGATTCTTTTCCGCGAACCCGAGCAGCATGGACAGAATCGCATACAGCTGCTTCGCGCCGCTCTCCTCCTCCGCGCTGATCTTGTTGATCAGCCCGAACACCGTCTGCTCGATGAATTCGATCAGCCCTTCGAACATCTGGGCCTTGCTCGCGAAGTGCCGGTACAGCGCGGCCTCCGAGACGTCCAGACGCTTGGCGAGCGCCGCGGTGGTGATCTTCTCGCCCTTCGGATTCTGGAGCATCTCGGCCAGCGCCTGAAGGATCTGGTTCTTGCGGCCTCCGGTCTTCTTTGCGGGCATCGCAGCCTCCAGGGACAGGGCCTGAACGTATAGGGTCCGGCGCGATGAGCGACGCGCCTCCGACGCCATTCTAGCCGCATGGGTGAGCGCTTGCTAGCGGGACCATCCGAGCGAAGAAGCGATTCTGGGCAGCGCGAGTACCGAGGCGACCTTGGCGTCGACCCAGCCGGGCGAGCGCGGGCCGCGGGTGACCCAGACGGTCTTCATCCCCAGCCTTCTCGCCATGCGAAGGTTCACGAGCGTGTCCTCCACCAGCACCGAGCGCCCAGGCACCAGCCGCTCGCGCGCGAGCAGCAGCCGGAAGCCGCCGGGCGAAGGCTTGGGCTGATAACGCGTGTGCTCGACCGCATAGAACGCGTCGAACAAGTCCTCGACGCGCAACAACTCGAGCACCGCCCGCGCGTAATGCTGCGGCGCGTTGGAGAACAGCACCTTGCGTCCGGGCAGCCGGCGCAGCGCATGCCGCAGGCCGCCCTCGGCAACCACCATGCGCGCCAGATCCGCAAACTGGTGCGTTTGCCGCAGGAAATGCTGCGGGTCCGTGCCGTGGTGCCGCATCAGTCCCAGCAGCGTTGCACCGTAGGTCTTCCAGTAATGCACCCGCAGCGCGCTCGCCTCGCCCTCGCCGAGCGCCAGGTGCTCGCGCAGGTACGCAGTCATGCTGCGGTTGATGTGCGGCAAAATGTGCGGCGTCGCGTCGTGCAGCGTGTTATCGAGGTCGAATATCCACGTCAGGCGTGCTCGCATCGGTGTCCGTCCTGGGCGAAGCCGAAGGGCGGCTCAGGATGGGAGCCTAGTCATGGCCGGGCGGGCGGTTCACTTGCTTCTGATCAGGGTCCCGACGCCCTCGTCGGTGAGAATCTCGAGCAGCAGCGCGTGCTCGACCCGCCCGTCAATGATGTGCACGCTCCTGACGCCGTTTTTCGCGGCGTCCAGGGCCGAGGCGATCTTGGGCAGCATGCCGCCGGAAATGGTTCCGTCGGCAAACAGCGCATCCACCATTTTCGGCGTCAGCCCGGTGAGCAGCTTGCCTGCCTTGTCCAGCACGCCCGGGGTGTTCGTCAACACGACGAGTTTTTCGGCTTTCAGCACCTCGGCGAGCTTGCCTGCGACCAGGTCGGCGTTGATGTTGTAGGACTGGCCATCTTCCCCCACCCCGATCGGGGCGACCACCGGAATGAAGCCCCCGTCCTCGAGCGCCGAAATCACCCCCGGATCGATGGAAGCGATTTCGCCGACCTGCCCGATGTCGACCAGGTCGTTGTCCTTGCCGGGGACGAGCATTTTCTTCGCCCGGATGAACGCGCCGTCCTGTCCGGTCAGGCCAACCGCCTTGCCGCCGGCCTGGTTGATCAGCGTGACCACTTCCTTGTTCACCTGGCCGCCGAGCACCATCTCGACCACGTCCATGGTTTCCTCATCGGTGACGCGCATGCCGTGCACGAATTCGCCCTTCTTGCCCAGGCGCGCGAGCAACTGTTCGATCTGCGGCCCGCCCCCGTGTACCACCACCGGGTTCATGCCGACCAGCTTGAGCAGCACCACGTCGTGGGCGAAGCTCTTCTTGAGCGCCGCGTCGGTCATGGCATTGCCGCCGAATTTCACGACGATGGTGCGGCCGTGGAAGCGGCGGATGTAGGGCAGCGCCTCGGCGAGGATGTTGGCCTTGAGCGCTGCGCCGGGAGGAGTGTCGGACATGGGGCTCTCGCAAAGGGAACAGTCGGGGATTCTACCGCGAGCATGGACTGCTCGCGACCTTGCTTCGTCAGCCACGCCTGTGAACATGCCGATTCGAGCAGGTGCTGCGCACCAAAAAAAGCCCCGCCGAAGCGGGGCTTTTCTGGGGTCTGGATCCCCGCCTTCGCGGGGATGACTCGCGCTTACGCGCTGGTCACATTCCCATGCCGCCCATGCCGCCCATGCCTTCCATGCCTTCCATGCCGTGGCCATGACCGCCACCGCTGTTCTTCTTCTCTTCGACCAGCTCGGCCACCGCAACGTCGGTGGTCAGCAGCAGACCGGCGACGGACGAAGCATTCTCCAACGCGGTGCGGGTGACCTTGGTCGGATCGACCACGCCCATCTGCACCAGATCGCCGTACTCCTCGGTCTGCGCGTTGAAGCCGAAATTGCCCTTGCCCTCGGCAACCTTGTTCAACACCACCGACGGCTCGGCGCCGGCGTTGGAGACGATGGCGCGAAGCGGCTCTTCCAGCGCGCGGCGCACGATCTTGATGCCGGCTTCCTGGTCAGAATTGTCGCCCTTCAGCTTGTCCAGCGCGACGCGGGCGCGGATGAGCGCAACGCCACCACCGGCGACGATGCCTTCCTCGACCGCAGCGCGGGTGGCGTGCAACGCGTCTTCGACCCGGGCCTTGCGTTCCTTCATTTCGATTTCGGTGGCGGCGCCGACCTTGATCAGCGCCACGCCGCCGGCGAGCTTCGCCACGCGTTCCTGGAGCTTTTCCTTGTCGTAGTCGCTGGTGGCGTCGTCGATCTGGGTACGGATGTTCTTCACCCGCGCCTCGATCGCCTTGTGCTCGCCGGCGCCGTCGATGATCGTGGTCTCTTCCTTGCCGATCTCTATGCGCTTGGCGCGGCCGAGATCCTTGAGGGTCGATTTCTCCAGCGTCAGACCGATTTCCTCGGCGATCACCGTGCCGCCGGTCAGGATGGCGATGTCCTCGAGCATGGCCTTGCGGCGGTCACCGAAACCCGGCGCCTTCACCGCGCAGGTCTTGAGGATGCCGCGCAGGTTGTTGACCACCAGGGTCGCCAGTGCTTCGCCCTCTACCTCTTCGGCGATGATCAGCAGCGGCTTGCCGGCCTTCGCCACCTGTTCCAGCAGCGGCAGCAGGTCGCGGATGTTGGCGACCTTCTTGTCGTGCAGCAGCACGTAGGGATCTTCCAGGACCGTGATCTGCTTGTCGGGGCTGTTGATGAAATACGGCGAAAGGTAGCCGCGGTCGAACTGCATGCCCTCGACGACCTCGAGCTCGCTGTTCAGGCCCTTGCCGTCCTCGACCGTGATCACGCCTTCCTT
>MEQZ01000168.1:935-5687 GCA_001770425.1 Betaproteobacteria bacterium RIFCSPLOWO2_02_FULL_65_20 | reverse complement strand
CGCTGACGCGGCCCGTCGAGCTTGCGGGTAGGTTGCTTGAGCCTTGGGGCAACCCAAGGCCTAGAGGAATGACTGTCACAGGGGGCGACCCCTGACAGAACCCGGCTTACAGGCCAGCTTCGCCTTTTCCTTTAGCGCCGTTCCCGGATTGGCGCCGGATTTCAAGATCTTTCTACCGACCGATGGCCTCGATTTCGGCCAAGATGCGCCCGGGCGTGAGCTCGTTCATGCAGCGCAGGTGCCCGAGCGGGCACTCGCGCTTGTAGCAGGGGCTGCAGGCAAGGCCTTCGATTCTGGCGATGCGCGCGGCGTCGGCGAGCGGCGGCGTGTGGGCCGGACTGGAGGAACCGTACAAGGCGACAAGCGGCTTTCCCAGCGCCGCCGCGACGTGCATCAGGCCCGAATCGTTGCTGACCACCAGATCAGCCGCCGACATGAGGTCGATGGCGCTCGCGAGATCGGTCTTGCCGCACAGGTTGATCGCTGTCCCCGCGGTCTCCCGCGCGATCTGCTCGCCGATGGCCGCGTCCCCTTCCGAGCCGATCATCCACACTGCGCCGCCGCGTGCCGCGAGATGCCGCACAAGCTCGGCAAAGTGCTTCGCAGGCCAGCGTTTGGCGGGTCCGTATTCGGCGCCCGGACACAGCACTGTCACCGGCTTGCCCCGGTCCAGTCCGAGGCGGCTCATCGTGATCGACAAATTCGCGGGATCGACCGACAGATGCGGCCTGGCCAGCGGTCTGGATACCGGTTTGCCGGGTTCTTCTGCCAGTTGAGCATAGCGCTCGGCCATCAGCGGCAGCGCCCGCTCGTCCAGGCGGTGAAGGATATTGAGCAGCCCGAAGCGCGATTCGCCGACGAACCCGACGCGCAACGGGATGTCGGCAAAGAAAGGGATCAGCGCGGCCTTGAAGCTGTTCGGCAGCACGATGGCCTCGAGATGGCGGCGCTCGCGCAGGGAGCGCCCGATGCGCCAGCGCAGCGACAGCTTCAGCTCGCCATGTCGGAACGGGGTCTCGATGACCTCGCTCACCTCCGGCATGCGTCGCAGCACCGGCGCGGTCCATGAGGTCGCAACGACATCGACGGCAATCCCGGGCAGCCTGCCATGCAGCCGCGAGAGCAGCGGCTGCGCGAGCAGGGTGTCGCCGATCCAGTTTGGCGCGACGACGAGAACGCGGGGCAGGACGGGGGGCAGTCAGTGCCCCTTTACGGGTGCGCCTTTGTAGACGTAGAGCGTGCCGCAGTAGGGGCAGAGCATCTCGCCCGCCTTCGCGACATCCAGAAACACCCGCGGATGCATGGACCACACGGGGGTCTGCGGCGTCGGGCAGTGAAGCGGCAGGTCGGACGCCGTGACCTCGGCTATGCGGCTCTGTGCAGTGACACTCATCTCTTCACCTTCGAGCGGGCGGGTTTCCTCGCAGCGACCGGCGCCAGCCAGTCCCGGTGCCTGGCGACGCGGCCGTTCACCACATCGAAGAACCGCTTCTGGATTTTCGCCGTGACGGGCCCACGCCTGCCGGCGCCGATGGCGCGGCCGTCGATCTCGCGGATCGGCGTTACCTCTGCGGCGGTACCGGTGAAGAACGCCTCGTCGGCGATGTACAGGTCGTCGCGCGTGATGCGTTTCGCCCTGACTTCGTAGCCGAATTCCGCCGCAAGCGTGATCACCGTATCGCGCGTGATGCCCATCAGCGCCGATGCGATCTCCGGCTCGTAGATATTTCCGTTCTTGACCACGAACAGGTTCTCGCCCGCGCCCTCGGCGACGAATCCGTCGACGTCGAGCAGCAGCGCCTCGTCGTAGCCATGCTCGGTCGCCTCGAGGTTGGCGAGTATCGAGTTGGGATAGGTGCCGGCGTACTTGGCCCGGCACATCGATACGTTGACATGGTGGCGTGCGTAGGACGACGTCTTCACGCGTATGCCTTTCTCGATACCATCGGCCCCCAGGTAGGCGCCCCAGGGCCAGGCGGCGATGGCCACATGAACCGTGGCGCCCTTGGGAGAGACCCCCATCTTTTCCGATCCGTAGAAGGCGATCGGACGCAGGTAGCACGACGCGAGCTTGTTGGCGCGCACGACTTCCTTGTGCGCCTCCATCAGCGTCTGCTTGTCGTACGGCATCTTCATCATGTAGATGTGCGCCGAATTGAACCAGCGGTCGGTGTGCTCCTTCAGCCTGAAAATCGCCGTTCCGTTGACGGTCTCGTACGCGCGCAGGCCCTCGAATACGGACAGACCGTAATGGAGCGAATGGGTGAGCACGTGCGTGGTCGCAGAGCGCCAGGGCACGAGCTTGCCGTCGTACCAGATGAATCCGTCGCGGTCCGACATCGACATGGCCAAGCACCTTTAGGCTGCGAAAAACGCCATTTTAGCCGAAAGCGGGGCGAGTCCGGAGATGCCGGCCCAGCGCACCAAAAAAAACAGCGGATTCGCCGGCAGCGAATCCGCTGAGTCCGTCGCCGGCCGTCAGGCTATTTCAGCAGGTGGCCGAATTTCTCCATGGCCCTGCGCGTGAGCTCGGGGCTGGGCATGTTGACCTTCGGAAACTTGTCGCGCCAGTGCCACGGGCGGCAGGCGTCGATGATCGCGCGCGAGTTGGTGTTGTCGCCCGCTTCCTTCTGCTCCGGCGGGATGCGCGGATCGAGCGGCGTGCTCCAGGTCTTGGTGATGATGTCGATGGAGGTCGCCGGATCCGAGCGGGTCAGCATGGCCCACATCAGGTCCTCCAGGTTGCTGACGTCGATGTCGTCGTCCACGACGATCACGTATTTCCCGGCATAGGCGCCCGCGTGGCACATGGCGGCGACGTGTCCGGCCTGCTTGGTGTGTCCGGGGTAACGCTGCTTGATCGATACGCCCAGCAACAGGCGCGAGCCGCCGACCTCGTGCGCCCACACCGCTGTTACGTCCGGCACGCCGGCGGCTGCGATGTTCTTGCGGATCAGCGCCGAGCGCGTCACCGCGCGGTAGCGCGCCTGCTCTTCCGGCGGACGCTGGGGAGGGCAGCCCAGAATGATGGGGTCGTTGCGGTGGTAAATGGCCTTGATGTCGAGCACCGGCTCCTCGCGGATGTCGCTGCCGTAATAGCCGGTCCACTCGCCGAACGGTCCTTCCAGCTTGCGCTTGCCGGGCTGCACGAACCCTTCGATCACCATCTCCGCATTGGCGGGGATGGGAAGGCCGGTGACTTTGCCCTTGATCACCTTGACCGGCTTGCCGCGCAGGCCGCCGGCGATATCGAGTTCGCACACGCCATAGGGCATCTCGCTGCAGGCCACCAGGAACTGCAGCGGATCGCCGCCGATGACGATGGCCACGGGCATCGGCTCGTTGCGCGCTTGGTATTTGTCGCGGTGGATGCGGCCGTGCTTGCCCGGGGACATGTAGAACCCGAGCGTGTTCTTGTCGTGGATCATGACGCGATAGGTGCCCACGTTGATCCACTTCTCTTCCGGATCGATGGTGATGTTGTAGCTGCCGGTGCCGATGTAGCGGCCGCCGTCCCCCTCGTGCCACGTCGGCACCGGGAACTTGGTGATGTCGATGGCATCGCCGGTGATCACGTTTTCCATCACCGGGCCGGTGTCGACGAACTGATGGGGTATGGGCTTCAGGTCCCGCATGTAGTTTTCGAGGAACGCCTGCGACAGTTCCAGCTTGCTGAAGGCAAGCGGAAAGCCCAGCGTCATGTTCTTGCGCTTGCCACCGAAGAAATTCACCAGGACACGCTGGCCTTTCTTGCAGCCGGGGACTTCGTCGAAAATCACGCACGGCGCGTTCTCGTCGTGCATGACGAGTTCCGCGGCCATGCCGATCTCCTCCTGCCAGCTTGCGCCCTTGACGTGGCGGATCTCGCCCAGCTTCTCGGTTTCGGCGATCCACTGCCGCAGGTCTTCATAGGGAATCTTGAACCCCGCGGCTTCGCGCTGCGCTTCTGTGTCGGTCGAAACCTTGCCCGATGTGCTACCCATGGGGCTGCCCATTGCGTCTGGAATGCTTTCTCTGGCTGTCATTTCATCCTCTCGTTTCAAGTGGGGAAACCTGCTCAAGCTGACGGCGCGCTGCTTCCGGTGTCTCGATATCGATTCGGGCCCGGAGTGATAAGTCTACAATGTGGACATTCCTCCCGCGCTTGGGTATATTTTACACCGTTCGGCCCGGCCCGTGCGGGTTTGCATTCGGAGCCTTGAACTGCCGAGTCGTACCGAGGGATGCCGGCGCCGGAACCCGTCGGCGGGGACGGCCGCCGTCCCGGCGGAAGGGATACCTATCCATATATTGGACTATACTGGACCAATGGCGCGCAGAAACGACCAGGGATCGACCGCTTCCAAACGCCTCCGGCCCGGGGCGCCGGGCACCCAGACCATACAGAGGGCATCGCTGCTGATGCGGCTGCTCGCCTCGCGCAGCCGAGTCGGATTGCGCCTTGCCGATGTGGTGCAGGATTCCGGGCTCGAGCATCCCACCGCGCACCGTATTCTGAAGGGGTTGATGGCCGAAGGGCTGGTCGTGCAGGACGCCGCATCGCGCCGTTACCTGCTCGGACCGCTGGTGTACGAACTCGGACTGGCGGCGGCGCCGCAGTTCAGCCTGCCGGACATTTGCCGCGCTTCGCTCGCGCGGATCGCGGAAAAGACCGGGGACACGGTGTTTCTGACCGCGCGCAGCGGCAATGACTCGGTGTGCATCGACCGCAGGGAGGGGTCGTTCCCGATCAAGACATTTACGCTGGACGTC
>MEQZ01000168.1:136-927 GCA_001770425.1 Betaproteobacteria bacterium RIFCSPLOWO2_02_FULL_65_20 | reverse complement strand
GACCATACAGAGGGCATCGCTGCTGATGCCGCTGCCCGAGCAGACCGTCGAGGAGATCCTGCGCGCAAACGCAGCGCGCTTCGGCAGCTACAACAACCTGAGCGTGCTTTTGCTGCGCAAGGCGCTCAGCCGGTCCCGGGCGCTGGGTTACGCATTGAACGACATCCACAACACCACGGGCGCGACCACGCTCGGGCTGCCCATCGTCAACCGGTATGGCGACCCGTTCGCGGCCATCAGCATCGGTGCGATCTCGAGCCGGATGACAGAGGAGCGTCAGAAAGAACTCGTATCCATTCTGCGCAAGGAGGTGCGCGCGATTGAAACAGCCATGAGGGAGACGACGCAGCCGTGAAGTCCTGGCGCGGCACTTTCGCGCGAGCGGCATGTCAATCCGCAGGTCCCCGGGTTGGAGCCCGGGTCGGAGCCAACGCAACGGCCGGAATCGGCGGCGGTCATTCGAGAGAGCCTCAGAAATGGCAAATCTCGCCGCAGAGGGCGCTGCCGTGGTTCCTGCCGGCTAAGTGCGTTTGCCCCGCCCAAATCTTTGACCGGTGAGATCCGGGGCAAGAAGGGCGAAGGTCGCTGGGTCGGTCGGCAGGGCACGGGGTTTTGTCGCATCGTGCTCATGTCAACGTGGCCCGCGTCCTACGCGAGACGCGGAAGGAATTATCCAAAGCGCTCACCGATCCCAGGCTTAACGAACTTCGGCTCTGCCGCGTTGACGCACGTACCCCGATCGCACGCGATCGTGTGCAATCGAGGCAGCGCGATGACACTGAACTCACTCC
>MEQZ01000168.1:0-116 GCA_001770425.1 Betaproteobacteria bacterium RIFCSPLOWO2_02_FULL_65_20 | reverse complement strand
CGCCCCCGCCGGGGGTGCGTAGCGGAGCCAAATTGATATAAGGTGCATAGCGCGCGGTTCGGGGCGGGTTCAAGCACCGGATTGCGGCGCGCCGGAGGGCCGTTCCGACTTCGCGG
>MEQZ01000167.1:3430-35699 GCA_001770425.1 Betaproteobacteria bacterium RIFCSPLOWO2_02_FULL_65_20 | reverse complement strand
CCCGCCACGGTCCCGGCCGCTCAACTGCTGTAGTACATGTCGAACTCGAGCGGATGCGTGGTCATGCGGAAGCGCGTGACCTCTTCCATCTTGAGCGCGATGTAGGCATCGATCATGGCGTCGGAGAACACCCCGCCCTTGGTGAGGAACGCGCGGTCTTTGTCCAGGTACTCGAGCGCCATGTCCAGCGAACTGCAGACGTTCGGCACCTTCTTCGCCTGTGAAGGCGGCAGATCGTACAGGTTTTTGTCGATCGGATCGCCGGGATGGATCTTGTTTTGCACGCCGTCCAGCCCCGCCATCAGCATCGCGGCGAACGCCAGATAGGGATTCGCGGTCGGATCCGGGAAGCGTACCTCGACGCGGCGGGCCTTCGGATTGGAGACGTACGGAATGCGGCAGGCCGCCGAGCGGTTGCGGGCCGAGTACGCGAGGTTGATCGGCGCCTCGAATCCGGGCACCAGGCGTTTGTAGGAATTGGTCCCGGGATTGGTGATGGCGTTCAACGCGCGGGCGTGTTTGATGATGCCGCCGATGTAATACAGCGCGAACTCGGACAGCCCCGAATAGCCGTTGCCTGCGAAGACGTTCTTGCCCTCCTTCCATACCGACTGGTGCACATGCATCCCCGAGCCGTTGTCGCCGACCACGGGCTTGGGCATGAAAGTCGCTGTCTTGCCATAGGAATGCGCTACATTCCACACGGTGTATTTCAGGATCTGATTCCAGTCGGCGCGCTTCACCAGCGATTCGAACTTGGTGCCGATCTCGCACTGGCCGGGAGCCGCCACCTCATGGTGGTGGACCTCGACCTCGACGCCCTGCTGCTCCAGCGCGATGCACATCGCGTCGCGGATATCCTGCAGCGAGTCGACCGGCGGAACCGGAAAATACCCGCCTTTCACGGAAGGCCGGTGGCCCATGTTTCCACCCTCGAATTCCTCGCCCGAAGACCACGGCGCCTCTTCCGACTTGATTTTCACGAAGCAGCCCGACATGCCGACGTTCCAGGTCACGCCGTCGAAGATGAAGAACTCGGGTTCCGGTCCGAAATAGGCTGTGTCGCCTAGCCCGGAGGACTTCAGAAAGGCCTCCGCGCGCTTGGCGATGGTGCGCGGATCCCGGTCGTAACCCTTTCCGTCCGCAGGCTCGACCACGTCGCAGGTGATGTTGAGCACCGGTTCGTCGGTGAACGGGTCCATCCGCGCGCTGCCCGCATCGGGCATCAGCAGCATGTCGGAGGCCTCGATGCCCTTCCAGCCGGCAATCGACGAACCGTCGAATGCATGGCCTTCCTCGAACTTGTCCATGGTGAATACCTTGGAGGGCACGGTGACATGCTGTTCCTTGCCTTTGGTATCGGAGAAGCGCAGGTCGACGAACTTGACCTCCTTCTCCTTGATCATCTTCAGTACATCATTTGCAGACATGGCCATGCGAAAATCTCCTTCGGTGTTTGGCTAGAGAGTTCGGAAAGAGGGCTAGAAGCCCGGAAAATGGGGAGCAAACAGCAGTATCCGTGCCATCCGGGACACATTGAGCACGGTATTGTGCCATAAGGGCCTCGCGGTTGTTTCAGAGCGTTTCAATCGAAATTGTGCACCACGCCAGTGCGGCAGATGTTGTTTGCGCACAATAACGGTGCCGCAGCGGCATTGGGCGCGATCGGCCGGACCCCCTATAATTCCGGGCTGCCAGTGTACGAGATGAACACGATGGACGACGTCGAAGCAATTCTGGCCCGCGCGACGCAACGCGCACTGGAAAACAAGCTGCCCTACGCCGGGGCGCTGCTTCCCAGCGAAGCGTTTACTCTGCTGCGGGCGGTCCCGCATGCGGCCATGGTCGACGTGCGCACCCAGGCCGAGTGGTACTGGGTGGGGCGCGTCCCTGGCGCCGTGATGATCGAATGGACGAGCTATCCCGGCAGCGTGCGCAACCCTGATTTCCTCCCCCAGTTCCGGTCTGCTGTCCCCGCCACCGCCGCGCCGGTGATGTTCTTGTGCCGCTCCGGCCACCGGTCGCATCATGCGGCGGCGCTGGCGACCCAAGCGGGCTACCCGCGCTGCTTCAACGTGCTCGAGGGATTCGAGGGCGACCGCGATGCCCAGGGCCACCGCAACAGCATCAACGGCTGGCGGGTGGCCGGGCTGCCCTGGGAACAAGGTTGACCGTGAGCACACGCTGACCATGACGTTTCCCGCATTGTTCCTCTCCCACGGCGCACCGAACGTCATTCTGCACGACAGTCCGACGCGGCGGTTCCTGGCCGGGCTGGGCGGGCAGTTGGGCACGCCGCGCGCCATCGTCGTGGTATCGGCGCACTGGGAGGCGCGCGTGCCCACCGTCAACGCGACCGAACGGCCCAAGACCGTTCACGACTTCTTCGGTTTCGAGCCGCAGCTCTACGAGATGAACTACGCGGCGCCCGGCGCACCGGCTCTCGCACGCGAACTCGCGCGGCGCCTGGAGAGCGCAGGCATGCGCGCGGTCGTGGACGACGCGCGCGGGCTGGATCACGGCGTCTGGGTGCCGCTTGCGCTCATGTATCCGCAGGCCGACATTCCGGTGACCCAGGTTTCGGTGCAACCCTATGAGTCCACGCAGCACCACTATCTGATCGGGCAGAACCTGCGCGAGCTGCGCGCGGACAACGTGCTGATCATCGGCTCGGGGAACGCCACGCACAATCTGCGCGAGATGCTGCCCGAGGGAACCGAGCCGCCTCCCTGGGTCACCGATTTCGCCGGCTGGCTGCGCAACGCTGTTACCGCGGGCGATACTGGCGAACTGCTGGCGTACCGGGACAGCGCCCCCTTTGCGTCGAAGAATCACCCGACCGAAGAACATTTCCTGCCGCTGTTCGTCGCATTGGGCGCAGGAACGCCAGGCGCTCACGGCCGGATCATCCATTCGGGCATCAGCAACGGCGTGCTTGCGATGGACGCGTTCGCGTTCGACTAGAAAGTCCGCCGTCAGCCGGTCGTCCAGTCGACCAGCCCGGTGTAGGCAGTGAGGAGCACGATCGCGCCGAATGCAATCCGGTACCACGCGAACAGCGTGAAGTCGTGGCTGGAGATGTAACGCAGCAGCCAGCGCACGATCAGGAACGCCGAGGCGAAGGCTGCGATGAAGCCGACTGCGAACATGCCCAGGTCGTCCCTGCTGAACAGCTCGCGGTGCTTCAGAAATTCGTATGCGCTTGCCGCGAACAGCACCGGCACCGCGAGAAAGAAGGAAAATTCGGTCGCCGCTCGGCGCGACAGCCCGAAGAACAGGCCCCCGATGATGGTGGCACCGGCGCGCGAAGTGCCGGGAACGAGCGCCAGGCACTGCGCGAGCCCGACCTTCAGCGCGTCCGTCCAGCGCATGTCGTCCGCGGTCTGAACCGTGATGCGGTGCTCGCGCCGCTCGGCCCAGAGGATGACGAAGCCGCCGACGATGAAGGCGAGCGCGACCGGCACCGGCTTGAACAGCACCGCCTTGATCGCGCTGCCGAAGGCCAGGCCCAGAATGGCCAATGGCATGAAGGCGACGACCAGGTTGAGCGCGAACCGCTGCGCGGCGCGATCGGAGGCGAGCCCCGTGAGTACCGCGCCGAGCTTGGCGCGGTACTCCCAGCACACCGCGAGAATCGCGCCGCACTGGATCATGATCTCGAACATCTTGCCCTTCTCGTCGTTGAAGCCGATCAGGTCTCCGGCGAGGATCAGGTGGCCGGTGGAGGACACAGGCAGGAATTCGGTCAGGCCCTCGACCACGCCGAGAATGAGCGCTTGCAGAAGTACGTCCACGGTGCCCCTTTTGAAGTGAGGCGGATTATACCGGGCGGGCGATCAGACTCCGGCCACCGATAACCATCGAGCGGGCATTTCACCCTCACGGCGGGACATGCGCCCTTCAGTCGCGATAACCGACTTCGCGCTGGTGCCGAATGCGCAACAGCCGAACGATATCCCGGACAGGGTCGAAGTGGTACAGGGCGAGGTAGCCCAAGGCGCCGCGCAATATCACCAACTCGCGCAACTCGCCCTCCACGCGGCGGCCGATGAGCGGATGGTCCACCAGAATCTCGATCGCGTCGGTCACGCGCGCCACAACCGCCGCGGCCGACTCCGGGGCTTGCTCCAGCAGGAACTCGCCCAGCCGCTCCAGATCGGCGAGCGCTTCGGCCGCGTAGATTACTTGCGCCACTTCACGGGGCTTGGCCGCTTCGCCCGCTCGCCGCGCACCTTGGCCGTGACGTATGCGTGCACATCCTGCATCGCATACCCAACGCCGCTCTCCTGCATGGCGACATCGGCACGCGCGGCATCATCGAGAAAACTGCGGTAGCGCTTGGCCGCTGCAACGTGTTCGGCCAGTGCGCGCACCATGACCGCGTGGGTCGTCTCGCCGGAGCGATGGGCGAGTTTTTCCAGTTCAGCCTTGAGAGCGGACGGCAATTTTATGCTGGTGGCGGTAGTGGCCATGGCTCGGCTCCGTTAGGTAGTCGGATTGTACTACATCAGCCCGTGCCTAGTCCGCTTCCGGCTGACGGAAGGGCTCGGGTTGGGCTGTGCGCCCCTTTTTCACGAACTCCACCGCCTTCTGCTGCATGCCCTTCGCAAGCGCCTCCTGCTCGGAGACCCCCTGGGCCGCTGCGGTGTCGCGCGCATCCTGGGTGATTTTCATCGAGCAGAAATGCGTCACCTTGGCGCCTTCCTGCGGCGGCGTCGCGTCGGGGAACTCGCGCGCGGTGTCCGAGTCCAGGCCAAGGCGGGCTTTACTAACTTCAGACGGGCGCCGACAATGCGGTGCAGATCAGTTTCACTCGGAGGAGGAGCCATGAGAACACCGACGATACCGATCATATTGGCCGCATTACTCCTGGTTACGGCACGCCCGGGGGGCGCGCAGGATGCCGCGCGGAAAATTCTGGATTACCAGGGGCCGGATCGAAGCGAGCGCCTCGTCGCCGCGGCGAAGAAGGAAGGCGTGGTCAATTTCTATACGTCGATCAACGCCGAGGACCTGAAGCGCCTGACCGCCGCATTCGAAGCCAAATACGGGGTGAAAGTGAACACCTGGAGGTCGCGAAGCGAGAACGTCGTTCAGCGCACGCTGGCCGAGGCGACTGCCCAGCGGCACTTCGTCGATGCGATCGAAACCAACGGACCGGAACTCGAAGCGCTGGCGCGGGAAAAAGTGCTGACGACTTTCTACACCCCGTTCGCCAAGGAGCTAGTACAGAATGCGATCCCCGGCCACCGCCTGTACTTTCCGACACGGTTCAATGTGTTCGTGCAGGCCTACAACACCAATTTGATCAAGAAAGAGGATTTGCCGAAAACCTACGAGGATCTGCTCAAACCGCAATGGAAAGGCAAGCTCGGCATCGAGCAGTCGGACGCCGACTGGATGGCCGAGCTGATCCTTTACTGGGGCGAGAAGCGCGCGCTCGATTTTTTCCGCGGGATCGGCGCGCAGGATTTGCAAAAGCGCAAGGGGCACATCGTTCTCGCCAATATGGTCGCCGCCGGCGATGTGCCCTTGGCGTTGACGATCTACAGCTTCGAGATCGACCACTTACAACACAAGCAGGCGCCGATCGCAATGCTGATGCTCGACCCGGTCATCGCGAAACCAAACGGAGTCGCGATCGCCAGGCAAGCGCCGCATCCCAACGCTGCGCTGTTGTTCGCGGATTTCATGCTCACCGACGCGCAGAAACTGTTCAGCGATCACGGCGCCGTTCCGGCGAACAGCAAGACGAAGAGTCCGATCGAGCGAACCAGGCTGGTCATTCTCGATCCGGCCATGGTCATCGATGGATGGGACAAATGGAGCAAGCTTTGGGATCAGTATATTACCAAGGCGGGAAAGTGACGGAAAGAAGACCGCGGCAGATATCCGGGCCAGGTCTATTGCCGTTTTTGACAACCGGATCAGCCGCTCCGCCACGCCGGACGCGCATGTCCGTCTGGCCATGTTCGCAATTGTGCCTGGCGGCACGGGGCGGAGTCATGCCTTCTGGTAGATCTGCGCGCTCTTTTTCACGAACTCCACGGCCTTCTGTTCCATGCCTTTTCTTAACGTTTCCCCTGGAATGCGAAGTGGAAATGCGGCAGCGCGCGGTAATCGCTATACATCCGGACGCAAGTACCGGAGAACTACTACACCCCTCAACACCGCGCCTTCGCGCGGGCGTTTTTGCTTGTGCGTCTTAGCTGCGTTTCTTCTCTTCGGGAGTGACGAATCCGATAGGCCGGCGCCTGGGCTCTGGCGGGCTCATCAACTCGCGGATGGCTTCGAACACCTGCCGCAACTGGGCGCGCGTATTGGCGGCAAGCGTGTCATGGCGCAGCGCGAGCGCCTCGGTCTTTTGTTCGAGCTCTTCAAGTTTTGCGGCAAGCTCCTTGTGCGCAACGAGCGTTTCGCGCAGGCGCACGAAGGCACGCACGACGTAAAGGCCGACTTCGACGGCGCGGGAAGTGTTCAATACGGAAGCCGCCATGAGAGCACCGTGTTCGGTGAACGCAAAAGGCGCGCGGCGCAGCCCCATTATCGCACCCGGTTTGGACATCACAATTTGTGATCTCCAACTTTCGAACTCCTTGGCTGAGAGTCGGAACATGAAGTCGGCCGGAAACCGTTCGAGATTACGCTTGACCGCCTGGTTGAGCACCCGCGTTTCGACCCCGTAGAGCGCGGCGAGATCGCTATCGAGCAAAACCTTCTGCCCGCGCACGACGAGGATCCGGTTCTCGATGCGCCCGATGGGAAGCAGTGCCGGCTTCATGAGGCTTTTAGCAGGCATTGACCAAAATCATTTCTTCACAGCGTTGAACGCCGGGTCGCCCGCATCGCCGGTGTAACCGCGCAGCAGGTCCGCGAACTAAAGTTCAGAAATGTTCCCCGGCGACATGGGGCCTGCTCACGCCTTCTGGTAGATCTCCGCGCCTTTTTTCACGAACTCCACCGCCTTCTGCTGCATGCCCTTCGCAAGCGCTTCCTGCTCGGACACGCCCTGGGCCGCTGCGTAGTCGCGCACGTCCTGGGTGATTTTCATCGAACAGAAGTGCGGGCCGCACATGGAGCAGAAGTGCGCCACCTTGGCGCCCTCCTGCGGCAGCGTCGCGTCGTGAAACTCGCGCGCGGTGTCCGGGTCCAGACCCAGGTTGAACTGGTCCTCCCAGCGGAATTCGAAGCGCGCCTTGGACACCGCATTGTCGCGCACCTGCGCGCCCGGGTGCCCCTTGGCGAGGTCCGCGGCGTGCGCGGCGATCTTGTAGGCGATGATGCCGTCTTTCACGTCCTTCTTGTCCGGCAGCCCGAGGTGTTCCTTGGGCGTGACATAGCACAGCATCGCGGTCCCGTACCAGCCGATCATCGCCGCGCCGATGGCGCTGGTGATGTGGTCGTAGCCGGGCGCGATATCGGTGGTGAGCGGCCCCAGCGTGTAGAACGGCGCCTCGTGGCACAGCTTCAGCTGCAGGTCCATGTTCTCCTTGATCATGTGCATCGGCACGTGGCCCGGCCCCTCGATCATCACCTGCACGTCGTGCCGCCAGGCAACCTGAGTCAGCTCGCCCAGCGTGGCGAGCTCGCCCATCTGCGCCTCGTCGTTGGCATCGAAGCCCGAACCGGGGCGCAGCCCGTCGCCGAGCGAAAACGCGACGTCGTAGGCCTTCATGATTTCGCAGATGTCCTCGAAGTGCGTGTAGAGGAAATTCTCCTTATGGTGCGCCAGGCACCACTTGGCGAGGATCGAGCCGCCGCGCGAGACGATCCCGGTCATGCGGCGGGCGGTGAGCGGGATGTAGCGCAGCAGCACCCCGGCGTGGATGGTGAAGTAATCCACTCCCTGCTCGCACTGCTCGACGAGCGTGTCGCGGAAAATTTCCCACGTGAGGTCTTCGGCTTTCCCGTCCACCTTCTCCAGCGCCTGGTAGATCGGCACGGTGCCGATCGGCACCGGCGAGTTGCGCACGATCCACTCGCGCGTCTCGTGGATGTTCTTGCCGGTGGAGAGGTCCATGACCGTGTCCCCGCCCCAGCGGATCGCCCAGGTCATTTTCTCCACTTCCTCGGCGATGCCCGAGGACAGCGCCGAGTTGCCGATGTTGGCGTTGATTTTCACCAGGAAATTGCGCCCGATGATCATCGGCTCGGACTCCGGGTGGTTGATGTTGGAGGGGATGATGGCGCGCCCGCGCGCCACCTCGTCCCGCACGAACTCCGGCGTGATGATTTTCGGCGTCGCCGCGCCGAACGATTGACCCGGATGCTGGCGCGACAGCAGTTCGGGGTAGGTCTCCAGGCGCTGGTTTTCGCGAATGGCGATGTATTCCATCTCCGGGGTGACCAGGCCGCGGCGGGCATAGTGCATCTGGGAGACGTTGGCGCCGGCCTTGGCGCGGCGCGGCGCGCGCTTCAGGTTGAAGCGCATTTCCGTCAGTTTCAGATCGGCGAGCCGCTCGCGGCCGTAGCTCGAAGTCGGACCCGGGAGCGCCTCGGTGTCGCCGCGCTCCTCGATCCAGCGCGCGCGCGCGGGGGCAAGCCCCGAGCGGATGTCGATTTTCGCCGCCGGGTCGGTGTACGGTCCCGAGCAATCGTAGACGTAGATCGGCGGATTCTTTTCCGCGCCGGCATTCCCAGGCCCGTGGGCCAGCGTGTCGGCCTGCGAAATCTCGCGCATCGGCACGCGGATATCGGGCCGCGAGCCTTGCACGTAGATCTTCTTCGAATTGGGCAACGGCCTGACGGCCGCATCGTCCACGTGGGCCGTGGCGGCAAGAAACTTCGGGTTCGCAACCATGGTGACTCCTTTCGTGCCAAAGACGGGTGCGCAGGGCGCGCCCGTCGGGGCGGATCGGCGTCGTCGGGAGGAAGCGGCAGCTGGCTCGCAACGCTTCCCTACGGCGGCATTATCCGCATCAGGTTCGGAGGGTCTCTCTCACCTGCCCGCTATCCGGACAGGACCCCTACGTTGTAACCTGCAAATTACCCCAAAGCGCGGGCGAGCGCAAACGCAGTGCGGCCGGTCTCGGGCAGATGTATCATTATCCGAAAGATGGGCATTCGCCCGTACGGGCAGCCCTCACGCCAAAGCCGGATGCAACATCGGCACCGATCCCTAACCATTCTTAGCCAAGGAACCTGCAATCATGGGCAAACAGAACAGTAACCGGCGCGAATTCCTCAAGCGTTCCGCAGCCGTCGCCGCAGCCACCGCGACCGGCCTGGCCGGCTTTCCGGCCATCGTGCGCGGCCAGTCCGGGCCGATCAAGATCGGGGTGCTGCACCCGGTGTCCGGTGCGCTCGCCTACTCCGGCGGGCTATCCCGGCTCGGAGCGCAGATCGCGATCGACGAGATCAACGCGGCCGGCGGCATCAAGTCCCTCGGGGGCGCGAAGATCCGGACCGTGCTCGGCGACGCGCAGTCCAAGCCCGATGTCGGCGTATCCGAAGTCGAGAAGATGAACGCAGAAGGCGTATCGGCGATCGTCGGCGCCTATGCGAGCGCGATCTGCCTGGCGACCACCCAGGCGGCGGCCAAGTACAACATTCCTCACGTCGTGGACGTCGGCGTCGCCGACCAGATCGTCGAACGGGGCCTGAAGAACGTGTTCCGCTTCGCCCCCGGCTACCGGACGGTGTCGCAGCAGGCGATGAACTACCTGCACATCATGAACACGCTGGCCGGAAAGCCGGCCAAGACCGTGATGATCATCCATGAGGAATCGCTGTTCGGCACCGGCACCGCGAACCTGCTGTCGCAACAGCTCCCGGGCATGGGTTACCAGATCGTGGACGTGGTCAAGCACGCCAATCCGACGCGCGACTTCAACAACATCGTGCTGCGCATGAAAGCGCTCAACCCGGACATCGTCATCCCGGCGAACTACTACAACGAGTACGCGCTGCTGGTGCGCACCATGAAGCAGCAGAACGTGCAGCCGAAGGCGATCTTCTCGGTGCTCGGCGGAGGCGCCTCCTCGTTCAAGTTCGTCAAGGAGTTTCCCGACGTCGCCAACGGCATCATCGACTGCAACCACTGGTACAACCCCAAGGACAAGCGGGCGCTCGCGCTGCGCAGGAAAGTCGAGGCCATGAAGGGCCAGTTCTACACCTACGAGGTATTCCTCAACTACCAGGCGGTGCATCTGCTCGCCGACGGCATCGAGCGCGCCAAGTCGCGCGACCGCGCAGCGATCATCGAGGCGCTTTCCAACTCGACCTGGGACAAGCACTTCATGCCCTACGGCCCGACCAAGTTCGTCAACGGCCAGAATCAGGGCGCGCAGCCGCTGATGATGCAGGTGCTCAAAGGGGATATCAAAGTCGTGCTGCCGAACACCTACGCGCAGGCCGAGCCCGTGTTCCCCTGGAAGGCGTAGGCGCGTAGCGAAGATTCCCCTTTCTCCTCGCGGGAGCGGGGAAGCCTCGTCGTTTCAACCTCTCCCCCGACCCCTCTCCCGTCAAGGCAGAGAGGAGTAGCGAGATGCTTGAACTCTCGATCCTTTTCCCGTCCGTCCTGAACGGCCTCACGACCGGGGCCGTCTACGCGCTCATTGCGCTGGGGTTGACGCTGATCTACGGCGTGCTGCACATCATCAATTTCGCCCACGGCGCGCTGCTGATGATCGCGCTCTACGGCGTGTATTTCCTGCACCAGTCGCTGGGCCTGGACCCCTACGCGTCGCTCCCGGTAATGGTACCGGCGATGTTCGCGCTCGGATACGGACTGCAGCGTTTCGTCATCGGCCGCGCCAGCCACGGCAAGGACGAGAACATCCTCCTGGTCACCTTGGGCCTGGCGATCGTGATGGAAAACCTGGCGCTCTACCTGTGGCGATCGGACACGCGCACGATCGAGACCGCCTACACGTTTACCACGGTCGGCATCCTGGGCGCGATGATTTCGATCCCCAAGCTCGCGGCATTCGCCGGCGCGCTTGCGGTCTGCGCCGTGCTGCTGCTGCTGCTCGCGAAGACCGATCTGGGCCGGGCCATCCGGGCGATCGCCAAGGAGCGGCACGGCGCGAAGCTGGTCGGCATCGATGTCGAGCACGTGTTCGCGATGAGCTTCGGCATCGGGCTTGCCTGCCTCGGCGCGGCGGCCTGCTTCCTCTTGCCGGCCTATTACGTGAACCCCCAGGTCGGCAACGGTTTCGTGCTGATCGCGTTCACGATCGTCGTGCTGGGCGGCATGGGCAGCTTTGCCGGCGCGCTGGCCGGCGGGTTCATCATCGGCGTGGTCGAATCGGTGGGCGGCCTGTGGCTGGGGGAATCGCTCGGCCAGATCGGGATTTTCCTGATTTTCATCGCCGTGCTGCTGTTCCGCCCGCAGGGCCTGTTCGGGGCGCGAACATGAGCCACCGAGCAGGCGGCGCCGAAGCGTGGCGCCACGGAACGAGCGCGGCGGAGGCGCCGCATTGCGCCGGCTTCGCTGTGCTGCTGCGCTGGCACGGCCGCTCCGCCGGCGCCCCGCGAAGCGGGGATGCGGGGAAGGTGAATGTGAGCGGACGCCGACGGCCCGATATTCAAGAACCCGGAGAGCGATCGGAGGCGGCGGCATGAAGGACCTCATCGCGCTCATCGTGTTCGGCATCGTGGTCGCCGCGCTGCCGCTTTTCGTTTCCTCCGGATTCGTGCTCAACATCGTGATCATGACCCTGTACGCGGCGCTGCTCGGACAGGCGTGGAACATCCTCGGCGGGTTCGGCGGCCAGTTTTCGTTCGGCCACGCGGTGTTCTTCGGCACCGGCGCCTACGCGGCCGCGGTGCTGCAGGTGAAATTCGGCTGGAACGCCTGGGCGGCGCTTCCCGCCGCGGTCGCGCTGGGCGCCGCGGTCGGCGCCTTCATCGGCGCGCTTTCGTTCCGGTACGGACTGCGCGGCTCCTACTTCGCATTGGTGACGCTGGCTTTCGCGGAAGTCTTCCGGATCCTGTCGAACACCTTCGATTTCACCGGTGCCGGGGTCGGCCTGATGATCCCCTTGACCGAATCGGCGGGCAATTTCCAGTTCACCTCCCGGACTGGATTCCTGTATGTGATCCTCGGCTTCACGCTGGCAGCCTGCCTGGTCGCGTGGTGGCTCAAGCACTCGCGCTACGGGGCCTGGCTGCAGGCCGTGCGCGACAACGAGGAGTCGGCCGCCGCACTCGGCGTGAATGTGTTCCGCGTCAAGCTGGGCGCCACCATGATCTCCGGTGCTCTCATGTCGGCGGGCGGCGTGTTCTACGTCCAGTACTTCCACTACATCGACCCGCACATCGCCTACGGTCCGGGCGTTTCCATCGAGGCGCTGCTCGCGCCCATCGTCGGCGGGATCGGCACGCTGTTCGGTCCGCTGCTCGGGGCTGCTGCGCTGCATCTGTTCGGCGAGTTGACCCGAAGCTTCATGGGAGATGCCCCCGGCATCAGTCTCATGGTCTACGGGCTGCTGCTGGTATTGATGGTGACGTTCCTGCCGCGCGGCATCATGGGACTGCTTTCCGGATCCCCGCCCGTGCGCAAAGGGGGCTCGCGTGCTTGAGGTGCACAATCTCTCGATCAGCTTCGGCGGCCTGAAGGCGGTCGAGGATGTGAGCCTGCACCTGCAACAAGGCGCCATCGCCTCACTGATCGGTCCGAACGGCGCGGGCAAATCGACACTGTTCGCCCTGGCGTCCGGGTTTCTGAAGCCTGAGCGCGGAACGGTGAGGTTTCTGGGCGAGGACATCACCGGCCTACCGCCGCATGTCATTTGCCGGCGCGGCATGGTGCGCACCTTCCAGATCGTGCAGCCGTTCGCCGCACAGACGGTGCACGAGAACGTCGCCGTGGGCGCCCACCTGCATCACCGGAGCCGCCGCAAGGCGCTCGCGCGCGCCGAAGCGGTCGCCCGGCGCGTGGGCCTTGCCGATCAACTCAACAAGCTCGCCTCCAGCCTCACCATTTCCGGACGCAAGCGCCTGGAGCTGGCGCGCGCGCTGGCCGCGGAACCCAGGCTGCTGCTGCTCGACGAGGTGCTCGCCGGCCTCAACCCGCAGGAAATCGGCGAGATGATACCTGTCATCCGGTCGATCCGCGACTCGGGCATCACGGTGCTCATGATCGAACACGTGATGCAGGCGGTGATGAGCCTGTCCGAATACACCTGGGTGCTCAACCACGGCAGCCTGATCGCCGAAGGCACGCCGGCAGAGGTCAGCAACAACGCGCAGGTGATCGAGGCTTATCTTGGCCGCGGCACCGCGGAGCGGCTGCGCAGGAATTCGGTCCATGCTTGAAATCCGCGGCCTTCGCGGCGGCTATGGACAGGTCGAGGTGCTGCGCGGCATCAGCATGTCGATCGGCGCCGGGGAAATCGTCGCCGTGCTGGGCTCCAACGGCGCCGGCAAGTCCACGCTCAACAATACGCTGTGCGGAATCGTGCCCGCGTTCTCCGGCCAGGTGCGATTCGACGGGCACGACGTGACCCGCTCGCGCTATACCGACATCGTCGCCGCGGGATTGATCCAGGTCCCGGAAGGCCGGCGCATTTTCCCCAATCTGACGGTGCTCGAGAATCTGGCACTGGGCAGCTACCTGCGCGGACGCGCGAAGCGCGAACAGAACATCGAGCGGGTGTTTGCGATTTTCCCGCGGCTCGGGGAACGCGTTGCGCAGCGCGCCGGCACGCTCTCCGGCGGCGAGCAGCAGATGCTCGCGATCGGCCGCGGGCTCATGGGAGAACCGCGGCTGCTCATTCTGGACGAACCCTCGCTCGGGCTCTCGCCGCTGCTCGTCGAGGAGGTGTTCGACCTCATCAGGCGCCTGAACGACGAGGGGCTCACGATTCTCCTGGTCGAGCAGAACGTCGGGCAGTCCCTCGCGATCGCCGGACGCGCCTTCGTGATGGAGAACGGGGCGATCGTTTTCACCGGCACGCCCGGCGAACTGCTCGCCAACAGCGACCTCAAGCGGGCCTATCTGGGAATCTGATGACAATGGCAACACAGACGCTTTCACAGAAGATCATCGCTCGCGCTGCGGGGCGCAAATCGGTCGCGCCGGGGGAAATCGTCACCTGCAGGGTCGATCTGGCGATGATGCACGACTCGGGCGGCCCCCGCCGCGTGAAACCCATGCTCGAGAAGCTGGGCGCCAAGGTCTGGGACCCCGACAAGATCGTGGTCATCACCGACCATTACCTGCCGGCCAACGACGATGAAAGCCGCCGCATCATCCACATCGCGCGCGAATGGGTGAAAGAGGCCGGCGTGACGCGGTTCCACGACGGCGAGGGGATCTGCCACGTCGTGCTGCCGCAAAAGGGCTACCTGCACCCCGGCATGTTCGTGGTCGGCGGAGACAGCCACTCGCCCACGGGCGGCGCGTTCGGCGCTTACATGTTCGGCGTCGGCGCGACCGAAATGCTCGGCGTGCTGGTGACCGGCGAGATCTGGCTCAAAGTGCCGCACACCATCCTGGTGGACTGGAGCGGCAAGCTCGGGCCCGCGGTGTCGGCAAAGGACATGATGCTCGCCCTGTGCGGCAGGCTCGGCCTGGACGGCGGGCAATACCAGGCGATCCAGTACGCAGGCGACGCGATATCCGCGCTGCCGATGCAGGAGCGCATGACCCTGTGCAACATGGCCCCGGAAGTGGGCGCGCAGACGGGCCTGGTGGCGCCCGATGCGGTGACGCGTGACTTTCTGGAGTCAGTGGGTGCATCCGGCACCGACGGCGAAACGTGGCAGGGCGATCCGGGGGCACCGCTGCTGGCGCATCACCGCTTCGATGCCTCCACCCTCGAACCCCAGGTTGCCGCTCCGCACAGCCCGGCGAATGCCGCGCCGATCGGCCGCCACGCGGGCACCCGGATAGACACGGCCTACATCGGCGCCTGCACCGGCGCAAAGATCGAGGATCTGCGCATGGCGGCGCGCGTGCTCGGAGGCCGGCGCGCCGCGGCACACGTGCGTTTCGTGGTCGCGCCCGCGTCGGCCCACGACCAGGCGATCGCGGCGCGCGAGGGTACGCTGCAGATCCTCGTCGATGCCGGCGCCGAACTGCTGGCGAACTCCTGCGGCATCTGCGCCGGCTACGGCGATGACCGGCTGGGCGAAAACGAAGTCGCGATTACGTCGACGGCGCGCAATTTCAAGGGAAGGATGGGAGCCGCGAGCTCGCAGGTGTATCTGGCGTCGCCTTACACCGTCGCCGCTTCGGCCATTGCCGGGAAGATCTGCGACCCCAGGGAGTTCTTCAAATGAACAGCGGACGCGCCTGGGTGTTCGGCGACAACGTGGATACCGATGTGCTCGCACCCGGCAAGTACATGAAGTCGGGCATCGATGAGATGGCGCGCCACTGCCTGGAGGCGGTCGAACCGGGTTTCGCCGGCAGCGTGCGCTCGGGGGACGTCGTCGTGGGACGGCGCAATTTCGGCACCGGCTCGTCACGCGAACAAGCGCCGCAGGCGTTGAAGCACCTGGGCGTCGCCGCCCTGGTGGCAGAATCGTTCGCGGGCCTGTTCTACCGAAATGCGCTCAACCTGGGCCTGCCGGCGGTGGTGTGCGCTGATGCCGGGCGCATTCGAGACGGAGACCGGGTGCGGGTCGACCCGGAGGCCGGACGCATCGAGAACCTGTCCACGGGGCAAACGCTCGCCTGCGAGCCGATTCCCGCCCACCTGATGCAGATGCTGCGCGACGGCGGTCTGATGCCACACCTGGAAAAGCGCCTTGCCCGCCAGCGGGAAACCGGGGAGTCCAGACTATGAGCCTGAAATCCAGACTGGCGCAGCAAAGCATACTCGTCGCGCCGGGTGTATTCGACGCCTGGTCGGCGCTGCTCGCCGAGCGCGCCGGATTCGAGGCCGTCTATCTGTCCGGGGCGAGCATCGCCTATACGCGGCTCGGGCGGCCGGACATCGGACTGGTCTCCGTCACCGAGGTGGCCGACACGCTCGGGTGCATCCGCGAACGCGTCTCGCTGCCCGTCATCGTCGATGCCGACACCGGCTTCGGCAATGCGCTCAACGTGCGGCGCACCGTGACGCTGCTCGAGCGCTCAGGCGGCGCCAATGGTGCAGGGGGCGGCCTGGCGATCCAGATCGAGGACCAGACCTCGCCCAAACGCTGCGGCCATCTCGACGGCAAGACCCTGATTCCTGCCGTCGAGATGGCGGGCAAGATCCGCGCCGCGCTGGATGCGCGCGCGAGCAGCGATACGCTGATCGTCGCCCGCACCGACGCGGTGGCCGTGGAAGGCCTGGAGAGCGCGCTGGAGCGCGCCGAGCGTTACCTGGAAGCGGGCGCCGACGTGCTGTTCATCGAGGCGCTGCGCTCCCCGGAAGACATGCGCAGCGCGTGCGCACGCTTCGCCGGACGCGTCCCGCTGCTCGCGAACATGGTCGAAGGCGGCAAGACGCCTTTGCTCACAGCGCCCGAGCTGCAGGCGCTCGGCTACGCGATCGTGATCTTTCCGGGCGGCCTGGTGCGGGCGCTGTCGCACGCCGCGAGCGGTTATTTCGCCAGCCTCAAGGCGACCGGCTCGACGGCAGCGTTCCGCGACCGCATGCTCGATTTTTCCGAACTCAACGCGCTGATCGGCACGCCCGAGATGCTGGCACTGGGCAGGCGCTACGACGACTGACTAATTCGATGGAGACATTGCCATGAACCGACCCCTGGACACCGTCATCAAGAACGTTCGCGTCGTCCGTCCGAACCGGAGCTCGGTGGACCTGCTCGACATCGGCATCAAGGACGGCAAATTCGCCCGCCTTGCGCCGGACATCGGGGCCGACGAGGCCAACACCGTCATCGACGGCGGGAACCTGCTTGCGTTCCCGGGCGTCGTGGATCCGCACATGCACATCGGCATCTACCAGCCGCACGCGCAGGATGCGGTCACCGAGAGCAAGGCCGCGGCAATGGGCGGGGTGACATCGAGTCTCACCTACACGCGCACCGGCCAGTATTACCTCAACCGCGGCGGCCCCTACCGCGATTTCATGCCGGAGGTGCTCAGGCTCTCGCAGGGCAACTACTGGGTGGATTACGGATTCCATATCGCGCCGATCGAGTCCGGCCACATCGACGAAATGGACTCGCTGCTCACCGACTGGGGCGTGCCGTCGTTCAAGATCTTCATGTTCTACGGCGGCTACGGGCTGCACGGGAAATCGTCCAGCCAGAACGAGTTTCTGATGATCGGACCGGACGAGCGCTATGACATCGCCCATTTCGAATTCATCATGCGCTCGGCGCGCCGGATGATGGACAAGCATCCTGACATGGCCGAACACATCAGCGTGAGCCTGCACTGCGAGCTGGCCGACATCCTGGCCGCCTATACCAAGATCGTCGAGCGCGACGGCAAGCTGAAGGGCCTGGCGGCCTACAGTGCCGCGCGCCCCCCGCATTCGGAAGGGCTCGCCATCTGGATCGCGTCCTATCTCGCCTACGAAACGCAGTGCGTGAACATCAATTTGCTGCACCTGTCCTCGCGCAAGGCGATCGACGCCGCGCTGATGATGCAGGACGTGTTCCCGCACATCGATTTCAGGCGCGAAGTCACCATCGGCCACCTGCTGCTGGACGTCGACAGCAAATGCGCCGTGCACGCGAAGGTGAACCCGCCGATCCGCCCGCGCGAGGACGTCGAGGCGCTGTGGGAAGCCGTGCTCGACCGCGATGTCGACTGGATCGTCAGCGACCACGCCTGCTGCTCGGCCGAGCAGAAGTGGGACAAGAAAGATCCGACCAACATCTGGCTGGCGAAGTCCGGCTTCGGCGGCACCGAGTATCTGCTGTCGGGCGTGCTCAGCGAAGGCTCCAGGCGCGGCATGTCCTATAACCACATGGCCGAGCTGCTCGCCTGGAACCCGGCGCAACGCTACGGCCTCGCGAGCAAGGGCGACATCGCGGTCGGCCTGGACGCCGATGTGGTGCTGGTCGACCCTCACGAGTCTTTCGTGGTGCGCGCCGCGGAATCGCCCTCGCAGCAGGGTTACACGCCGTTCGAAGGGCAGGAACTGACCGGGCGGGTGAAGAGCACGTTCCTGCGCGGGCAACTGGTGTATCACAACGGCAATATCGTCGGACCCGCACGCGGGCAGTACCTGCGCCGGCCGACCAAGTAGCCGCGGATCGCACGGGTTCGCCGGCATGCCGGTCGCCTACGACGACGCGAAGCGCTTCGATCTCGCCATACCGGTCGTCATCATCGGCGGCGGCGCCTGCGGCCTCGTCTCCGCGCTCGCCGCGAAAAACGCAGGCGCCGAAGTCCTGGTGCTCGAGCGCGACCGCATACCCTCGGGATCGACGGCACTGTCCTCGGGATTCATTCCTGCGGCGTATACACGATTCCAGCGTGCGGCGGGCGTCGTCGACTCGCCCGGGCAACTCGCCGCGGACGTCATGCGCAAAAACAACGGCGAGGCCGATCCGCGCATGGTGGACACCATCTGCAGCGCCTCGGGCCGCGCGATCGAATGGCTCGCGGACCGCGGCATCCCGTTCGTATTGGTGGAGGGCTTTCTCTACCCCGGCCATTCCGCGCTGCGCATGCATGCGGTGCCCGAAAAGACGGGACGCGCGCTGATGGCCGCGCTCACTGAAGCGTGCAGCCGTGCCGGGATCGATATCCTCTGCGAAGCGCAGGTCACGACGCTGCACGCCGACTCGAAACACCGCTTGCGCGGGGTCTCGTTTTCGCGCCGCGGCCAGACAGTCGAGGAAGTCGGCTGCGGCGCGCTGGTGCTGGCGTGCTCCGGCTTGGCGGCAACCCCGAGATGGTGAAGCGCCACATCCCTGAACTCGCGGGCGTCGATTACTTCGGCCACACGGGGAACCGCGGCGACGCCGTGGCGTGGGGAGAAACACTCGGCGCGGCGGTCGCGGACATGACCGCCTATCAGGGCCACGGATCGGTCGCGACCCCGCACGGCATCCTGATCACCTGGGCACTGATGATGGAGGGTGGAATCCAGGTGAATGCGCTGGGCGAGCGCTTTTCCAACGAGCATGAGGGCTACTCGGAGCAGTGCGTGAACGTGCTCGCGCAGCCGGGGCGCGTGGCCTGGAACGTCTACGACGAGCGGCTGCATCGGCTTGGCCTGGAGTTTCCCGATTATCGCGATGCGGTGGCCGCCGGCGCGATCAAGTCGGCACCCGACATCGAGATGCTGGCATCTCAGTTCGGGTTGCCTGCCTGTGCCCTCAGCAGGACGTTGGAGCAGACGGCGGATTGCGCGTCAGGCAAAGCCACGGATCGCTTCGGGCGTGATTTCACGACCAAGCTGCCGCTGGAACCGCCGTACTACGCGGTGAAGGTCACCGGGTCGCTGTTCCATACGCAGGGCGGTCTGGTCGTGGACGTCGAGGCTCGCGTGTGCGACGCCAGCGGCCAGCCGCTTCCCAACCTGTTCGCCGGCGGGGGTGCCGCGCGGGGGATTTCAGGCGCCCATGTCTGGGGTTACCTTTCCGGAAACGGCCTGCTGTCCGCGGTCAGCCTCGGCTGGATTTCGGGCCAGGCGTCCGCAAAACTAGCGGTGGACAACACACACAGCACAACATGATCAATGGATGATTGAACCTTTGACTGTGAATGAATAGCAGGTCACTATCGCCCTATAATGGCGACATGAATTCTCCGTCTCCTGCCGGACACAGCCTCGACCTATCGGCTTTTCTCCCCTTCGATCCCTCGAAGCTAGGCGATCACCAAAAAGCGCTACCGGCCATCGCCAAGGATGCAAAACGCGTTACCGCAATCGAAGACGCTATCAGTCGAATTCCCACTTTTCACACGCTCTACAACGCGGACGCGCGCCGCATGGAGTTCCTGAAGCCGGAGAGCGTGCATCTCGTCGTCACATCGCCGCCGTACTGGACGCTGAAGGAGTACCAGCGAACGGACGGCCAGTTGGGCTTTGTCAACGACTATGAGACCTTTCTGAAGGCGCTGGACGAGGTCTGGCATGGCTGTTACAACGCACTCGTGCCAGGCGGGCGATTGGTGTGCGTGGTCGGCGACGTATGCCTTTCCCGCCGTAAGAACGCGGGCGTGCATGCGGTTATCCCGCTGCACGCTGCCATCCAGGAGCATTGCCGGGTACTCGGCTTCACCAATCTTTCTCCGATCATCTGGCACAAGATTGCCAACGCAGCTTACGAAGCCGATGGCAATGGCGGCGGTTTCCTCGGCAAGCCCTATGAGCCGAACGCGGCGATCAAGAACGACATTGAGTTCATTCTGATGCAGCGCAAGCCGGGCGGTTACCGTTCGCCGTCGCTCGCCGCCCGTATCCTGAGCGTGATTTCCACCGATAAATACCAGCAATGGTTCCAGCAGATCTGGACGGGGCTTACCGGAGCCTCCACGCGAGATCATCCTGCGCCGTATCCCCTTGCGCTCGCGGAACGGCTTGTGCGCATGTTCAGCTTCGTCGGAGATACCGTGCTCGATCCATTCATGGGCACAGGCACCACCAATGTCGCGGCCGCCAAATGGGGGCGCAACAGTATCGGCGTGGAGATCACGCCGGACTATTTCGAACTGTCCGCGATGCGCGTGTCGAGGGACACGACCAACCTTTTCTCAGAGACAACTATCCATCTTGTCCGGGGGGGCGATGAAAAACTTCGACGCACTGATCCAGGCCGGCGGGAAGAAGGCCATCCGCCACTACTGGAAGACAAGGACAGGGCAGCTGGCCGGTTTAGAAACCATCGCTTTCGATGGCGGTGATCGGCACCACGTGTCCTTGGAACTCGCCGCCGAGCGCGCAACCGCGTGACGAATCAACGAAGAAGAACCAGAAGAGCTTTTGCCCAAATGCAATCGAAGAAGACTTACGAAGAATACTCACGATTTTCAAACCGCCCAGTTTGAACGACTATCAGAACGACGTTGACAGTCGCCGAACGGCGTGACGCGGTCTTATCTAGGCGCGAACTCCCCCAAACTCAAAAACGCCTGTTCTTGTGACGGCTTATCTAAGCAAGACACCGCTGGTTCAGACAACCCCGTTAGCGCGCGGTGCATGCATGCAAAGGGCTATCAGACGCCCGCGCTCACGCTGCCAGCCGCATCTCGGCGGAAACGATGTCCCACGCGACCACCACTCGCTGGTCCGTACGGCGCTCGATCAGGCCAAGCTCGATCAGCCGGGAAACGTCGGTATGCACGTTCTTATAGTGGCGGCCGAGCCGGCGCGAAAGCTCGTTGATTGAGAGCGGCCCGTCGCGCTTGAGCCGCTCGAGCAAAGTCCATCGGGCCGGCGTCAGGTTGCGCAGCAGCACCGGCAGGCTCTCGAACGTCAGACGCACTTCAGCAGGGCGCACCTCGCCTTTCTCGGCCTTGCGCCAGACCTGCTCGAACCGGTCGAGCGCTTCGGAAAGACCGCCGACCGAAACTTCAATCCTCTTTTTCATCTGCCCCTCCAACTCGCCGAACATCTGCTTCAAAATCCTCGCGCAGCCGGGCTATCGAAACGAACCGGTACGGTTCCTCGCGGTCCATGATGTGCCGGTGATCACCTTTACCCGATTCATTGTCGTATCGCACCAGTGACTTCCCGCCACGCCCAAAATACAGTCGGTACTTCAACCCATGCGGACGCTCAGCCGTTGGCCGCGCGAGCTGCCAGATGACCAGCTCCGCGATTGCGCCGTCGGCGAGCAGAACCTTCTCGTGAACGAGCAACGTTGGGCGGCCGCCTGCCGCGCGGCGCCCCACCGAGCCTCTGGCTTTACGCGCCATATGGCGCATTATGCCACCGAGGGGCCGGCGCCGCTGCCCTGCCGCGCCCCTGCCCCCGGGCGTAGAATCTCCGGGCTGGGTTCGATCCGGGACGACTGCGACGCGCCCACGCTCGCCGACGCGAAGAACCCACCACCAGCACGGGCGGCTGCCGCGCTGGAGTTCTCCGCCAACGACGTCACGACCGTGGAGCGGCGCGACATCCGCCAGTTGATTTCGCTCACCGGAACGCTCTCACCGCGAAACCAGACCACCGTCAAGACAAAGGTGTCGGCCGAGGTGCGCGAGGGAGAATCGGTCCGTCGCGGACAGGTCATCTCACGCCTGGACGCAACCGAGCCGCAGGCGCGCCTGGGCGAAAAAAATGCCGACCTCGCGAAGGCTGCCGCGAGCGCGATCCGACGTCCTCCGCGTCGCTGTGAAACCCACAATCGTCTAATTACGTCATCCCCGCGGCCTTTGGTCACCGCGAAAGCGGGGAGTGGATCCAGACACTGGTAAAGATTCCTGATTCCCGCTTTTGCAGGAATGACAACAGCGAACCTATTCGGAGCTTCGTCAATCCAGCGATATCCGCAACGCCATCGCCGTCGCCCAGGGCGACAGCACCAGCGACAGAGCGAGCGAGGCACCGATCAGCAGCAGGTGTGCCTGGGCGGAAAGCCCGGCGCCCGAAGCCACCACGGCACCCGCGCCGAACACCAGCACGGGCACATACAGCGGCAGAACGAGCAGCGCCACGAGCACTCCGCCGCCGCGCAGTCCAAGTGTCAAGGCCGCGCCGACCGCGCCGATCAGCGACAATACCGGCGTGCCGAGCACCAGCGAAACCATCATCACCACGATGGCGTCGAGCGGCATGTCGAACTGGATGCCGAGCACGGGCGCGATCAGCACCAGCGGCAGCCCGGCGACCAGCCAGTGCGCGAGCACCTTGGCGATCACGAGCAGGAACAGGGGCTCGGGTGAAAGCGCCATCTGTTCGAGCGTCCCGTCGGCAAAATCGGCGGCGAACAGCCGATTCAGCGCCAGCATCGATGCGAGCAGCGCAGCCACCCAGATCACGCCCGGGGCCATGGCGCGCAGCTGGTTCGGTTCCGGCCCCACGCCCAGCGGGAACAGGCTCACGACGATGACGAAGAAGACCAGCGTGTTGAGCACGTCGCTGCGGCGCCGGAAGGCGAGCAGCAGGTCGCGCCTGACGATGCAGGCAAAGGGACTCACGAACGCGCGTCCATCTCGAAATCGAGTTCGATCCGAAGCATCGTGACCGCGGTGACGGCAAGCGGTTGATGGGTGGTCAGCACCGCCATGCCGCCCGCGTCGACGTGACGCGCGATCAGGTTCTCCAGATAAGCAACCGCGGCCGTATCGAGCGCCGCGAACGGCTCGTCGAGTATCCACAGCGCGGCGCCATTCCCGCCGCCGCCACCGGCCCCCAGGGCAAGCCGCGCCAGGGACACGCGGCGGCGCTGCCCCTGGGACAGCGCGCGCACCGGAAGCTGCGCACAACGCCCGACGCCGAGTTCTTCCAGCGCGGCGAACGCCGCATCCCTCGTGCACCGCCGGCCGGCGAGCGTGCCGCCGATCTCCAGGTTCTCCAGCGCCGTCAGTTCGTCCTTCAGGGCGTTGGCATGCCCGATGTAGAGCAGCTGCGCCGCGTACTCCTCGCGCATCGCCGCGATCGGCTGCCCGCCCCAGCGTACCTCGCCATGCGCGGGCAGCAGCAGGCCGCACAGGATGCGCAGCAGGCTGGTCTTGCCTGCGCCGTTTGCGCCGGCCAGGTGCAGCAGCTGCGCGGGCGCGACCGAAAAGGAGAGTCCCCGGAAAAGGGTGCGGTCACCGCGCGTGCCCTCCAGCCGATAGGCCTCGAGCATCTCAGACCCGGTCCGTTGTGCGATCGGCGGGGCGGCCGGCGGGCTGACGGGCGGATCGAGAGCAGGCGCGCATGCGGTCGGGCATGGATATTCCAGCTGCGGTCGAAAGGCGGCAGTCTAACGGCTGGCGGGTCAACACTCAATCGCCGCGGCCCGGCCCTACGGTTCCGGGCCCCCGGCGGCCCCGCGGTGCGGGCCGTCTCCCTGCCTGCCCAGCCCGCTGCGGCACCCCGGGATGCGTGACCTTGGTCACCGATGCCGCCATCGGGAACGATGCTAAAATTGCCTCCTTGCCAAAATCATAGCCACACAGCCATGAACCTCGAACAAGCCCGCTTCAACATGGTCGAACAGCAGATCCGTCCGTGGGAGGTGCTTGACTCGGATGTGCTCGATCTGCTCTACGTGGTGCGACGGGAGGAGTTCGTTCCGGCCGATTTCCGGGCGCTGGCGTTCTCGGACATCGAGATCCCGCTCGGGGACGCAGAGCGCATGTGGGCGCCCAAGATCGAGGCTCGCGTGCTGCAGGCGATCGGCGCAAAGAAACACGAGCGCGCGCTCGAGGTCGGCACCGGCAGCGGCTATTTCGCCGGCCTGCTCGCGCACTGCGTGCAACACGTGACGAGCGTCGAGATCAACTCGCGGCTGAAAACATTCGGCGAGCAGAACCTCCAGCGCCAGGGGATCGAAAACGTGAGCGTCGAGCTTGGCGACGCGGCGCAGGGCTGGAGCGCGCACGCTCCCTACGACATCATCGTGCTCACGGGCTCGATACCGATGCTGCCGCAAGCGCTGCTCGCGCAACTGAAGCCCGAGGGCAGGCTGTTTGCGATCATCGGCGATGCCCCGGTGATGGAAGCACGCCTGGTCACCTGCGTTGCGCAGGGTGGCCACCGGTCGATCAACCTGTTCGAAACCAGCTTCCCGCCGCTCAGGAATGCCGTGCAGCCGAAACGCTTTTGCTTCTGATTCGCCGGTGAAACACATCACTCCGCAGGAACTGCAGCACAGACTCGGCGATGCCGCGGCCGGCAAGCCGCTGCTGCTGGACGTTCGCGAGCCCTGGGAATTCCAGGTTTGCCGGCTGCCCGGTTCGGTGCTCATGCCGATGCGGACCGTACCGTCCCGGCATACCGAGCTCGACCCGGATGCGGACACCGTGGTGATCTGCCATCACGGCGCGCGCAGCCTGCAGGCTGCGATGTTTCTCAAACACGCGGGATTCACCCGACTGTACAACCTCACTGGAGGCATGGACGCATGGGCGCGGACCGTCGAGGCGTCCATGCCGGTCTATTGATCATGAAGCTCTCGCTGAAGAACGCCGTCGTCGTCTCCCTGTGGACCTTGTCGGGCCATGCCTGGTCGGCGGACCTCGTGCAGATCCTGCGCGATGCGTTCGCCCATGACGCCCAATATGCCTCGGCGCGCGCGACGCGCGACGCCGGGCTGGAGGCCCTGCCGCAGGGCCTCGCTGGCCTGTTGCCCACCATCAGCGCCTCCGCATTTACCCAGATGAGCACGCTGGACATCAGCTTCCGCGGCGCCCTGCCCACGTCGAATCGCGAGGGCAACAGCAACGCGATCACGTTCTCGCTGACCCAACCCCTGTTCAACTGGAACAACCTCATGGTGTACCGGGAGGCCGGATTCAAGGCAGCCCAGTCCGAGGCCCAGTTCAGCCAGGCGACCCAGGACCTGATCGTGCGCGTCTCGCAGGCCTATTTCGACGTGCTTGGCTCGCAGGACAGCCTCGCGTTCATCCAGGCCCAGAAGACGGCGATTTCGGAACAGCTTGCGCAGGCAAAGCGCAACTTCGAGGTGGGTACCTCGACCATTACCGACACCCACGAAGCGCAGGCACGCTACGACCTTGCCACTTCGCAGGAAATCGCGGCCCAGAACGACCTGGAGATCAAGAAGCGCGCGCTGCAGCAGATCATCGGCAAGTTCCCCGAGCGACTCGCGCCGATCAAACCGAGCGTGCAGATCAATCCACCGAAACCGGCGGCGATGGAGGAATGGGCCTCTGCCGCCGAATCCCGCAGCTTCCAGGTGCGCGCGCAGGAAGCCGCGGCCGAGGTCGCGACCCGCGAAATCGAGCGCCTGCGCGCCGGGCATCTGCCGACCCTGAACCTGGTCGGAAGCATTGGATACAACTCCCAGAGCGTGAGTACCGCCGGTGCATCGAATGTGCCATCGGACTCGGAAAGCCGGGTCATCGGCCTGCAACTGGCGATCCCGATCTACGGCGGCGGCAACGTCAGCTCTCAGGTACGCCAGGCCATCGCCAACCGCGAAAAGGCGCGGCAGGATCTCGAGTTCAGCCGCCGCTCATCCGCACTGTCGGCGCGCCAGGCCTATCTGGGCGTCACCAACGGCCTGGCGCAGGTCAAAGCGCTCGAGGCAGCCCTCACCTCGAGCCAGAGCGCGCTGGATTCCAACAAGCTCGGCTACGAAGTCGGAGTGCGCATCAACATCGACGTGCTGAATGCGCAGCAGCAGGTCTTCTCGACCAAGCGCGACCTGTCCAAGGCCCGCTACGACACCATCGTCAACGGACTGAGACTCAAGGCCGCGGCCGCATCGCTCGCCGACACCGACATCGAGGAAGTCAACCGGCTGCTCGGCGCCGACTGAGCGGCCGGTATCTCCTGCCGAAGGAGACCTTCAACTCCGCTGACGCCGGAACCGCAACCGATAGGGTGAATTCGCAGTTGAGCCCGTAAGCGGTCACTCGCAGCATGCGGCAGCATTCATGCCGCTGCACACAAGAAATCCAAACTCTCGCCGACGTCTGCCAAGGCTGGACGCGTAAATAGGAACTAAGAACCGAGCAACCGCTCGCACATCGCGGCCGTCCTTTCGCTCGCGCCGCGGTGCGCCGCGCAAAACGCCAGCCCCGCGACCGACATCGTTTTTCGCGCCGCCTCGTCGGCAAGCAAGCCGCGCGCCTCGGCGACCACTTCGACGGCGCTCGCCACAGGCAGCGCGGCGCCGCTTTGCACCGCTTCGGCCACCGCCTGCGCGAAGTTGTAGGTGGAAGGCCCGACGAGCACCGGCACGCCGGCCGCGCAGGCCTCGATGAGGTTCTGCGCCCCATAGGGCAGGAGGCTCCCTCCGATCAGCGCGAGGTCGCAGGAGGCGTAGTACGCCGCCATCTCCCCGAGGCTGTCGCCGAGCAGAACGTTGCATTGGGCCGGCACCGCTGCATCGCCGGATCGCCGCACGAAGGCGATGCCGCGCCGCTCCAGCAGCTGCGCCACCTCGGCGAAACGCTGCGGATGCCGCGGTACGATGACCACCAGCGCGGGCGCGAGCGGCTGCCCGGCCAGCGCATCCAGCAGCAGCGCTTCCTCTCCCTCCCGGGTGCTCGCGGCAAGGAACACTTTGCGCGGCCCGTAGCGGCGCCGGAATTCCGCGCCCAGGGCCGGCGCTCCGGCCGGAGCCGCAACATCGAACTTGAGGTTGCCGGTGACCTCGACTGCATGCGCGCCGAGCTTCTCCAGACGCTGCGCGTCTGCGCGGGACTGCGCCGCGACGGCCGACAGCCGGCCGAGCGCGGCGCGCGCCAGCGGCGCGACCGTCTCGTAGCCGCGCGCCGATTTCTCCGACATGCGGGCGTTGGCGAGCAACAGCGGCACGCCGGACCCGGCGCAGGCATGAACGAGATTGAACCAGATCTCGGTTTCCATCAGCACGCCCAGGCGCGGCCGGAAATGCGCGAGGAATCGTCTCACCGCGAACGGATAGTCATAGGGCAGATAGGCGAGCGTGGCCGCGCCGCCGTACAGACGCTCCGCGGTGTCACGCCCGGTCGCGGTCATTTGGGTGATCAGCATTTCGCATTCCGGATGGCGCGCCGCGAGCAGCCGCACCAGCGGCTCGGCCGCCCGCGTCTCCCCGACCGACACTGCGTGCACCCAGATCACCGGCTTGTTCGGCCGCGCGCGGTATTTGCCGAAGCGCTCGGCGACATGGCGGCGGTAGCGAGGCTCCCTGCCTCCGCGCCAGAAAAGCCGCGCTAGGACGTACGGAAGCGCCGCCCAAAGCACCAGCGTATAGCCCCGTTCCCACACCCTGCGCCACATCACGCGGCCCCGAGTTCGTCGAGCGTTTTCAGCACCGTCCCCAGCTCCGGGGGCCCGCCGTCGCCGCCGAGATTGCGTGCGCGGGCGGCGCCGTAGACGCCGGTGAGAGCGGGGTCCGTACCGCAAAAGAGGGCAATCACCGGAATGCCGAGCGCTGCCGCGAGATGCGTAAGACCGGTGTCGACGCCGACCACGGCGGCAGCACCAGCCAGCATGGCGGCCACCTCGGCGAGCGGTGAAAGCGCGGGTACCTGGGCTGACCCCAGCGCCTCAGCGATCGCCTCGCTGCGCCGCCGTTCTTCGTCACTTCCCCAAGGCAGGACGCAGTGCATTCCGCGCGTCTCGAGCGCGTGGCCGAGGCCGATCCAGCGATCGATCGGCCACAACTTGTCCGCGCGGCTGGTTGCGTGCAGAAACACGGCATAACGCCCGCTTCGCTCTGCGCATGCTGCTGCGCGGATTCCATATTCAGCCGTGGCATCGGCCCGGTAGCCGAGTGCGCTCGCCGCGAGCAAACGGTTTCGGGTCACGGCATGCAGATTTCGCGCCACGTGGTGCCGCACGTCGTACAGGCGTGCGGCGAACCCCTCGCGTGCGGAGCCCGCATCGAAGCCGTGCCGCCGGCCGCGGGCGGCGCGTGCGAGCAGTGCGCTCTTGATCAGGCCCTGGGTGTCGATCACCGCGTCGTACTGCTGCTCTCCGAACAGGCGGCGCAGAGCGCCGATTTCCGACCAGGTCGAAGCTCTGAGCGGGTGCGCGCGCCAGCGTCGTATCGCAACCGGGATGATTCGCGCGACCGAAGGATGCAGCGCGACCAGCGGTGCGTAGGCTTCCTCCACCGCCCAATCGATGCGGGCGTCCGGGTATCGGCGGCGGATATCGCTCGCAACCGGGAGGTTGTGGACGACGTCCCCGAGCGAGGAGGTCTTGATGAGGAGGACCTTGAGCATGGCGCGGCGCTGATGCGGCGCAGCGATTCGGGTTAGAATGGCGCGCCTAAAGGTTTGATTATAAACCGTTCCGTGCCCCTCTCTGTCGCCATCATCACGCACAATGCCGGCGCGCTGCTCGAAGCCTGCCTGAAAAGCGTGTCTTTCGCCGACGAGATCGTCGTGGTCGACTCCGACAGCACCGACGGCACGGTCGAACTCGCACAGCGCCTGGGCGCAAGAGTGGTGCACAAGGAGTGGCTGGGCTTCGGTCCGCAGAAACAGTTCGCGGTCGGCGCAGCAGCACATGACTGGGTGCTGTGCCTGGACGCCGACGAACGCGTCAGCGAGGTGCTGCGCGTGGCCATCCTCGCCGAACTGCGCGCGCCGCGCGCCGCCGTGTATGCGATGCCGCGCTGCAACCGCTTCCTCGGCCGCTGGCTGCGGCACGGCGAAGGCTATCCGGACTGGAGCGTGCGCCTGTTCGACCGTCGCCAGGCGCGCTGGAGCGACGACCCCGTGCACGAAAAAGTCATTGCTGCGGCCCCGGCGCAAAGGCTGGCGGGCGATCTGCTGCACGATTCTGCGCAGACACTCGATGCTTATCTCGAAAAACAGAACCGCTACACCAGCCTTCAGGCCCGCACGCTGAACGCACAAGGCCGCCGTGCCGGCGCCTGGCATCTGGTGCTCGCACCGCTCGCCCGCTTCATCAAGTTCTATGTTCTGCGACTCGGTTTCCTCGATGGCGTACCCGGGCTGGTGCACGTGTGCATCGGCTGCATGAACAGCTTCAACAAGTACGCCAAGCTGATCGCGCTGCAGCGCCCTCCCCCCGAATAGCCGAGGCGGAGAGCCCGTTTGGCGCAATCCGTCGTAGTCACCGGAGCAAGCGGCTTCATCGGGCTGCCGCTGTGCTCGCTGTTGGTTCGCGCCGGCGCCGAGGTGAGAGCTGCCGTCAGACGCGAATCGCCCGCACTCGCCGAGCTCACCGGCCGGCTGCGGCAGGTGGTCGTCGGCGATCTGGGCGCGGCCACCGACTGGTCCGCCGCACTCGCGGGTGTCGAAACCGTGGTGCATCTGGCGGCGCGGGTGCACGTCGGCTCCGGTCAGCGCGACAGTGCCCGCTTCAGGGAGATCAACATCGATGCGACCCTGCGGCTGGCCGAGGCCGCCGCGCGAGCGCGGGTCAGGCGCCTGGTTTTCGTGAGCAGCGCAAAAGCCGGGCTGGCGGACGAGGACCCTTACAGCTGGTCCAAGGCCGAAGCCGAGCGCGTGCTGGGCGAGGCCTCCCGCGATATGGGACTCGAATGCGCGATTGTGCGCCCGCCGCTGGTCTATGGACCGCGCGTGAGAGCGAATTTCCTGCGCCTGATGCGCCTGGTCGATTCGGGTATTCCGCTGCCGCTGGCGAGCGTCGCCAACCGCAGGAGCCTGCTGTTCGTCGGCAATCTGGCTGACGCGATCAGCCTGTGTATAACTCACCCGCAGGCGGCGGGCCGTACGTTTTCGGTGACCGACGGCGAGGATGTTTCCACGCCGGAACTCGTCAGGCGGATCGCCCGCGCGCTCGGCCGCCCGGCGCGGTTGTTTCCGTTTCCGGTCGCGCTGCTGCGCCTCGCCGGCGGTCTGGTCGGACAGACGCGGGCGATCGATCGGCTGACCGGCGATCTGACCATCGACAGCGGGCCGATCAGGGCGGCGCTCGGCTGGCGAGCTCCATACACCATGGAGCAGGGCCTCGCCGAGACCGCCGCGTGGTATCTGGCGCATCGGGGCGGGACCGCGGGCCGGAGGCGTTAGAATCATGCTCCGATCTCCCGCGATTCCAGTGCGGCCGGCATCGGAGAAAGATTTTGGGGTCCATATGTCTCCCGATTTTGGAAAGTTGCATACTTCGCAACTTTCCAAAATCGGGAGATCGATAAATGCCAAACCGAGCCAGCTGGTCCCGATTGCCCCGACCTAACTCTCACCCGCCAAAAGGCCCGCATTGATCAGCGCTTCCGCCGCACCAGCCGTCGCCGCGCTCATTGCCGGGGGCTTGCTCGAGCTGATGCTCGGAAGCCGTCTCGCGATGCCCCTGGACCGGCCCAACGAACGCTCGCTGCACTCCAAGCCGGTACCGCGGTCCGGTGGCCTTGCGATCATCGCAGGCGCGCTTGCCGCCTTCGTGCTGGTGCCTGCGCCCATGGTCCTCGCCGCGCCCGCGCTCGCGCTCGCCTGCGTCTCGCTGGCCGACGACTGGCGCGGCCTGCCGATCGCCGTGCGTTTCCTCGCGCATGCGGCGGCGGCAGCGGCGTTCGTCTGGCTGGCGTTCGGCGCCCTGCCATGGTGGACGCAGCTGGCGCTGGCACTGGCCGTGATGTGGATGACCAATCTTTACAATTTCATGGACGGGGCCGACGGTCTCGCAGGCGGCATGACCGTGCTCGGCTTCGGCTTCCTCGGTCTGGCTGCCCTGCTCGCGAATGAACCGACGACCGCGCTGACGGGATTCTGCGTCGCCGCCGCGGCGCTTGCCTTCATCGCGTACAACTTCCACCCGGCACGCATTTTCATGGGCGATACAGGGTCGATCCCGCTCGGTTTCATGGCCGCAGCGCTCGGCCTGCTGGGCTGGCAACGCGATCTGTGGCCGCTGTGGTATCCCGCAGTGGTCTTCTCGCCGTTCATCGTCGATGCGAGCGTGACGCTCGCCCGGCGCATCCTGCGCGGCGAACGATTCTGGCACGCGCACCGCAGCCACTACTACCAGAGGCTGGTGCAGATGGGTTGGGGACACCGCAGGACGGCCCTGGCCGAATACGCGCTCATGCTCGTCTGCGGCGCCGCGTCGCTCTGGGCGCTCGGTGAGCCGGTATACTCGCAGCTGGTCGTCCTGCTTGCCCTCGCGGTGATGTACGCATGCCTCGCGGTCGCCGTGGACGCGGCGTGGCGCCGTGCGAGAAAGGCCGCCCTTGAAACCCGCTGAATTCAACCATCGCGCGTTCCTCGCGTTCTTGCACGACGTCGCCGCGTCGGCGCTCGCCTGGGGACTCGCGTTCTGGCTGCGGTTCAACCTCGATGTGCCGCCCGAATTCCGCCCTTCAATGTGGAACACGATCGTGCTCGGCATGCCCCTGCATGCGGTGCTGTTCTGGATGTTCGGCCTGTACCGGGGCATCTGGCGCTACGCCAGCCTGCCGGATCTGCAGCGCATCCTGGTCGCGTGCCTGATCGGGGCGCTGGCCCTGCCGACCCTGCTGGTGCTGCTGCGCGGAGCCGATTCCGTGCCGCGATCGGCGTACCTCATCGCGCCGGTGCTGCTCATTCTGATGATGGGCGGCAGCCGCATCGCCTACCGCGCGTGGAAGGAAAAGCGTCTCTACGGGCCGATGCAACTCAGCGGCGAGCCGGTGCTGGTGCTCGGCGCCGGCGACATCACGTTCAACCTGCTGAAGGAAATTTCGCGCTCTTCGGAATGGCAGGCGGTGGGCATACTCGATGACGATCCCGCCAGCCACGGACAGGTCATGCTCGGCGTGCGGGTGCTCGGACCGATCGCCTCGGTCAAGCAGCTCGCGGACGAAATGCAGTTGCGACATGCCATCGTTTCCCTTCCGGCGGCCGCGGCGCACGTGCGCCGCCGCGCCGCAGAGCTCG
>MEQZ01000167.1:0-3376 GCA_001770425.1 Betaproteobacteria bacterium RIFCSPLOWO2_02_FULL_65_20 | reverse complement strand
GAGCCGCAACTGCTGGTGCTGTTCGAGCAGAACGAATACGCGCTGTACTCGATCGAACAGGAGCTCGCGCGCCGCGCGAACGCGGTGCGGATCGCGCCTGTGATCGGCGACGTGCGCAATTCGGCGCGGATCGAAGCGGTGCTCTCGCAATACCGCCCCGATGTCGTGTTCCATGCCGCCGCCTACAAGCACGTGCCGCTGATGGAGCACGAAAACGCCTGGGAGGCGGTGCAGAACAACGTGCTCGGGACGCTGCGGCTCGCGCGGGCCGCGCACGCGCATGGCGTCGGGAAATTCGTTCTGGTCTCGACCGACAAGGCGGTCAACCCGACCAACGTCATGGGGGCCTCCAAGCGCCTCGCCGAGCAGGTCTGCCGGTCTCTGCAGCGCGACACCGGCACCCGGTTCGTCGTGGTGCGTTTCGGCAACGTGCTCGGATCCACCGGCAGCGTGATCCCGAAATTTCGCGAGCAGATCGCCCGCGGCGGACCGGTCACCGTCACTCACCCCGAGGTGCAGCGCTATTTCATGTCGATCCCGGAGGCGGCGCAACTCGTGCTTCAGGCCGGATGGATGGGCCGGGGCGGGGAGATCTTCGTCATGGAAATGGGCGAGCCGGTCAGGATTCTCGATCTGGCGCGCGACATGATCCGCATGTCCGGGTTCAGCGAGGAGGATATCCGCATCGAGTTCACGGGCATGCGCCCCGGGGAAAAACTCTACGAGGAACTGCTCGCGGACGGGGAGACCACGCAGCCGACTCCGCATCCCAAGCTGCGCATCGCGCGTGCGGACGGACAGCCGGATGCGGCCTGGCTCGACGCCCTCGAGCAGTGGGTGACCTCGGCGCCTCGCCCCGACGCTGTGAAGCCGGAACTGGCCCGGTTCGTCCCCGAGTATCGCAGGACCGACTAACCCAGGCGTCCCAGCGCAGCCAGCACGTCGCCGAGGCCGATATCGCGCACGTCGCGGCTTGCCGGCTGCAATAGTTCATAGGGCACGCCCCAGGGATGCCAGCGCGCGGCATCCGACTGGCCGAACAGGCACACGATGGGCTTGGCCAGCGCAGCGGCCAGATGCATCGCCCCCCCGTCGCTGCAGATGACCCGGTCGCACAGGGACAGTCCGGCGATGAGTTCGCCCAGATTGGGCGTAGGCACCGGAACAAGCGGAAGATTGCGCAGTTCCAGTCCAAGCCGCTGCGCCTTTTCGTCGTCGCCCGGATGGCGCGGATCGGTCTGCGGACCCGGCGACCAGAACAGCAGCATACCCACATTGCCCTGCCTGGCAATTTCCCGCGCGAGTTCGGCGAAGCGCTCGAGCGGCCAGCGCTGACTCGGCTTTCTCGCGCTGATGTGGATGCCGACCCACCGCGACGCACCCGGGACTCGCGCCGCAAGCTCGCTGCGCATCCGCGCCACCACCGTCTGGCCCGGAAAAACCGATGGCGCAGGCGGCGGACCATCGATGCCAAAGGCGCGGGCGAGACTGAATGTGATTTCGACCTCGTGCCCTTTCCCGGCTTCGATCGCCACATCCGGGCTGCCGCCGGCCGCTGTCCCCGCGACCACGCCTTTGGGCCTCAGCAGCCGCGCCAGTCTCATCGCGCGCGCGGCGTTGCCGGCGAGCACCACGTAATCGAGCGCTTCGCGCCTGAGCGCCGTGATCAGGCGATAGCGTGCCCACAGACAGGCGAGCAGCGAGTCGCCGAGTTCGCGGTGCTTGAGCTTGCGGTAGGCGAACACCTCGTCCAGGTCCGGATTGCCCTGCAGCACGGGTGCGTTGTAGCTGTTGACGAGCGCGCCCAGCCAGGCGTCGGGAAAGCGCTGTCGCAGCGCCGAAATGAGCGGTGTCGTGCAGACGAGATCGCCGATGTTGTCCCGCCGCACGACCAGGATGCGCTGCTTCGACGGGCCCCGGGATGCGGGCATCACTGCGCGCCGCGGCCGGATCCGGCATGCATCCGGCCGACCCCGAACAGCATGCCGATGACGCCCCAGTACAGCAGCGAATTCTGCCGCACCCACAGCACGTCGGTCATGTTGCGCAGGAGCATGCCCATCACGATGCACAACACGGCAATGCCGCATGCGGCGCGAATCGCGTTCCTGCTGCGGGCATATCGATACCCGGAGACCGCGGTCATGCCGATCAGGGCAAGCAGCAGCACAGCGCCGGGGATGCCCACCTGGATCGCCGTCTCCAGAACGAGGTTGTGCGCGTGCCAGATTTCGCGCTCGGGGAATCTGTCGTGCAGCTGCTTGCGCGCAATGCCCCGGCCGTAGCCCATGCCCAGCCACGGGCGTTCGCGCACGATGTCGACCGCGTACGGCCAGATGCGAAGGCGCGGATCGTTCTGCGGGTCTGCCGCCGCTTCCTTGCCGGGGCGCTGGCGCAGCAGTTCCGAGCGTTCCTGCTGGACCTGCGCGATGGTGACTGCTGCGGCCACTGCGATCAGGGCAGCGACCGTTGCCGTACCGATCAGCTTGCGCCTCTCCAGGCCTCGATGATCGCGCGACCGCCACAGGATCAGCGCGCCCGCCAGGAAGATCTGCATGATGAACGCAATCCAGATGGTGCGATTCAGCGTGGTATAGGCGCCCAGCACCGCGAGCCCCACGCAGACCCACGCCAGAGCGCCCGCACGCGCAGAAACGGCCTTCTCTCTCGACAGCCAGCACACCAGCAGCAGGCAGGGCACCAGCGTGATCAGAGCGCTCGTCAGGTTTCCGGCCCCGCCGTGCAATCCGAATTCATAGTGGCCCCGGTCAAGGAAATACTCGTACCCCGCGATGAGGCAGACCGCGGCAAGTGCCGCGCCCAATCCGTACCCCAGCGCCCGCGCCGCGCCGGGCGCTTGTCCGGCCAGGTAACAGAACCAGAATGCCACCAGCGTGTACACCAGTTCGTTGGTGAACTCCTTCTGGCTCAATTCGGGCTCCAGCGACCAGGCGAGGGACGCCCCTGCCCACGCCATCCAGAGCAGAAACGCGAACAGTGCCGGAGGGACCAGGTCCAGGCCGTCCTGTTTTCCGCCTGCCCGCATCCGGATCGCCGCCACCGCAACCGCGCAGCTCCCGGCAAGCAGCAGCAGGAATCGCAGCGCGTTGGTGTGGGAAAACAGCACCGAAGCGAGAAACGCAACCGCGAGCCACTTGGCGACCGGCAAGACCGTGATATTCAATTCGACTCCGACCCGTTGATCGCGCATGCGACCGGCGATTACGGCTGTATACCATCACTGAGGCCCGCTTCCCGGCGCCGACCCCTGGCAATCTACCATGCGGATATTTCCGCATCCCGTGCCATGGTCTAAGTCTAAGCGATGTCGCCCAGCAGCCCGTCGCACCGGTCGAGCACTTGTTCGAGCGTGATC